>CAZSVU010000082.1:0-27192 GCA_964610275.1 uncultured Polyangiaceae bacterium | reverse complement strand
CAGGAAAGGTCCTCGTGGATCAGCTTCACCGCTTCGGGCAGTTGGTCCACGAGGAAGCTCACCGCGATGAGGAAGCCGTGAGGGTTGGCTCTGCGTCGTCATGGTGAATTCTCCCTTCGCCCCGGCAAGGGAGAATTCACCCCCACGCCGGTCCCCTTTGCCTCACCCCATCCCCTGCAGGCGCCAGTGCCAGCAGAAGCTGGCGCGCGCCTGCTCGCGCCGTCCCTTGGGCCGTATCCCCAACCCCTCGGGCGACGGCACTCAGCGGACGAGTAGCAGCCGAGGCGCCGTGGGCTGGCGCCGCACCGAATCGAGTGGGCGTACTCGGTACGCCAGCGAGGAATGCGCCGCCCGCCTTGAAGTTGCCGGGCCTTCGTGGGGCCCGGCAACCGGGCGGGCTATGCCCGACCCAGCAGCACCAGTTGCCGCCGATTGCGGTCGCCCGTGCCCACGACCTCGACCTCGCCCATCCCCCCACCCCCGACCTCGCCCGTCTCCTTCACCACTCTTCAGCACGCGGACGCGACTTCTTCCGAGTTTCTGCGCTGACTACCCAGCACAACCAACCCCCTCCAGCCGCGGATTCTCGTTTGTATCCGCACGCTTGCGCGTTTTGATCCGCGAACTAGGCTCGGCGCGTGCCTGCTCAACTGCAGCCTGTGAAGCGGGGCCCCCGACCTGCCCTGGCCCTCGCGCTGGCCTTGCTGACGCTGCTGGGGCTCGGCGTCTGGCCTGCAGCGTGCGCGCGTGCCCCCGCGGAGGAGTCGAGCGGCAATCTGCTGGCGCACCGCGCGCCGTCTCGAGTCGTCGGCGTCGAGCACGCCGCCCGACTCACCGATGCGGTGGCCGACGCGGATGGAAGTTTGTGGAACGGCGAGCAGACGGCAATACTGGCGTCGTCGGAGTCGCTGGTCGAGTACGACCTCGGCCGATCCGTTCCCGTCGACGCCGCCTTCGTGCAGGGTGACAACAACGATCTCTACGAGGTCCTGGTGTCGGAAGATGGCCGCGACTTTCGGTCGCTGTGGCGGGCTCCGGCCATGTCCGCCCCGGGGCTGCGCTCCAGGTACCAGAGCCGCCTGGGCAGCAAAGGACGCTTTGTCCGCCTAGTGGCGAGCGCGGGCGACGGCGCCTACTCGGCCACCGAGTTGCAGTTGTTCAGCACGACTCCGGCAGTATTCCCACCCGAGGTCGCCGGGCTCCGAATCCAAGGCGCCGAACCCCGCCTCGGCCGCCAGTGGCTGGCCTTTGGGTTCAGTCTCGTTCTGTTGACGCTGCTGAGTCGGAGACGGTCCCGGTGGTGGTGGATTGCCCTGCTCACGGCGCTACCGCTGCTGGCCGCCTACGAATTGCTACGCGCTCTGCAGGCATCATGGCCGGTCAGCGCGCTGGATGTCTCGCTCGGTCGGGCGGTGGCAGCGACGGTGGCCGGTGTGGTCGTGGCGCGGGACGTCTTCGCCCCCGGGCGCATCGCCGCCCACGACCGGGTCAACCTGGGGGTCTTGAGCGTAGCCGCCGTGCTGGCCCTCGCGTGTTTCTTCAACCTGGGACGAGCACAGTTCCACGACCACCGGTCAGGTCAACCCAGCTACGTGCACAGCTTCGACATGCGCGTGTACTACCCGGCCGCCAAGTACTTCCCCGAGTTAGGCTACGACGGCGTCTACCTGGCCAGTGTGGCGGCGTATGCGGATGACGACCCCACGGTGACTCTGGACACGCTCGCAGCGGCAACGCTGCGCGATCTTCGGACACACCGAATGACGACGGTGGCCCAGGCCAGGCCACAGATCGAGGCCGTGCAGCAGCGCTTCACCCCGGCGCGCTGGGAGGATTTCAAGGCGGACATGCGGTACTTCCGCGAGTTGATGGGGGCGGGTGACTATCTCGGCAGCCTCCACGACCACGGCGCCAACGCCACCCCAGTCTGGATGACCGTGGGGCACTGGCTGTTCGCGCTGACTTCGGCCAGCGACGCCACGCTCCTCGTGGGTGGCGCCCTGGACCCACTGCTGCTGCTGATCCTGTTCGCGTTCGTGGGCCGCACCTTCGGACTGCGGACGATGCTGGTGTGCATGGTGGTGTTCGGAGCCACCGACTTCTACATGTTCGGGTCCAACTGGGCCGGAGCCACTCTGAGACACGACTGGATGGTGGGCTTGGGGCTCGGCCTGTGTGCCCTGCGCCGCGAACGCTGGGTGCTGGCTGGCGCACTGATGGCGTGGGCCGCGATGATCCGCGCGTTCCCCGCGCTCGCCCTGGCCGGTCTGACTCTCCCTGCGCTCTGGTGGATGCGATCCTACCGGGAGCGGCAGGGTCGATGGCCGTCGGTAGCACGCTGGCGGACTCGCCAGAACGACCTGCTGCAGGTGGCTTTGGGCGCTGCCGCCTGTGCCTGCGGGTGGTTGGTGCTGTCGACGTCGGTCCTGGGCGTCGACGCCTGGACGGCCTGGATGCACAAGATCTCCCTCTTGGCGCAGGGTCCGCACGTCAATCACGTGAGTCTTCGTGCCCTGGTATCCTTCAGTCCAGACAACACCGTGGCCGCTCTGTCGGTAGCGCCGCCAGGCACACCCAGCTGGAGCGACCTGCAACTGGCTGTCTTGCGTTCTCGGCTGTGGCTGTATTCCGCACTCATCGCTGCCTTCGTACTGGCCGTGATCGCCCTGGCGCGCAAGCAGCGCTTGGAGTACGCCGCGCTGCTCGGCCTGCTGTTGGTGCCGGTGCTTTTCAATTCGTCCAACTACTACGTGCATCTGGTGTTTCTTCTTCCGCTCCTGGCAGTGGAGCGGCGTCCGGGTGGTCGGGCCTCGCTCGGGCGGCCCCCGGTGGAGCGACACGGGGCCGCGATGTGGTTGGTCCTGCTGGGGCTCTGTGCGCTGCAGTACTTCACGGTGCTCACCCCACACTTGGACCTGCACTTCATCTACGCTTCGGTGCTGCTGCTGCTGGCAGTGGTGGCAACGATGCTGCTCTTCGCGCGACGCGATCGCGTCCAACGTCGATGCCGGTCCGGCCGGTCCGGCCGCCGCACGAGCACCGGAAACCGGGGTGGCTCGCGTGCCCGCGCGCCTGAGCAGGCAAGGTTCGACGGCGATCCGGGCGCGGAAGCGGGCGCCCCTGGACGCGCCGTACCCTCTCCGGCAGACACGGACGACATTCCCCGTCCGCCCACCTCCTGAATTGCCGAGGGGACGACGGGCAACTCAAACCCGTGGATCCCGGGCACCCAGCGCGCCTCCGCCTTCCCGAACCGGCTTACGAACACGCTGGGATCTCGTCCCTCACCGGAGTAGCGTCGCCGTCGATGAAATCAGCTGTATTGCGTCCCTTGCGCGCCGGACTGGTCGTCTTCCCCCTGTGCCTCGCACCCAGTTGCGCCGGCAACAGCAAATTTGGCGGTCTCGGCGCGGCTTGCCCCCAGCTCGGGTCCAACGCCGATCCCCTCACGCTGAGCTACTCGGCCGACGCCCGCGCCAACGCCAAGATTCGCGGTTTCGTGGCTGCCGCCAAGAGCCTGTCCCGCGTGTCGGTGCAGATGGAAACACTCGCCAGCGACTCGTGCCGACGCATGGGCTACGACCTGGGCCTGACCGACGCCCAGATGGCACCGCGGAACGACGAGCCCGGCGCCAAAGCCCAAGCGGCATGTGGTGCGGTGGCGGCCCAGATCGACGGCATCCTGCGCCAAGGGATTCAGGTCCAGGTTCGAGTGACTCCACCGCAGTGCCAGGCCAACATGCAGGCCAAGGCGCAGTGCGACGGTGCCTGCAACGCTTCGGTCGATCCCGGTCAGATCGTCGCGCAGTGCGAGCCGGCCCGCCTTTCTGGTCAGTGCAACGGGCGCTGTATCGGTCAGTGTGACGGGATGTGCAACGGCAACTGCCAGGGCCAGTGCACGGCCTACGACGCCGCCGGGCGCTGTGCCGGGCAGTGCCAGGGAACCTGCGACGGTAGCTGCAGCACGACCTGTCACGCGCACTGCGAAGGCCAATGGCAGGCGCCGCAGTGTGCGGGCCAGGTTACCCCACCGAGCGCCGACGCCGAGTGCAATGCCAGCTGCAACGCTCACGCCAACTTCAACGCCCAGTGCACTCCCGCACAGGTTCAGGCGTTCGCCGGCCAGAACGTCGAAATGGCGACGCGCCTCGCCGCCACGCTGCAGGCCAATTTGCCGAACCTCCTCTATGCACAGATCGCGCTCGGTCAGCGCGTCATGCAGGACGCGCAGGTCGTCGTCAACGTGGGCGCGCAGCTGCCCAAGGTCGTGGGCGACGCCGGCATGCAAGCCCTGGCCTGCATCGCCGCAGCCGCCAATGGCACCGTGCGAGCCTCCACGCGCATCAACGTCTCCGTCCAGGCCAGCGCGAGCGTGTCGGGACGGGTCGGAGCCAGCTGATCCGCGAACCTCCCACGCCCGCCAGGCGCCGATGTGCTAGAGGCCGGGTTGAAAGACTGCGATGAGAATTGCCCCGGCGCAGTGGATGGTGGTGGCTCTCGGCTGGGGCGTTGGAGCGTGCGCCGCTCGGCAACTGCCGCCCGTGGTGCCTCAGGTCCTGCCGGTCCTGCCACCAGGTTGGCACACTGATCAGGCCAAGATCCGCACACCGGACGGCCAGGAGTTCCGGATCGAGGGCATCAATTGGTCTGGGTTCGAGACCAGCAAGGCGGTGGCGGAGGGCCTGGATACTCTCGACTACGAAGCCATCCTCGCCCGCGTCGCCGAGCACGGCTTCAACACCATCCGCATCCCGTTGTCCAACGAGATGTGGCAGACCAATCCCAAGGTCGACCGGGGCTCGGTGAGCGCGTGCCATCGGTGCCAGGGAAAATCCGCCCGCGACGTGCTGGCGCTGATCATCAACCACGCCGGAACGCTCGGTCTGCACGTCATTCTGGACAACCATCGGTCGAGCGCCGGAAACGGAGTCGAACCCGGAGGTCTTTGGTACACCGAGGCTCACTCGGAGGAGCGCTGGATCGAGGATTGGCGGGCCATTCAGGCCTGGGTGTACGGAGCGGGGGACGCCCGGAACCTCACGCCGAGCTACCTCGCGAGCGACGGCCATCCGATCGTGCTCGGCTTCGACCTTCGCGACGACCCGCACGCCACCGCGCGCGGCGACGACAAATCCCCACCCGGCGGCGCCACCTGGGGCACCGGCGACGGGATCGACCCAACGCTCGACCCCAATCCGAACCCGTTCGCGCCCGAATGCGTGGCCGACTCGAGTTGCCGCGACTGGCGCTTGGCCGCCGAACGCGCCGGCACCACTCTGCTGGGGGATGCCGCAGCCAACGGTTGGCCGTTCCTGCTGATGTTCGTCCAGGGTGTCCGCATGCATCCGGCAGGGGGGAGCAGCCCCGACGTCGACCCCGGGCGCGATGGGGGGTGGGGCAGTAACCTCGCGGGAGTCCGCGGGAGCTCGACCCGCCCCGGCGCGCCGGTCGTGTACAACGCAGGGGGGGACGCACAGGGGCTCATGGCACCTGTCCCCAACCAGGTGGTCTATGCGGTGCACGAGCATGGGCCGACCCTCGACGCGAAAGCGCGGGTCGGTCCCGACACCTGCTATGCGTCTTCGTGCGCCGGCGCCAGCCTGGCGAGCTACTGGTACGAGCGCTGGGCGTACTTGACGCACGAGCTCGAACCGGTCTGGCCCGGGCACGAAACGTACCCGTGGGCGAGCACCGGGCACACGCCACAGTCGGCGGCGCCGGTGTTCATCAGCGAGTTTGGCACGGGCAACGACGAAGCCGACCTGTTCTCGACGGGCAGCGGCTCCAGAGGTCAGTGGTTCACCGGGCTGGTGAGCTTCATCCAGTCGAGCTCCGACGCTACCGCGAACAACGAATCCGGAGTGCCGGTGAGCGACCTGCACTGGGCCTACTGGGCGCTCAACCCGAGCGACGAGCGGGCGTTGCTGACCGACGACTGGAGCGAGCTGCAGAACGACCGCAAAGTCGACACGTTCTTGTGCGCGATACAGAGCAGTCCGCCGGCTGGCTGCAGGGCGGAGTCCCTGCCCCAACCGGATGTGGTGCCCCCTCCCCCACCCCCGCCGCCCAAGCTGCTGCACGTCCAGGAACTGGTCGTCGCGACGGCCGCTCTGGGTGGAAGTCGCTACCGCGGGATGGCGACGTTGCGCATCACCGATGCAGCCGAGCCTGGCGAGCCAGTCCCGGGCGCCACGGTATCCGCCCGGTTCTCCGGACCGGCAATCGAAGCGGTCACGGGCACGACGAACGCCTCCGGCGAGGTCGAGTTGGTATCGAGCACGGTGCGCTCGTCCGGCGAATGGTCACTGTGCACGACGAACGTCGTACTGGCGGAGTGGACCTACGAGCCCGGCCCTGAGAAGTGTGAGTAGCGGCGCCGCCGCCCCAGGCGGCTACATTGCCGTGGTACGCTCGCCACGACAGCGGGACTCGGTCAGCTGACCCTCACGACGAGGTCGCTCAGGCTCACCACTTCCACGCCGAGGTCGCGCAGATCCTGGCAGTGCTGGGGGACGACCTCGGCCAACTGCGGTCCGACGGCGGGCAATTGGGTGAGGGCGAAGTAGCCGCCAGCGACCCATTCGGCCATGCAGGCCCCGATGTGGTGGATGAGCTTGCCCTTGATGAATCTCAGCATCTCGTCGGCCGCGCCACCGGTGGCAACCGAGATCACGAACCGCGGCGGGTCGGCGACCCGGATCACGGAGGCGCCCATGACGCTCGTCGTGGCCGTCGCTCCGGTGCGGGGGCAGCGGACCTCACCGCAGCGTCCGCCGAACTTGTCACCGTAGGTGGGCCGCGTGGACACCCAGTACAGCTCGCCCAGGATGAAGCCCGGCGCAGCCGTGTCAGTGGCCATTTGCAGCGCTGGGACTGCCGTTGGGCTCAGGGCGTGAGCTCCCGGACCGAAGGTCGTGACGACCATCCCATCCCGGAGCAACACCGCCACCTCCTCAGCGCCGACCTGCAGTTGCGCACCGTCGGGAAACTGGGCCTCCGGGTGTTTGGCAAAGAGCGCGTACCGCTCGCTTTCCGGCCATTGAATGGGCGTCCCGCCGCCTGCGACGTTGCCGTTCATGTGGGTCACCTGCTCTGGGGTCCGAGTCGGACGACAGTACCCAAGTTTCGCCCAGCCTCAGGCTTCCGTCGACCCTCCCGGCCCCACGCCCACGCCGCGACTGCACGCCCCCGAGCCTCCGACCGACCTTTTGCCCAAATCTTCTACTGGTCCGAAACGTCCAACGGGTCATGGTCGGCGGCCGGCGGACGATTGCGTGGGTTTTAGCGGGGCTGCTGGTGGCTTGCAGCCAACCGAGTCGAACGCCGTCGAGCACGACGACACGGCCGACTTCGCCAGCGAACGTTCCTGCTTCGGTGGCCCCGGTCGAGACGCCGCCGCGACCGGTCGACTATCGGACGGTTCGCCTGGAGAACATTCCTCACGTGCGACAGAAGCCAGACTTCTGCGGGGAGGCCGCCGCCGAGATGTTCTTGCGGGCGCTGGGCAAGCCGGTGAGCCAGGATCAGGTGTTCGCGCTCTCGGGCATGCCTCCGGAGCGAGGCCTGGGTGCCACCACCCGCGAACTCGCCACCGCGCTCCGACGGCTGGGGTTCGAGGTGGGGCCGGTGTGGCACACCGTCGAAGCCAGTCGTTCAGCCGAGGGTCTGCAGGCTCGCTTTGACGAGCTCTACGCCGATCTGGCCGATGGGGTGCCGTCCATCGTGTGCACGCACTACGACGATCGCCCCCACACCACCGAACACTTCCGATTGGTGGTCGGCTACGACGCGGAGCAAGACGAAGTCATCTACCACGAACCGGCAGAAGACGACGCCGCCTACCGACACATGCCGCGCGCCCGCTTCCTCAGGTTATGGCCGCTCAAGTACGAGCCTGCGCGCTGGACCGTGATCCGATTGCGACTGGAGCCGGACGAGATCACCGTGCCCGCTCCAAGCCGCGGGTTCTCACCTGCCGACTACGCGCAGCACATCATGAAGCTGCGCCGACGGCTGCCCCCCGGCTTCTCGGTCGTGGTCGAGCCACCGTTCGTGGTCTTGGGTGACGAATCCCCGGCGCACGTGCACCAACGCGCGACCCAGACGGTTCGCTGGTCGGTCGAGCGCCTCAAGCGCGACTACTTTGAGCGTGATCCGAAACGCATCCTCGACATCTGGCTGCTGAAGAACGCCGAAAGCTATGGTCGACACGCACGGATGCTGACGGGGGACACTCCGTCCACGCCGTACGGTTTCTACTCGGATCGACAGGGTGCGCTCGTCATGAACATCGCCACTGGCGGTGGCACGCTGGTGCACGAAATCGTGCATCCATTCATGGAGGCCAATTTCCCGGGTTGCCCGGCCTGGCTCAACGAGGGACTGGGATCCCTCTTCGAGCAGGCGGCGGAGCGAGACGGACACATCATCGGTCTGACGAATTGGAGACTCGCGGGCCTGCA
Organism: uncultured Polyangiaceae bacterium; assembly: GCA_964610275.1. Lineage (GTDB taxonomy): Bacteria > Myxococcota_A > Polyangia > Polyangiales > Polyangiaceae > JAFGBI01. The sequence goes on along the minus strand of CAZSVU010000082.1, from coordinate 18,730 downwards.
GGCCACCATCCGACGGGGGAGCCTGCCGACGTTTCGGCAGCTGACGGCTACGTCGAGCACCCAGTTCTATGAGCGGGACCCCGGGACCAACTACGCGCAGTCCAGGTACCTGCTCCACTACCTCCAGGAGCGCGATCTATTGGTGCGCTTCGTGCGGGAGATGCGTCGCCACCACCGAGAGGATCCGAGCGGGTACGCCACGCTGGTAGGGGTGCTCGGAGAGAAGGACATGGCGGCTTTCGAGCAACGCTGGAAGGCCTACGTCCTCACGCTGAAGTTTCCCTGACCCGGGCTCGGCCGCCGGGGCGCGGGCTCAGCCGAGCTTTCGATTGAGCATCCGATAGTAGCGCGCCGCCACCCGGTCGTTCGAATCCAGCTTGGCAGCCGCCCGGAACGCCCGGAGCGCAGCCTTCTCGTCGCCTTGCATCAGGCGCACCTGGGCGAGCACATGGTGCGCGAACGCCATCTGCTTGTCCTGCCGCAGCGCCTGGGTGGCCTGCTCCTCCAGCTCTCCACGTAACTGCGTCATCTCGCCCGGATCCGTCAGCGTCTGGAACTTCGCCCAATCCGCATACAACGCATATTCCATTGCTCCCGGGTACAGGCGTACGGCCTGCTGCAGGTCCTGCAGTGCCAAGGGCCAACGTTCGTTGCGCACGTGCACCTGTCCGCTCTTGAACAGCTGCTCGGCGCGAAGGCGCGCCTGCTTGGCTGGCGGCGGAATCGACTTGGGGGCGGGAGCGCTCCGCGCCTCAACCTGCGGGGGGCCGGCGCGACCTGGCGACTTGGGGCGCGCGAGTCGCCGAGCCAGGCGCTGGCGGGCCGCCGCTCGAACCGCATCGCTCGGGGGTGGCGCATGGCGTTCGGTGGGCGGCGGCGGTGTCGAACCGGGTGCCGTGCTGGGCACCGCATCCGGATCGTCTGGGCCCCCGACGAGCACGGCAGCCGCAGCCTCGCCTGGTACCGAGTCCGGTGGAGGCTCATCGCGCAGGTGAATCGCATCCGCCACCAGCAGGACGCTGAGCAACTGGGACGCATGGAGGCCATCGACCGGCGCGGCAAAGATCAGCTGAAACACACTCTGTGTCCCGTCGATGGTCTTCAGGAACGCCGTCTCGGCCGCATCCATCTTGAATCGCGCGCTGACCTCGTCCGCAGGTGCAGCGAGCTCCGGGTATTGGGCTGCGCTCCCTTCGAGGATCCGCGTGACGCGTTCCTCCGTGAACATGTGTCGGACTGCCCGCAGCACGAGCGGCTCGACCGCACACGGGTAGCGCGCGATGCCGTCCAGCTGATCCACCGCGTCGCGAAAGACGCAGCTGGGACTCTCCCATTCGATGCACCGGACGATCTTGCGGCGAACCTGCTTCGCGAGCGCCTCGTTGACCTGCTCCGGAGTCAAAAATCCCAGGGCAATCGCCGTTTCACCAAAGCGCATCTGCTCGGCGCCCATCACGCTGCTGGTCATGTGGTCGATAATCTGGGCGTATTGCGCCTCCGTGAGCACCTTCTCGCGCATGAGAATGCGCCCCAGCGTTTCGCCCAACGTTCCCTCTTCGGCAAACACCGGGACTCCGCGCAGGATGTAGACGACCGTGCACACACCCTCACCGTCGATATCGAGGACACCCGAACGTCCCTCGTGGCTCAGCTCGAGCAGTTTCTTGATGACGGTAGCGGGCAGGGAAACTCCCTCCGGCGGGGCAGAACTGACACCAGGCAGGACGATATCACACGGGACGGTCAGCCGCGCAGCAAGCCGACCAACTGGTCGTAGTCGCCATCCTCGACCGCGCCGTTGACCACGCAACGCACTCGGCCTTGCCCATCGATGAGCAGGTGCACCGGCAGCTCGGGATCCGCCGCGATGCCCGCATCCTTGAGCCACTCCTCGCGCGCCTTCCCCTCACGAAGCCAGTAGGTGGCCTTGAGGCCACCACTGGGTTGGGTCCGGAGAAATTCCCTAAGCTGACGCTCGTCGTCATCCAGCGAGACAAATTGCAGCCGAAATGACATGCCCGCCTGGTTGAGACGCTTTTCCCAGGACTGCAGCCGGGGAATTTCTTCCTTGCACGGCACGCACCACGCCGCCCAGAAGTTCACCCACGTCCACTTCCCTGCGCCCACCGGCAGCTTGCTTGCCGGCATGGCCTCTCCGGGCGCGCTGGCTCGATCGAGCTCACCGCTGGGGGGCTCCTTGCCACCGGGCTTCAGTCGTCCACCACACATGGCACGACGCGGCTTGGCCACCGGGCGTGCCGACGCACGCGCGGGCGCGCTTGGCTGAGCTGGGGTCGCTGCCGTGCTTTCGACCGCGGCGCTCCGCGACTTGGGTGCGGGTGGCGCCTTGCGTTCCTGGTTGCAGGCTCCTGCGACGGTGCACAACCAGGCGGCGACGACTACAGCCGGCAGTCTACCCACGATACGAAAACGGTTCGGTTGATGGCGTCCTCGTCGCATTTCTTGTCCGGTCGGGAGTTGGGCCAATCGCAGTACTCTTTCGAAAGCTGTGCAAACTCGTTGCCCAGCCATAGTAGCCCCACCTTCTTGTCGACGTCGGGGTCGTTCTTCGCCTGCTCTTTGACAAAGTACATCACTGAGTTGGCACGTCGATGCGACAGCGCTCGGTTCTTGGCCTGGGTGCCAGTCTTGGAAGCGCGTGCCACCACGAAGAAGTAGCGAGCTCCCCGGCGCTCGATCCAGCGCGCCTGCAGGAGCTTGCGGGCGCCTTCGTCGAGCTCATCCTTGCCCACGTCGAACATCAGCACGGCGCCGCGCTGCTTCAGCGGCGTGAACAGAGCGTTGAAGTCATCGTCACTGATGCTGGCGAACGTCTTGACGTCGGCCGGGCGACATCCGCGGCGGCCGCCCTGCTCAGTGAGCCCACAGGAATGGAGCACGCGCTCCAGCACTTCCTTGAAACGAGGCGTGCAGTACGCCACCTCGGCGTGGTCTGCGACAGCGACCTTGGGCTTCTCGGCCTCTGGTCGGAGCAGCCGCTCGCCAGCGTTTCGCACGCTGACCAAAACAGCCAGGCACACCACCGCCAGCATGACCAGCACCGTCGCCACACCCAGCAGCGGCGCGACAAACCGAGGCACCCCACTCTGTTCGGCGGTCATCGCAGCACCTCGGGGGCCAGCTGGTCGAGGGTGTACCTCAGGCCAATGTCAGTGTCCTCGTCACAGAGCCGTTGCTTGGTCAAGAAGACCTGCGGGGTGGAAACGGGAACGTTGTTGTCCGAGGCGAAGTGCAGGTGGCTATTCAGTCGGACCTTGGTCTCCTGGGCATCGATACAACTGATCATGTCACTGCCCCAACGTTCCTGGATGACCGCGCGGACCGTGGCATCGTTGCGCTTGCCGGCCCGGGTCAGATACTCCTGCTCGTCGTACGCCCACTCGAGGACCTGCAGGCCGCGTTCTCTACCGCAGAGCACTGCCTTGGATACGGTGCACGCACCAGGGTGCAGAGGACGGTCGAGCATCCAATTGCAGCTGTCATCCAACGGGAACAGCACGAGGCGCAGACTGAGGCGGTCGAGTATCCCCTCGTCCACCATGCGCTCGTGCAGGGACTTGCAGGTGACGCAGAGTGGGTCCTCGAACAGGGTGGCCGAGCGCACCGCCCTGGGCGAGGCCGCCCTGATCAGTTGGTCCTTGTCCGCGTCGGCGCGCTTGAGTTCGCCACACTTGGTCAAGTAGGGCCGATGGTCGGGGACCGAGCTGGCATACACAGCCGAGGGCAGGAGGGTGGTGAAGCCCAGCGCCGCCAGCCACGCGACGGGGAAGAGCAGGCTCATGGCGGGGCGCGCCGGTGCGGGCGTTCCGTCTGGCGCTGGCGGGGTCGCACGCAGGGTCAACAGCCCCAGCAGCCCGCCCAGCGAGACCAACGCCGAGGAGACGTAGAGCCCGACACACGTCTCGCAGATGACCCCCAGCTTCATCACCGAGATGAAAAGCATGTACAGCGACACCATCGATGGGGTCAGCGAGACCGCGGCGAAAAACCCCACGGCCAGCTTGGGTGCCCGCTGCCCGGCGATCAGCAGGTACAGACAGTACCCGGCAAAGAACGCGAATGACCCGAGCGCGAAAAGCGTGATGGGTATGCCGCCCCAGTAGCTGTCCTTGAGCACGGCCGAGTAGGGCGAGTACATGGCTGCGCGACACGACTCGGCCTCCGCCTTGGCTGGCGCTCCAGGGACGAAGCTACAGTGAACGTCGTGGAGGCGGCGGTCGAGGTGCGCCGCGTAGTCCAGAGTTGAGTTCACAGCGAAAATCAAGCCGAGGATGGTCCCCAGCAGGGCGATCGCCGCAGGCAAACGCGACTTTGGTCCCAACATCGGAACCAGCGTTTGAACAGAGCGCGCGGCGCCGCAACCCCAACCACTACTGCTGCCCATCGGCCTGCGCGCTCTTCCCCTGAAGAGGCGCAGAATTACTGAACAAACTCAGCAGCCGAAAAACCAGCCTGGCCTAGGCTCCGACCCGGGCTTCGTCGTCTTCCCCACCCCCTGCCTGTCCACCGGATGCACTGGTGGTCACGGTCGTGGGGACGACGATGGACGTACTGCTCTCGCGCTCCGGCGCGGGCTCGAAGGCTTCCCACGTCGGCTGCCGGCGCCCATGTCGATTCACCACGGCTGGAGGGCGAATGCACCCGAGCCCGGCCACCGCGAAGTGCAGGGCCGTCCAACGTGCCAGGATGCTCTCCGGCCGCCGACCCACGCGTTGCCGCGCCGTCGCCTGGTGGTGCCGACGCGCCGAATCCATCGCCTCGTAGTAGCGCGCGACACATCGATCGGGCAGGCAGCGCTCCTTGGCCACTCGCTCTGCCCCCGCGGCCAGCGCGCGCCTCCGGCCGCGATTGCGCAACAGGGCCACGGCCTCGCTGCCGAACCGCCAGTTGACCAGCTCGTCTTCTTGCGACGTGTCGACCAACACGCCGTTGACACCGTCCTGCACCTGCTGGCAAACGCCCATACCGTCGGCGAGCGCCACCACCGGCAGACCACACCACTGCGCCTCGCTCACGACCTGACCGTACGTCTCCGACAGGGACGTGTAGACGAACAGATCGGCGTGCCGGTACCAGGCTGGGATGCTGGTCACGGGCAGCTCACCCGGGAAGGAGACGCGATCGGCGACGCCGAGCTCGACTGCCGCGTCACGGAACGCGTCATGGTCCGGACCATCACCGATCAGAGTCAGCGTGGCCTCGGGCACGGCCGGCGCAATCCAGCGCGCGAAGATTTCGAGCAGCCTGCGCACGCCCTTCTCTCGGGTGTGTCGGCACACGCACAGGAGCCGCCCCCCGCGCCGGGCCGTATGCGGGAAGGGATCCTCATTCGTGACGACATCGAAAATCTTCGGTTCCACCGCGCGGGGAATCACGTGGATCGGAACGGTGACGCCACGATCGCGCCAATACGTCTTCAGTGCATCGCTGAGCACGATGAGTCCGTCACCCGCGTTGTAGCTGTCGGCCGTCGCTCGCTCGATCATGGGAATAATGCCGTCGGCGAACAGCTTGTTGACCCATCGGCTCGAGTTGAGGCGATCCGGCAGAATCACGTTGTACACGCTGGGCATGTGCACGGTGTTGACGGACAGAAACGGCACGCCGTGCTTGGCGCGCAGCCAGGCACCGAGCTCGAGCAAAGCGTTGCAGGTCTGAGCGATGACGACGTCAAACCGCTGGTCCACAACCTGGGCCAGAGCACGCCGGGTGGGCAGGGCCACCTGCACTCCGGGATGGTTACGTAGGGGCAAGCTCGGCAGGCAAACGTGGTTGCGCGGCAGCTCACTCGGACCCGCGTTGGGATCGCCCGGGCCCACCACGGTGACGTGCTGCCCCCGGGCGGTGAACTCCCGGTAGAGGAACTGGCTCGCAAACGACGAGCCGTTGGCGTACGGGATGCGCACGTAGTCATTGAGCAGCCCGATCCGCCGGACCCAGGAGCCAGCAGCTCCGGACTTACCAAGCAAGGCGGGTTCTGTTACACGCGAAGACATGAAGATCCTCGATCTATGCGAGTTTTTCTCAGAGAGGGGTGGAGGGGTTCGCTCGTATCTGGGGAAGCTTGCTGGTGCCGCGACCGAGCGCGGACACGAAGTCGTGGTGGTGGCGCCGGGGCCTCGCGACGAAACGCTCATGCTCGACGGTGCGCGGGTGGTTCGCTACGCCGCACCGGCCATGCCCTACGACCCGACCTACCATTGGCCGTGGCGCGTCGACCGCATGCGCAGCCTGGCGAAGCGCGAGAACCCCGACGTGCTCCAGATCAGCAGTCCGTTCATTCCGGCGCTGGTGGCGCGAACGCTCCGGCGAGTCCCGGTGCGCGCGTACGTCTATCACTCCGACCCGATCGGCTGCTACGTCGAACCCACCGCTCATCGCTGGTTGTCGCCCCGCGCTGCAGAGCGAGCCGTCGGGGCCTCCTACGCCTGGATGCGAGCAATCAGCCGAAGCTGCGATGTGACGGTGGTGGCGGGGCATTGGCTCGAACGACAATTGAGGGCGCGGCGTTGCCCCCGCGTGAAGACCGTCCCGTTTGGTATCTCGCATGAGGACTTCGGGCCAAACCGACGGGATCCCGAGCTGCGCAGGGAACTCCTCGGGCCGCTGGCAGACGACCCCGACGCGCGCCTGCTGCTGATCACCGGCCGATTGGCCGTCGACAAGCGACAGGGCTTGTTGGTCGAAGCGATCGTTCAGCTGGCTCAAGGCAGACCTATTGCTCTGGTGGTTCTCGGAGATGGGCCGGAGCGCCCAAATCTCGAAGCCCAAGCACAGACCATGCCGGCCGCAACATTCCTCTCGTTCACCAAGGATCGAGCTCAGTACGCTGCCATGTTGGCGAGCGTCGACGCGCTGGTTCATGGGTCGCGATGCGAGACCTACGGTTTCATTCTGGCTGAAACCCTGGCTTCGGGGACCCCAATCGTCATTCCAGATGCGGGCGGAGCGGCTGCGTTCGCGGTTCCGGAGTGCACGGAAACCTACCCTTCGCTGGGAACGGCTCAGGACGTGGCAGCAGCCATCGGGCGACTCCTCGGCCGACCAGCCGAGGAGCTCAGCCGAGCCGCGCGAATCACTGGAGCAGCCGAGCCCTCGACCGAGGAGCACTTCGATAAGCTCTTTGAGCTGTACGAACAGCTGCTGAGTGGAGTGCCAGTCGGATCGTAGGTGTGAGGATTCTTCACACCTGTGAACCCTGAGCACGGTGCTCGTCGCGCGCTGGACGCCCAAATCACCGTCGAATCTGGTGGAAATTAGCCTGACTGCATTCGCCTCTCGAAGCCCGAACCCTGAACGCATGAGATCTGCTGGGGCGAGCTCCAGGTCAGGGTGCGGCCCGACGGCAAAGAGGTCCTGCGGTGCGGACCAAGAATGCAACCATGCTATCCAGCCGCGGCGATCCGGCACTGACCACGACCATGCCAGCTGACCTTCACAGCGCCAGCACCTCCTCGACGCCCAGGCCGCGGTTCGACCGTTGGATCGCCGCGCTCACCCGAGTCGCCGCGCGCCGTCCGTGGCTGTTCTTCGCCGTGACGCTGGCGGTGCTCACGAGCTCATGGACGTACGCCAGTCAGCTCTTCAGAAACATCCGCGGCGACTTCGTCGAGTTACTCCCCTCGGAGAGCGACACTGCGAAGCGGTTCCGCGGCACGCTGAAGCGCAAGGGGGGCAGCGGGTCCACCGTGCTCGTGATGGTGCAGTCGCCAGACCCGAGGGCAAACCGCCGCGCCATCGATGCACTGGAAGCGCGCATCAGGAAGTTCGGCCCTGGGCAGGTGCCCTCGGTCGAGCATGGTCCCGGCGAGGCGCGCGCGTTCTACGAGAAGTGGCGCTGGCTGTTCGCTTCGCGTCGGGACCTCCTGTTGATCGAGTGTGAGCTGGACCGAGCTCGAAAGCAGGCTCAACCCGGCTATCTGGATCTGGACGATCCCTGCGAGACGGTAGTCGACGAACAGTTGGCCAAGGAAACCGAGCACTCAGGCGGCAGTGCAGCCTCGCCCAAGCAGGCCGCGGCTCCGACCCAGCCGGACGCGCCCACAGCGAAGCAGCCGGCGCCCCCCCCAACGAACGAAACGGCGCTGGAGCGCTTCGAACGCGAGATGAAGGCCCGGGTCGAGAAGCTGGATCGCTTCCCAACCGGATACTTTCGGAGCTCGGACGGGACCATCTTCACGCTTCTCGTCCGCTCTCCCGCGGCCGGGATGGGTGAGTTCCGCAGCGACGAGCTTCTCGAGCGCATCAGAGCGTCCGTCGCGGAGGTGAACCCGCGCCAGTTCCATTCCGAATTGCAGGTGGGCTACGCGGGCGACATCCCCAACGCCATCGCCGAGCGGAATGCGCTGGCCAACGACATTGCGTTCGTGTCCATCCTGGCATCGACCCTGCTGCTCGGTTCCATCGTCGTGTTCTTCCGATCCCTGCTGTCGCTCTGGCACATCGGCCTGTGCGTTGCGACTGGCTGCGGCTTGGCGTTCTCGGCCGCCATGGGCGCGTACGGCTATCTCAACGCAGCCACTGGGTTTCTCACCGCCATCATCGCGGGCAACGGGATCAATCACGGCATCGTCTACCTGGCCCGGTACCGGGAACGCCGCGGAGCGGGCGACGGGGTCGAGGACGCGCTGGTGGAATCTGCGGTCACTTGTCGCAAAGGCACCTGGCTGGCGGCGCTCGCGGCCAGCGGCTCGTTCGGGTCGCTGCTCTTGACCAGCTTTCGGGGTTTCAGCGAATTCGGGCTCATTGGTGGCGTCGGCATGGTGACCTGCTGGGTGACCACCTTTGCGATCCTGCCGGCTTCCATCGTGGTGGTCGAACGGCTCAGATCCCGCGCGGCGCGAGCCACTGACGGAAAACCTCCTCCGGCAGTCCGCGCTCCGCTGGCAGGGATGATCAGCCTGACGGGCAAGCGATTCCCTCGCGCCGTACTGGTGGGTGCGGCCATCTTGGCGGTGGTGGCTGCGGCGCCGCTGCCGAGCTACTTGAAAGACCCGTGGGAGTACAACTTCGCCAAGCTCAAGAGCAAGCGCAGCAAGCAGCACGGCGCAGGACAGTGGAGCAAGAAGTCCGACGAGATATTCGGCTCGCGCGGTTCGCCGTACCTGGTGCTCGCTGACGATGTCAGTCAGGTTCTCGACGTCAAGCGGAGCTTGCTGGAGCGCGATCGACAGCTCACGGGTGGCACCTTCATCCAGCGCGTGGAAACCATCCATGATCAACTGGGGGGGACGCCCAAGGCGGTCGAGCAGAAGCTCGCGGTGCTCGCGAAGATCCGCACGCACATCGACAAGTCGATGAGCAGGCTGAAGGGCAAGGACCTCGAGATCGCCAAGGAGTGGCGCCCGCCGGATTGGCTACGACCGCTCGAGCCGAAGGATCTCCCGGAGTTGATCCGCGCCCGTTTCTCGGAACGCGACGGCCGCGTCGGCACTCCGCTCTACGTCTACCTCAACCGCAAGGTGTCACAGAGCCGGGGTGAGAACCTGCTCAAGATCGCCGACATCCTCGAAGGCGTGAAGCTGCCGGACGGAAGAGTGGTCCCCAACGCGAGCCGGGCCACCGTGTTCGCTGAAATGATTCGCTCGATGGAGCGCGATGGCCCGCGGGCAACGCTCTTTGCCTTCCTGGTGGTCATTGCGGTGACACTTTCCGTCACGCGTCGCGTGCTTCCTGCGGTGGCCGTGATCGGGTCACTTCTTTGCGGCGTCCTCTACACGGTGGGGGGCGCAGCCTGGATCGACACGCGACTGAACTTTCTCAACTTCGTCGCCATTCCCCTCATCTTCGGCATCTGCGTCGAATACGCGATCAATCTCTACGAGCGCATGCGCGCCCACGGCGGTGACGTCGCCGCCGGCGTACGTTCGGCGGGCGGTCCCGTCTTCCTCTGCAGCTTGACCACCATCCTGGGTTACGGCTCGCTCCTGGTTGCGGACAATCAAGCGCTGCAGTCGTTCGGGCGCTACGCCATCGCCGGTGAGATCGCCTGCATCACCACCGCTCTCTTGGTCATGCCGGCAGCGCTGCATTGGCGGTTGCGCAAGCGCGGTGGGGGCGGCAAGGTGTCCGAGCAACTGCGCTGAGTCCATGCGTTGGCCCGGTTCAGAACCCCACCGCACCGAGCACTGAGGTCAACCGACCCGCACGCTGGCCCGCGTACTCGTCGTGGGTGACCACGAGCCCGACCGGCCCGAAGAAGATCGAGCGCCCCCACACGTCGCATCGCCCGGTTGCCGGCTCGAATCATCACCGCGAAGACTAACGGGGACCTCGGCGGGCCACCACACGGCGGCGATCCCACCGCGCGATGTAGCAAAAACGCTGATACTCTGGCCACTGCGCGACGACCGACGCTTCTGCTATTCTGGCCTCGACGTCGATGAGCGAGGGAATCCGACGCAGCCCTGACCGCTGGTGAGCGAGACCGTCACAGGAGAAACACTGGCGATGACACGGGTCGCGTTGGGCGTGCTGCTGGCGAGTATGGGTCTGCTGACGCCGAGCTGGTCGGCTGCTGCGGGATCAAACTCTCTGGCTGGCATGCCGCCGCGGAGCAAGCTCCAACCCTTCCGCACTACCGCGGAGGATGGCTCGAACCTGGAGCTCGGCTTTGCCGGACAGCTCCGGACCACGGTCACCAATGGCGGGGAGCGCTGGGACGACGACGACCGCAAGACTGAAGAGGCGGTGGAGCTGCGACGGGTACGACTGCTGCTGCGCGGCGGGTTCTTCGAGGATCGGCTGCGCTTCGGCTTGCAGCTCAGCCTGGCTCCGGCGTCGCCAGAGCTGATGGATGTGTGGGCGGACTACAGCTTCTCCACACCGGTCAAGCTTCGCGTGGGGCAGTACAAGGTCCCGTTCACGCGCTACCGGTGGCAGTCTTTCGCGCACCTCTTGTTCGCAGACTGGCCCATCGCAGCCAATCATTTCGGCAGTGAGCGCCAGCTGGGTTTGATGCTGCACAATGGCCAGAAGGACGACACTCCCTGGTCCTACGCGCTCGGGCTGTTCACGGGGCACAACGCCCGGGCGTCCTTTGCCAAGGGCATATCCGAAGCGCATGGCGAGCGGCTCGAGAGCCCTTCCAATTTCCGGACCCCCGGCGAGCCCCCTGGCGTTCACCCCGAGGTCGTGGCACGGGTCTCGCACAACTCGCCCGATATCGACGCGAAGACGAACTCGGACGCGCAGGGCGGTGGGCTCCGCCACCTGGTGGGACTGAGCGCCGCCTGGGATTTCGATGCGACACCCGCCGCGGAGTTCTCTGAGCGCCTGGCGACCGAGGTACTGCTCAAGTACGAGAGGTTCTCACTGAGCCTGGTGGGCTACGCGGGAATGTTCCGACCGGAGGGTGGGCTGCAGCAACTCGGCAGCGTGGGCGCGACGGGCGAGCTCGGGTGGCGGTTCCTCCCCAGCCTAGAAGTAGCCGGCCGCTACAGCCGCGTCGACCTCACGCACGACCTCCGACAGTCGGCGCGCAGCCGCGCCGACCGCATCATCGCCGAGGCCGACCCGGCAGAGCAGGAGGATCTCACCCGCCGGTATGCAGCGGCCGGGGTCGTCGACTCCTACGAGGAGACCGCACTTGCCCTGAGCTGGTATCTCGTGGGCCATTCGGTCAAGTGGCAGAACGACGTAGCCTACTTGCACCGCGATAGCGCTTCGCTTCCCGCCGAGGACATCCGCTTCCGGAGCCAGGTGCAGGTCGTATTCTGACGCGCGAAAGCCGCCCCCCCACTGAAGGAGGTAGCGGCTTTCGCAGGTTCCGAGATGCGGGTCTGGGCGTCTATCCGATCCCAGCCGAAGCGCCGCCACCTCCGGCAGCACCGCCCGCACCGTCGCCGGCACTTCCGGGTGCGCCGGCGTCACCGGGTGCGCCCGCGGTTCCGGGCGTGCCCGCAGTTCCGGGCGTGCCCGCGGTTCCGGCCGCGCCCGCGGTTCCGGGCGCACCAGCAGTTCCGGGCGCGCCGCCGCCACCCGTGCCTGCGTTGCCCGTCGTGCTGCAATTCCATTCGCCGCCCGGACCACCTGCGGGCTCACAGGTGCAAGAGACGGCGCCGAAGTCGCACGTGGTGCCTTCTAGCTCCGCGTCGCACCGATCGCCGTCATCCGGTGCAGTGGCGGGGCACTCGACCCCAGCTGCGCCGCCCGCGCCGCCGGTGCCTGCACCGCCGGTGCCCGCCGTGTCGCAGTTCCACACGCCGCCCGGGCCACCTGCAGGCTCACACGTGCACGAGACGGCGCCGAAGTCGCAGGTGGTGCCTTCCAACTCGGCGTCGCACCTATCTCCGTCGTCCGGCGCAGTGGCGGGGCAGTCGACTCCAGCCGCGCCGCCCGCGCCGCCGGTGCCCGCGCCGCCGGTGCCCGCCGTGTCGCAGTTCCACTCGCCGCCCGGGCCAAATGCAGGCTCACACGTGCAGCTGACGCCAGTGTAATCGCAGGTGGTCCCTTCCAGATCCGCATCGCACGTGTCCCCGTCTTGAGGAGGCGCGACAGGACATTCCGCCGTCGTCCCTGACCCGGCCGATCCGCCAACCCCGGTGTCGGCACCACCCGTGCCGGTGTCGTTGCCGCCCGTGCCGAAGTTCCTGCCGCCCACGCCGGTGTCATCACCGCCCGTGCCGAAGTTCCTGCCGCCCACACCGTCGGCACCGCCGTCAGTGGAGCTGCCGCCGCTCTGTGTGCTGATTGCTCCACCACTGGACGAGGTGTACCCGCCCATGCCGATGAGGTTCCCGCTGCCGGCGTCTTCGCTGTCGCTCGACGAGCCGTCATCGCCACACCCGACTGCCAGCAACGCGCCCGTAAGCACGAGGCTGCTCAATGCCTTGAAAAAGTTCTTCATAGTCCCGTCGCCTCCACGTTGAGGACCGTTCGCTTGAATAGGGTCGCCGTCGTACCCGGAGTCAGGCAAAGTGGCACGTTCTCCTACCCGTCGCTAGTGTCCGGTCCGCCACCACCCACCCATGCCGCTTGATTTCGGCCAGAAGCATGGAATTCCAATGCCGAATGATTCCGCAGTCATTACAAGCACTCTGTCTCAAATCGTATCAACCAGGACGACGCCGTCCGGGCCGGCGTGGTCGCATGGCGCCATCGCGACAATCGCAGTGGCACGACCGGTCACAATATTCCACCCACACGGTGCGCGACGCCGAGGGGCTTTGCGGGTAGCGCGTTCACCTGCCGCCGCACTCACGTTCGGTTCGCACACGGACAGGGAGCTACTTCGGAGCCTACTTCCCCCGCCGACCGTCCCAGAGATCCAAGTGCAAGCGTGGTGAGAATCCATAGCCGCGAGCCAGGCAAGCGTCGGCGATCGCCGTTGCGCGCTGCCGGTGCTCGTCGCGGTTGCGGGCCAAGGGCATGAACTGCACCCTCGACTTGGGCCAGCCAAGCTGAGTCACCAGATCGTCCGCCTCTTGTAGATCGCCTTCGCTGCGCACCACCAGCTTCAGCCAGGCCCTTGTAGTATCCCGTAGCGCTCGGAGCGCGTCCAACCGGATGCGCTTCTCGAGCGGTTGCCCGTTATGGGAGAGCTTGGGAGAAACGTTCCACTGGTCGACCCGGCTGAGCAATGTCTCACACGGAACCACGGTCCCGTTGGTCTCCACTTCGACGATGCGTTCCGGCTCGATCGCGTACAGCAGCTCGTTGACTGAGTGCTGCTGCATCAACGGTTCGCCGCCAGTGACGACCAGCCGCCGCCCGGGCAAGGTGCGCAACTGCTCGGCCAACTCGGGCAACGCGACGCGCTTCACCGCCTTTCGGTCGAACCGCTTCCAATCCCAGGCATACGCCGTGTCACACCACTGGCAGCCGAGGTTGCAGCCTGCCAGCCTGAGGAACAAGGCGGGTTGCCCCACACTGGGCCCCTCCCCTTGCAGGCTTTCGAAGATCTCGATGACCTCGAGCGAACGGGCAGCAGCTGGGGTCACGGTTTGAATTCGAGGATACCCGGGTCCCACCCAGCCGAAGGCGTGAACCCGAGCAGTGCCGCAATGGTGGAAGCGAGGTTACTGAGGCCGAACTCGCGCCCCGGTGCGATTCGGTACGCCGCGGCATGGTGGTTGTCGTAGAAGATGCAGGGCACGGGGTTGAGCGTGTGCGCAGTCTTGGCCTTGAAGCCGTCGCCGACCGGTATCGGCTCCTTGGTCTTCTTGTCGAGCTCGAACATCTCGTCTGCGTTGCCGTGGTCGGCGGTGACGATGGCCATACCACCGAGCTGGTCGACCACAGGCAAGAGCCGGGACAGGCAAATGTCCAAGGTCTGGATGGCGGTGCGCGCAGCCACGTAGATGCCGGTGTGCCCCACCATGTCGCCGTTGGCAAAGTTGACGCGCGCATGCCGATACTTGCCCGTGCGAAGCTCGGCGATGAGGCGGTCGGTGATCTCGGCCGCCTTCATCCAGGGACGTTGCTCGAAGGGGATCACATCCGACGGGATCTCGATGTACGTCTCGAGCTTGTCGTCGAACTTGCCGCTTCGGTTGCCGTTCCAGAAGTAGGTCACATGGCCGTACTTCTGGGTCTCCGAAATGGCCAGTTGGCTGACGCCACTGCGTGCCAGGTTCTCTCCCAGCGTGTTCTTGATGTGGGGTGGAGGCACCAGGTAGCGCTTGGGGATCTTCAGATCGCCGTCGTACTCGAGCATACCGGCGTAGCAGACCTTCGGATGCCGAACTCGATCGAACTTGTCGAACTGCTTGCTCTCGAACGCTCGCGTGATCTCCAGCGCGCGGTCGCCGCGGAAGTTGAAGAACACCACGCTGTCTCCGTCCACGATGGGGCCCACCGGCTTGCCCGCTTCGCCGATGACGAACGCGGGCAGGTCTTGGTCAATGGCGTTGCTCTCGTTGCGCAGCGTCTCGATGGCCTGCTTGGCCGAGTCGAACAGCCGCCCTTCGCCAAGCACGTGTGTCTTCCACCCGGTCTCGACCACGGACCAGTTTGCCTCGTAGCGGTCCATGGTCACGCCCATGCGGCCGCCACCACTGGCGATCCGGACGTCGAAAGAAGCGTCCCTGACCTCGGCCAGGAAGGCTTCAAAAGGCTCGATGTACTCCAGCGCCGAGGTTTCGGGGACGTCTCGACCGTCGAGTAGCGTGTGCACACGCACCCTGCCGATCTTCTCTTCCTTGGCGCGAACGATCAGCGCCTTGAGGTGATCGATGTGCGAGTGCACGTTGCCGTCGGAGAAGAGGCCGATCAGATGCAGGGCGCCGTCCTGCTCGCGCGCATTGCCCGCGATCTCGCGCCAGGCCTGGGCTTCGTACAGGCGCCCCGACGCGATCGCCTCGCTCACCAGGGCGGCACCCTGGTGGTAGACCATGCCGCCCCCCATGGCGTTGTGCCCCACCTCGGAGTTTCCCATGTCCTTGTCCGAGGGCATGCCCACGGCCTTGCCGTGAGCCTTGAGCTGAGTGTTGGGGTACTTCGCCATCAACCGGTCGATGTACGGCGTGTATGCATTCGCGATGGCGTTACCCACCGTCTTGGGGTTGAGCCCAAAGCCGTCGAGCACGACGACCAGCACCGGACCGGAAACGCCAGAAAAGGTGGGGTGTTTTTCGAGCATCGTCTTCTCCGAAACCGCCGGGGGGCGGCGGGGCCCAACGTGGACCCGAGTGGCTGCCGCGCTTCGCAAAGAGCCCTCGACAGGGGTGGCGTCACACGGGCGGAAGTATGGGGGTGCCTCGGTTTCCGACACACCCCGTGCCGAGTCAAGCCCGGCGCATATCCCCGAGGTTTTCCTGGGCAACGCCACACCCGAGCCCTGCTTCGCCGGCAGGATCGTTCGAGGATTCGTCCCGAGCCAGCGGTTGCGAGAGGGTCGGACTCCTGGGGGGAGCAAGTCCGCGGAGCGGTGCTTGCTCCGGCAGAACGCCATGCGAACCGGACATCAGACCACAGGCCTGGATCGCGACGGCTCGTGGGAGCGACGATCTCGCAAGCAGGGTCGCTCGTGCGCTGGCAGCAGCGGTCCGCGCACAGCGCATTTCCAACTGGTGACCGACATTCGCGTTCCCCCATTCAATAGCTGAAATCGTCCAGCTTCGTCTTCCCTCGAAACACCCAGTAGACGATGGCCGTGTAGGTGGCGACGAAGGGGATGCCGATGGCGGCGATGATGCTCATCACGGTGAGAGTATTCTGACCGGCCGCAGCGCTGTAGATGGTGAGGTTGTGCTCGGCACCGAGGCTGGATACCAAGAGGTTCGGGAAGAGCGCCATGCCAAAGAGGAAGTTCAGCGCGGCGATCGTGCAGCAAGACGACACGAAGGCGTACCCCGGTCGCCCCAGGTGGATGGCGCGCGGGATGTTGGCCACCGCCAAGAGGTTCAGCACCACCACGATCCAAGCTGCAGGCCAGCGTCGGAAGTTCTCCGTGGCGTGCGGGACCGTGAGCAGCGTGGCCACGCTGACGGCGACGTACAGCGCCAGGAACGCCAGATACGCCGGCATCATCCACCGCCGAATGCGCTTTTGTAGCGCGCCCTCGGTCTTGAGAAACAGGAAGATGGACCCGTGCAGGGCGCAGGCCGCGACGGCCAATGCTCCCACCAGCAGTGGATAGGCACCGAGCAAGTCCCAGACGGTACCGGCGAATTCCTTGTCCGCTCCGATGGGGATCCCGGCCATGACGTTGCCCACGGCCACACCGAACATGAAGACGGCCAGGGTGCTGGCCGCGGCAAAGGAGAAGTCCCAGTAGCTCCGCCACCACCGGGCCGAGTGCTTGCTTCGGAACTCGATCGAGACCGCGCGGCCGATGAGAAAGACCAAGAGCAAGATGAACGGCAAGTAGAAGCCGGAGAATGCGGTGGCGTAGGCGTGGGGAAACGCGGCAAAGAGCCCGCCGCCGAACGTCACCAACCAAACCTCGTTGCCGTCCCAGAGCGGGCCGATGGAGTTGATCAGGATCCTGCGGTCGCGATCGTCGCGCACGAGCAGGTGCAACGTGCCCACCCCCAGATCGAATCCATCCAGAATCGCGTAGCCGGTGAGCAGTATCCCCAGCAGACAAAACCAGACGAGGTTGAGGTCCACCGCGCTACTCCTCTTCGTTTGAACCGTGCCCGTGTGCCTGGCGTGTCGCAGCAGCCGCAAGGAGCTCGCCGGGTCGGCCCGTGCTCGAGGGAATTCCGTCCGGCTCGTGCGGGCCCTTGGCGATCTTGGAGTGCAACACGAAAACCCACAACGCTAGCAGTCCGGTGTAGATGAAGCCGAAGAGAACGATGCTGACGAGGACCTGATCGGCGGGAACTGATTTGGAAACGGCGTCCTCGGTGCGCAGAAGCCCATAGACCACCCACGGTTGCCGTCCGACTTCCGCCGCGACCCAGCCGGCCTGGTTGCCGACGATCGGACCTACCACCGCGAGCACGAACGCCCACATCACCCAGCGGCGCTCGTACAGGCTGCCGTGCCAACGCAGGAGCAGAGCCAGCAGAGTCAGCCCAATGAAGAGCGTCCCCAGCGCCACCATCGCGTGGTAGCTCTGAAAACAGAGTCCAACCGGTGGTCGATCGCGGGGTGCGAACCGGTCGAGCCCGATGACCGTCGCGTCCGCGTCCCCATGGACGAGCAGGCTGAGTGCCTGGGGGACGGCGATGCCGTATTCGACTGCCTCGGTCTCGGAGTTGGGAAGTCCCGCAAGGTACAGGGGGACCTGGGAACTCGTGCGGTAGTGCCCCTCGAACGCCGCCAGCTTCGCGGGCTGCGTTTCGGCCACCTTCTGTGCCTGCCCGTGTCCCGAGACCAGGATGGCAAGACTCGCGGCAGCGGCCACTCCGAGAGCGATGTCGAACCCTCGCCGGCTGAGATCGAGGTGGCGCCGTTTGAGCACGTACCAGGCCGAGATGCTCATGACGAAGAACGCGCCTTGAAGGAACGCTCCGAGCAGCACGTGCACGAGTCGATGCACGCTCGACGGGTTGAAGATCACGGCCCAGAAGTCCGCCATCTCGGCGCGCGCGGCGAGCCCCTCCCCCACGATGTGGTGGCCCATTGGGGTCTGTTGCCAGGAGTTGGCCACCACAATCCACACCGCTGAGAACATGGTTCCCAGACAAACCATGAGGGTGGCGAAGAAGTGCATCCGCGGAGACACGCGGCCCCAGCCAAAGACGACCACCGCCAGAAATCCGGACTCGAGGAAGAAGGCGAAGATACCCTCGGCCGCCAACGCCGAGCCGAACACGTCCCCCACGAAGCGCGAGTAGCTGGCCCAGTTGGTCCCAAACTCGAACTCCATCACGATACCCGAGGCCACCCCCACCGCGAAGGTCACGGCGAAGAGCTTCGACCAGAACTTGGCCAGTGACTCGTAACGCCGATCGCCGGTCTTCAAGAACCACCCCTCGCTGATCACCATGATCAGGCCGAGACCGATGGTGAGCGGCGGAAACAGGTAGTGGAACATGATCGTCAGCGCGAATTGCAGCCGAGACAGCAGCACCACATCCATGGGGCGCAGCTAACGGTCTCTTCGGAGCCTGGCAAGACCTTTCCGGAATAGGCGGGAAACGGCCGAGTGGATGGGGCGTGGCGAGGAATCGAGACGTCTCGGGGGCTGGGGCGAGGGGCGCCGCACGACCCGCGTTACCGCACACATGGACACGGGTACCCGCACTGCACGAACATCACGCCATCTGTCTTGCCGTGATGCAGGGGACGTCCACATCGATCAACTCGCTCTTCCGCG
>CAZSVU010000081.1:23682-27365 GCA_964610275.1 uncultured Polyangiaceae bacterium | reverse complement strand
CGGTTGACGGTAGAGCCCCCGGCGTCACGGATGCTCTGGAGCATTGGCAGGGATGGGGGGCTCGTGGTGCTGGGGAGGAAGAAGATCAAGGACGTGGAGTGGGTGGCAACGGGCCGCTCGCCGGAGGGGTGCTGGCCGCACTCGGCATCGACCGGATGACTGCAGGCGTGGTTCTTGGTACGGAATCGGGATAGGGTGCGCGCCCATGAATGAGCGCCGGTCCTTCCGCTTGCAGATGGTCGCGTTTGCCTTGGTGACCGCCGCGCTCTTGATCGCACAGATCGTGCTGTCGCGGCTGTTCACCGCGACGGTCGGCTACTACTACGCGTTCATGCTCGTGTCCCTGGCCATGCTCGGCCTGGGCTCGGGAGCCCTCGTCGTGCAGCAGGCTCCACGGTTCTTCTCCCACGAGCGGCTCGGCACGCACGGCGCAGTGCTGTGCCTGGTCATGGGTCTGGGTGCACCTGCTCCAAGTGCTCCGGCCGCATGAAGCTCATCGCACTCGTCACCAAGCCCAGCAGCGTCGCGCGCTTTCTGCGTCACCTCGGTGAGCCCACCGAAGCACCCGGGATGGCCCCCGCCCGCGATCCGCCTTACTACAAGACCCGCGCGGTGCGGCGCACCCTGGGTGAGCTCGACCCGCCACCGAGTGAGGAGCAGACACAGGGCGAGCTCTTCTGAGCACACCCTGAACGTAGCCCCGGGCGAACGCACCTCTGGCGCCGCCGATTACCGATGGCGGTACTGCCAAGGTGCGCGCGCAACTCGACCACCGCGACCAGTTCGGTCCGCGCTGGCCACCGTGGACGCTCTTCGCCAGCACCGAAGGGTTCGCCACCACACCCAAGTGCCGTTCAGCGACTCGCCAGCGCCGCCATCCGCTCGGTCGCCGCTCGGTCGCCGCTCGCTCGTCGAGATTTCACCCCCGCTTGCTTCTCCTACGGCGCTGCTACTGGACCGTGCCGAAGTAGCTGCCTCCGTCAAGGAGCGCAGTAGTCCGGCAACTCGTCCGAGCCGTCAGAGCAGTCCGGTTCGCCGTCGCAGACCCAGTCCATGGGGATAGTCTCGGTCCCATCATCGCAGGTGAACTGGTCCACGGCCTCCGCGCACACCGACATGCAGGCGAGCAGGGTGTCACTCGGGGTGCCCGTCACCACAGCAGCGCGCAGCTCCGCACAGGAGCTGGCAAGGAGACAAGCGGCCCAGCACGTTTCGAGCTGACTCGTCGAATCGCAGCTGCCGAAGTCTTCCTCGATGCAACAGGCGTAGTACATCTGCTCGGCGTCAGCACACGCGTCTCCCGTCGCCACGTAGCTGCCGTCGCACTCGCCCGGCACGCTTCCGCCGGTACCGGATGAGCTCCCACCGCTGCTTGATGCAGTCCCGCCAACTCCGGCACCCATGCCGCCCAGCCCACCACCACGGCTAGAAGAACTACTGCAGTCCAGTTGGCTGAGCGCCGCTGTCGCCAGCAGCAACATGGCCCCACCCCACCACCTGTTCCTCGGCATCTCGTTCATGATTCCCCGTCCAACTCCGTTCTCAAGTGCGCAAAGTAGCAGAAACTCGGCCGCGCGCACCCGCTCTCAGCGCGGCGGTCGTCCGCTGGACACTGCACGCACCATCCGGAGGGCTGCGCCATTCTTCTGGGTGCCGTATCCCCGGCGGGCGAGGACGAAATCCCCACGGATCTCCATCACGCCGAACTGGCCGCGCAGGGCCTTCTGAACGACCGGGCGCTCGTCTCGCCGCAGGTACTTCCAGAACACGAGGTACTCGGCATCGAGCACACCCTGGCGCAACGTGTACGCGTCGTATCGATTCGCGACGTGGGCGATCAACCACTCCGATGCGACGACCCTGGCCTTCGGCGGAATCTGCGCGTGCAACACCTCGAAGTCACGGTTGCGCTGGTGGTCTTCCTCGGTGTGGCCGAAGTGGACCGGGTCGAATGCGCCCTTGGCCGTCTCGTCCTGGAAAATCACGCCGAACCGGTTCGACGTGAGCAACATCGCAATGGGAATCGCCGCCAGCCAGGCGCGCCGGCTCACCGCCGGGATGATCCCTTTTGACTCCTCCTCGCCCAATCGCTGCAGCACGATGACCGAGCCAATGAAGACCATGGGGACCCAGTAGGCGCTGTACTGAAAGCTGATCATCAACGTCGCCGGGTACTTGGTGGAAAACAGGGTCAGCACCACGCCCGGAAGGAGCAGCCACACCACCGCCAGTCGTCGCCAAGGCAGAAAGACCAGCGGGGAAAAGATCTGCAGGAAGTAGATGAGCTTCTGCTCCTCGAGGAGCTTGGTCATCGTGAAACCGGGATTGGCCAGGATGGTCTTCAGCGCGCCGCCAAATCCGCGCTCCCCTGCGGGCAGGAGCTCCCGGTAGATGAAGGCGAACGAGCTCTGCCCTTTGTGGAAGAGCTCGGGCATGATGTACATCTTCTGCGCGACGAAGTAGCCGCCCCCCACCGCCGCCAGCGCCAGCCCCACCCGAGGGCGCTCTCCAGTGAACAGCAGGAAGAGTCCCAGGGCCGCCGTCATCGCGCCCATGTCCTCGCGTATGCTCAGGATGACCAGCACCACCGGGATGGCAGCGCGGTAACGGCGAGTGTCCAGGAGATAGAACAACAGTAGGAGGAAGGACACGCCCAGCGGCTGGTAGTGAAAGTCGTACATGTTGGCGCCGTGCAGTGGCGCGTACAGTACGTACAAGCAAGACAGCAGGGCGGCCGGCCACGGTCCGATCCGACGCTGGGCCAGCAGAAAGAGGGGTATCGGGCCGAGGCCCAGCAGGACGGCCTGGATCACCAACAACGTCTCGGCGCGCGGCACGACACGAAAGATGGGCGCCATGAGGTACGCGAAATACGTCTGGTGAAAGCCACCATGCAGCATGTTTCCGCCCAGCGGTGCGGAACGGAAGAGGGGTGCTCCGTGTGCAGCCCCGTAGACCAGATTGGTTTCGATGCCGAGGTCGTAGGCGGACGTGCAGAAGTTGTAGTGGTTGCCGACGGTGAAGTACGTGAAGAAGCTGATGTAGAAGACCGAGGCCAGAACCGCGAGCGAGAAGGGAAGCCAACGCGAGCCGAACGCTCGTCTGACCGGCATCAGCACCGGACGCGCCTTCTCTCCAAGTGCGCGTAGCCGAGCGACCCTGGTGCCCTCGGGGAGGCGCCACTCGAAGACCGGCGTGGCTCGCAGGGACACTCGCAGCAGCCCTTGCAGCGCGAGCCCGAACATGCTCACCAGCACCAGAAACGTGAGCTCGAGGTCGCCCCAGATCTGCCACTTGGCCAGGAATGGCAGCGCCCCACTCACGCCGAGCGGAGCCGCGCGTTCGGCGAGCCATTCGGCGATCTCGAGCCCGCGTGGCTCCTTCCGCTGCCAGCCGAGGATTGCAAGCCCGATTGCAGCCGCAATCGCCGCTCCCACCGCCATGGTGATCAGCGCGCCGCCAAACGCGGGAGGCGCGATGCGGTTGGAGTAAACGTACTGTTCGAGCAGCTTCCAGACGCTCAGCGCCCACACGGCCAGGCCACAAGACGCTCCCTCCACGCCCAGCAGCGCGAACACTCGTGCCCAGCGAGTGAGCGCCGGCAAGCCGGACGGTTCTCGCGGCTCGACAGACATGGTGGGACTTTATGTCCGGCGGCTGTCCAGGCGCAATCTGGAGCCCCG
>CAZSVU010000081.1:0-23582 GCA_964610275.1 uncultured Polyangiaceae bacterium | reverse complement strand
GACTCGCCGTCGGAGGGCAATCAGAAGTATAAGCAAGCCCATGTCGGAGCGGCCGACGCTGTCTGTCGTCATCCCTGTCTTCAATGAGGAGGAAACCCTCCCGGAGCTGGACGAGCGCCTGACTGCGTTTCTGGCCGAGCTCGGTGAAACCTGGGAGGTGGTCTTCATCGACGACGGCTCGCACGACCGGTCTCTGGAAATGCTTCGCGCCATGGCTGCTCGGGAGCCCCGCTACAAGGTGCTCTCGTTCTCGCGCAACTTCGGTCACCAGATTGCCATCACCGCGGGGGTCGATTGGGCCTCGGGTGAGGCGGTGGTGGTGATGGACGCCGATCTGCAGGACCCCCCCGAGGTCGTGCGCGACATGATCCAGCGCTGGCGGGAGGGCTATGACGTCGTCTACGGAGTCCGCAGCCGACGGCTCGGTGAAACGATATTCAAGCGGCTCACCGCCGCCATGTTCTATCGCCTGCTCCGCGCCATGCTCGGCTTCGAGGTACCGGTCGACACGGGTGACTTCCGCCTCATGAGCCGCCCGGTCGTGTTGACGCTGCGACTTCTCCGAGAGCGCCACCGGTTCGTGCGCGGCATGGTCAGCTGGGTGGGCTTCAAGCAGACGGCCGTCCACTACGAACGCCACGGACGCTTTGCGGGCGAGACCAAGTACGGTCTCCGCAAGATGCTCCGCTTTGCGATGGACGGGATCACCTCGTTCTCGATCGTGCCGCTGCGCCTGGCCACCTGGTTGGGCGCGTTCGCAGGCGTGGTGGCGGTGGCCACCGGAGCCTGGGCTCTTTACGAGAAGGTCACCAGAGGCGAGGTCGTGCAGGGCTGGACGACCATCATGCTGTTGGTTGCCCTCGGCTCCTCGGCACAGCTGCTGATGACCGGTATTCTGGGCGAGTACGTGGGCCGCATCTACGAAGAGGTGAAGCGGCGACCGCTCTACACTGTGGCCGAGCGTCTCAACGTCGAAGATGCGGACGCGCCAGCTGCGGGGGTCACTCGGCCGCCGTCCCTACCACCATCATCTGCGCCCCCAACGGAAGCCAGCTGAGGTAGGGCTCGCTCCAGCGGAGCGGAGCCAACACGCGCGGGAAGAAGACGATGAAGTCGCGCCGCACGTGGCTCGACCCATTGTCTCGCAGTAGCTTGGGGAGCTCCCGCGGCCAGAGCAGGATGGCGTCATCGTCGAATTCGCACGCTGCGACCGAGCGGCGGGTGAGCGGATTGAGCGGATTGTGCTCGAACACTACGATGCGTCCGGTGCCCGGTTGGAGCTTCTTCATCACGAGTTGGATCAATTCGGGGCGGTCTGGCGGCGGCACGTGGTGCAACACGTTCGCCAGCACCACGACCCCGAACTGACCATCCGGTATCTCGTCGGTCCCCCCGTAGAAGTCCGCGGTCGGCACTCGGACGCGGGCGCGCTCGACGCTCTCCGCCGAGGGATCGTAGCCCGCCGTGCGCGGAAAACGGGTCGCCAAGCGCTCGGTCAGTGCCCCCACCCCGCAACCATAGTCGAGAACGGGCTCGTCGAAGTCCGACCCCACGAGTCGCTCGATGCAGCGTACCTTGTACTCGGCGAAGTAGCCTGGTGGCTCACCGGAAGCGCGCTGACTCTTCTCATTCAACTGCTCGTAGTTGTCGGCATAGGCGTCAAACTTGGCGCCAGTGCCAGAACCGGACTCGGGATCGACGTCAGCCATACAGTGCCGACGAGAAATATGCCCGCCGGGGCGGCCCGGCGCAATGCCCAGCCACGCCGACGACTAGAATTGAATTCGCAGGGCGCGTAGGCCGCGTGCATTCTGAGTGTGCGGGGCGCCACGCTTCCAGAGCTGGAATTCACCCACGGACTTGACCAAGCCGTACTCGCCAGTCCGGAGCCCGTGCCGGAGATTCGCCTGCGATCTGCCGCTGCGCGCCTCGTGGGTGTTGATGACCAGGTAGTCCGCCCAGGTGTACGCGGCACGAAGCGTGAAGCAATCGGGACGATTGGACAGATGCGGCCCCTCGTTCTCCGTGGTCAACACCGAAGCCTCCGGCGGGATTTCCTCGATCACGCTGCGAAGGCGCTGGAGGCGCTTGCGGTCGGCCTCGGTGAACTTGAACTGAACTTTGCGGAAGCCGCCCTTGAAGTTGTTCTGCTGGAACAGGGCCCCCTGGTGATAGCTCAAGACGGTCCCGGCAGCGGCCATGGCAATGAGGGCAGCCGAGTACTTCGTCTTCGTCCGCGGGTTCTTCCTCCACTCGCTCATCACCACGACGGTACCGAGCATGAGGTAGGGCAGCCAGAGGCCCGTATACTGGAAATTGCGCATGAACGGCGGCGGGATGGTCGACATGAGCGTGACGAGCGCAGCCGGCACCAGCAGGATCCAGGTGCGGCGGTGCCTCAGCGGCAACAGCAGGAACGGCACCGTCAACTCGAGCAGGTAGCGAACCTTCCGCTCATCCAGCAACTGCTCGAGAGTGAAAGGCGGGTTGGTGAGGATGGTCTTGATCACGGCGCCGTAGCCCTGGTGTCCCGGCGCGATCATCTTCACGTACGCTCCAACGTGGGCGTGAAACTCCGTCGGGTTGACGGCAAGGGCGGGCATCATCCAGAAGCGCATCAAGAAGAGATACACCGTGCCGGTCACTACGAAGAACGCCGCCCAACGTAGTCGCTGTCCCTGCAAGAGGTAGAATAGGCCCAGTCCGGCCAGGGTGGCGCTGATGTCCTCTCGCACCGCCAAGGCGAGCGCCCAGGTGATGGCCAGCCCGATCCTGCGCTTGGTCTCGAAACAGTAGATGGCCCAACCGATGAAGAAGGGCGCGATGGTCAGGAAGTGAAAGTCGTAGAAGACGGGGCCGTGGGTCGGAGCGTAGATGATGTAGAGGTAACAGATCACCAATCCGAACAGCGCGCTTCGGGTGCGGTATCGCGCCAGCAGGAAGTACGGGATCGCGCCGAGCGCGACGATGACCGATTGCATCACCAGCAGCGTGTCTGCCTGCTGCCGTAGCGCGTAGAAGGGAACGAGCAGGTACGCCACCCAGGTCACGTGGAACTGCAGGTGGGGTCCCCCGTCTCGTCGCAGATCCGGCGTGGCCTTGAAGAACTCCCCGTGCGTCAGATTGTAGAACAGATTGTCGAAGATACCCAGGTCGTACGCGGTGGTCTGGAGTCGATAGTGGGTGAGCACCGTGTAGTACGAGCAGTAGATCGCGAACCACAGCACCAGTGCGATGACCGGAATCCACGTGAGCTTCCACAACACGCGTCGGGCTCTTTCGGGTATCGCCGGGATGGCCCCGTCCAGGGCTCCCACGCAGGTGCGCAGCGCGCGCTCGAGTCCCAATCCCCACGCCGCGACCGACACGACCAGCGCCAGCTCCTGGTGGGCGTAGATCTTCCAGTCAAGGAGCACCGGAAGCGGGCCAACCAGCCCGAGGGGACACAGGATCCGGGCGATGCGTTCCACCCGCGCCACGGCGCTGCGGTTGCGCTGGATCAGCAGGTAGACTCCGGGGACCAACACGAACAGCACGCCCGAACCGAGGATGAGCAAGCTCAGTTGGTCACGCAGACCCTTGTCGAGCGCATTGGTGGCGGCGAAGTTGACGAGGTCCGGCACCAACAGCAGGGCAATGGCCAGTCCGAGCCCCGCGCCGGTGAGACCGAGTAGCGCAGCCGCTCCGGTCAAACGGCTACCCACGGGCCGCGGGGGTGGCTCGCCGGGCTCGGAGGACGAGGGGAGTCCCTCGATGCCGTCTGGCAGCGTTTCGCGATCGGACTCCGCAGGCGTCGGCTCCTCGGGACTGGACGCGTCGAGTGCGTCCGCCGGGTCCACCTCCGGCGGGGGGCGATCCGAGTCCACTGGTGCCGGGTCGGTTGCCGATTCCGAGGCCACGGTCGGCGGTGCCGGGTCCTCGGCGGGCACGGCGTGTTTCGTCTGCTCGGTCTCCGCCGGCCGATCATCGTCGGCGACGGGGGAATCGGAATCTGAATCGATGTGGGACATGTCGGGTCACGGCCGCACGGCGGCGAGCGAGTATACTGTCGATCGCTCGGCCGGCACTAGAGAGTGAAGCACTCCGCGCCACCAGCACGAACGCCTGTGCACCGGGTGGATCACCTCCCGTGGGTGGGGTACGGTAGGTGGTCGCAGTTGCTGGCGGTAGGGCCGTGGGTGGCCCCGTTGGGGGGACACCCACGCGAACGGAGCCGGGGTGAAGGACAGCAGGCCCAGCGGGAAATCGACCATCGCAGCAGTCGCTGAGCCCGACGCGATGACGACTCACCCGCAGGACGCGCCGCCGCACCGCGTACCTGCGCGCCCAGACGGACTGCGCTTGGAGCAGGAGCATCTCAGGTTGGCGCTGGAAGCGGCTCGGGTGGGCGCGTGGCAGTGGGACGTCCGAACCGGCACGGTGCTCTGGTCCGATGGTGTGGCGGAGATGTTCGGCGTGCACCCTGACGGCTTCGACGGAAGCTACGAGCGCTATCTCGAGTTCATCCACCCGGAAGACCGACCCCGACTCGAGGCCGCTATCGAGCGGGCGCTGTCCAACGACGTTCCGTTCCAGGTCGAACACCGGGTCCGGTTGCAGGACGGCAGCATACGCTGGCTCGTGGGACGAGGGAACGTCCTGCGTGATCGTGACGGCAACCCGGTTCGCATGGCTGGAATCGTGGCCGACATCACCGAACGCAAGCAGGCCGAGGAGCGGTTGCGCGAAAGCGAGGAGCGGTTCCGCGTCTTTTCCCAGTCCTCGTTCGAAGCCCTCGCGTTCGGGCACCGCGGGCGGGTCGTCGACGCCAACGATGCCTGCCTGACCCTGCTTGGCTACCGCGCCGACGAGCTGATCGGTCAAGAAATCACCAAGTTCGTCGCTCCCGAAGATCTGGAGCTGGTGGCGTCGAAGATGCGCTCAGGCTTCGACAAGCCGTACGAGCACCGAGCATTGCGCAAGGACGGGACCGTCGTGCATGTCGAAGCCTCCGGTCGGTCGGTCTTCTACCGGGGCCTCGAGTGTCGAATGACGGCACTGCGCGACATCACCGAGCGCAAGCGGATGGAGGCGGAGCAGGAGCGGTTGGAAGCGCAGCTCCGACAGGCGCAGAGAATCGAAGCCGTGGGAGAGCTCGCCGGCGGCATCGCACACGACTTCAACAACATCCTGACCGCCATCCTCGGAAACGTCGAGTTGGCCCTGGACCGCGTTCGAGATCGGACCGACTCGGAATCGAATCAGCTGCTCGGCGAGCTCCAAGAGATCCAGCTCAGCGCGAAACGTGCCGCCGAGCTCACCGGCCAACTGTTAGCGTTCAGCCGCCGCCAGGTGAGTCAGCCCAGGGTGCTGGATCTGAACACCGTGCTGCTTCAGATGCAACGAATGCTCCGACGCCTGATCACGGAGGAGATCCAGCTGCGCGTCGACGTCGCCACGGATCTGCGTCGAGTGCGCGCCGACCCGGGCCAATGGGAGCAGGTCATCATGAACCTCGTCGTCAATTCCCGCGACGCCATGCCCGACGGTGGCACCATCACGCTGGCGACGGCCAACGTGATGGCTCCCCCCGCGGGGGTCGGTGAGAGCGGGGGCGACGACGTCACCCCACACGTGGCGCTGACGGTCAGGGACACTGGCCAAGGCATGGACGAGGACACGATGGACCGTGTCTTCGAACCGTTCTTCACCACCAAGGGCCCGGGGCAAGGCACGGGCTTGGGCATGGCGGTGGTGTACGGCATCGTCCGGCAGAGCGGGGGACAGATCCGAGTTCAGAGCACCCCCGGTGTCGGCACCGACGTCGAGATCCTCCTGCCCGCCTCCGAGCTCGAGAGCGCCGGCCTCCCCGGGCGCCGCGTCAAGCCGCCGGCACGAACCGGCAGCGAAATCGTCCTGGTCTGCGAGGACGACCCCACCGTTCGTCGACTGGCCATCACCGTGCTCGAGCGTGCGGGCTACCAGGTGCTCGCTGCCCAAGGCGGCCGCGACGCGCTGCGGGTGGCGGCCGAGTGGTCACGCCCAATCGAGCTGCTGCTGACCGACGTGATCATGCCAGACATGAATGGCAAGTCACTGGCGCAGGCCCTGAGGAAGCTCCATCCCGGGCTCAAGACGCTGTACTGCTCGGGATACCCCGAAGACGTCATTTCGCACCGCGGGGTTCTCGAGGCGGGTGTCGAGTTCCTGGAAAAGCCTTTCTCGACGCGGGAGCTGCTGAACCGGGTCCGCCAGATCCTCAGCGCCGATTCCTCAATGTAGGCAGGGAATCCGCTGGCTGGTGCGCTCAGCTTCGGCGGGCCAGAGTCGAACACCGTCCCGGGTTGGGCCGGGATGGCCACCGAGGGGCGTCGAGGGGAAGCGCACTGGGCGGAAGCGCGATGTCACACAAATGTTCCGTTGCTGGCGAAGCAGCGTCACGACCGAGGCCCACGCTGGGTGCATGGAACCAACAGAAATCACGGTCCGCTTCGCGGACGCTGCCGGAGTGGCGGAGCTTCAAGTCATCACCGCCCACCACTTGGACGTCGGCAGCAAGATACGAAACGCTCTGACGAGCGTGCAGGTGATGCCTCTGAGTGAGTACGAGGTGCGGACCAGGGGAAGAGTCATTGCCCACGCCAAGCTGACCGAGGGTGACGGGTCTCCGCTCCGGCAGCATCGTGGCAGCGAAGTGCTGCGGGCGCTGCGCCGACATCTCGGCGCTCCGGGTGCGACTCCGGTCAGCTACCTGCCCAGCGCCCGGGCCGCCAATTCGCAGGAGAGGTCGCCACATCAGCCGACGGCGCGGTCGGCCTAGCTCTCTGTCCGTTACAGCCTGACGCGAACGGCATGCCGGCGGGCTTCCCGGCAACTTTCCCCTTCGGGAACATTATCGATACAAGCGCCGTTCAGGCTGGAGAACCATGACTCCCGCGAACACACCGCATGACGGCCGAGACCGGTTGCCGGGCCGCCTCCCCGTGACCTCGAGGAGAATTCGGGCTCTGGAGCCCGTTTCCGAGCGGCGGGCGCGCGCGAAGAGTTGGGCGGAGCGAGTCGGGTGCCCGGATCTGGATCGCGCCCAACTCGGCCTGATGCTGGAGATGGAGCGGGTCAACCGCGGCTGATCAACGCCTGACGCACGCCGTCCAGGTGGCCGCTGTGCGTGCGGGGCAGCCGGTGCGCCGCGATCCGGACGGCGACCGCTCAGATCACCGGTCCGAAGAGCTTCTCCTTGCCACCCGGGGGGGTGACGAAGAGCTGCAGCGCGATCTGGTAGCGCGGACCCTGGAAGTAGAGCAGCTTCAGCTGGTGCTTTCCCGCCGGGAGCTGGACTCGCACCTTGGCGCTGGTGGGCGCGTGGATGCCATCGTGATCGATGACGCGCACGCCATTGAGGTACAGGATCGATCCATCGTCCGAGACCAGACGGAAGGAGTAGATACCGCCACGCGGGGTGGTGAACTGCCCTTCGTACTTGATCGCGAACCATTCCACACGATCGCTGACGCCGGGAAACCCCTGGTGAAACTCGCGCGGCGTCACGTTGAAGTGGTCGGTACGAAACACGGCTAGCCCCGGGCAGGACTTCACGCCACGGAGCTTGTTGGTGTGGCGGGGCAGGGCACACACCTCGGCACGAAAGGCACCCTTCAGGCCCCCGAAGACGAACGGCTGGTCCACATGCCGTCCACCACGGCCAAAGCCCCTCCCGGGTCCGCCCGGACCGCCGTGGGCACCAGGGCCGTAGCCACGATAGCGGCTCACCTGCTCCGCGCCCCCGGCGACTCGCGGGGCCGTGGCCGGCGCGCGCTGCCGCGCGCTCAAAGCTCGCATCCGGGCCGCGCGCGGGCGAACGGGCTCGGCAAATGCGCTCTCGGGGTCAGTGTCCAGGGCCCGAAACAAGGCCGGTGGCTCCGAGTCCGCACCCTCTGGCACCGACTCGTCTGCAGCTTCCTCGGCAACCGTGGCGGGGCCCTCGTTTCGCACCGTCTCGTCCCGAACCGCGCGCGGCGCATCCGGTACGCTGGGCTCCTCGACTTCCGGTGCGGCCACCTCGGCAGCGTCAGCCTCGGGCTCTTCGGAGCCGCCGCCCGGCGGCTCCGCCCCCGCTGGCTCAGATTCCGGCGGGGCAACCTGTCGCTCCAGATCCACCACGATGGCGCGCGCGTGAGGCCAGCTCGCAGGCGACCCTCGACCGCGTTCGGACGGCAGCAGCCGACCGAGAACGAGCAGGCTCACGTGAAGCAGCAGCGCGCAGCACACGAAAGCCCACAGTCGGGGGTCCTCCTCGCGCTCAAGCCAGTCCGTCGCTCTGTGAAGCCGGCTGCCCGACACGGAGGAGGCACACTACCCGAAACGATTCCGTCGATCCAGGTACTGCCGCGGCGCGCGAGCTGCCGCGACTAAACAGTAGAGTACCGGGTCGCCTTCCCACACGGCCGATACGACCCCCGTGTCGTCCCGGCAGGCTCCGATCACTTCGCACGTCGCCGGATCATCGAGCACCTGCCACTCTGGGTAAGCGTTGTAGGCTTCGAGGGACAGGGCGTTGATGGCGCGCTTGGTGGCTCCGCAACAGCTTTGGTAGGGAACCACGAGGCACTCGGAGTCGTCCGACCAGCGGCCGAGCTCGGCTTCGGTGAGCGGTTCGACAGATCCGGTCCCAGCCTCCCCGCCCGCCCCGCACGTCACGGACCAGGCGAGACACTGTTCATCCGTGTCGCAGTAGTGGGGGATGAGGGCGCAGTCGACGTCGGGGTCGGCACACTCCGGAGGCAGCGGCGGAAAGCACTCCTCGCCGCAGCTTCGACCTCCGCACCCGTGTTGCACTGCCAACGGACGACCGCGCAGCGCGGGTCATCAACCGCAGTACTTCGATGGCTCCGGTTGGAGCGTGATCTCGAATGGATGCGGGCTCGGGACGCTCCCCAAGCACCCGTCGAAGTAGCCACGAATGCTGGTGACATAGGCATCGTTGACGTCGGCGCCAATCGCCCCAGCGGGTCCCCGGAGGTGTGACAACAGCCCGATGGCCAGATTGCCAGCAACCCCTTCGCCGTTGCAGTAGGCCCAGGCATAGGTGACCTGGGTACCCCCGTTTCCGGTGGCATGGATGTAGTAGTACCAGGCGGCAAACGCGATGTTACAGGCGGGCTCCTGCATCATCGACAGGTACTGATTGGCTCCGGTCGCCCAGAAGACTTCGTCTTGGCTGCCGACGTTCTGGAAGCTGCATCCGATGCGCGCCAGCGCGTCCATGGGGCCGTTGTCGTGGAAGTCCCTCACGGTGGAGCTGAAACGGATCTGAAGGAGCCCCACGGTCGGGTCGTAGGCGGTCTGACCATCGACGCTGCGCTCGGCGTACGAGTCGACCACGACCGACGTCGCGTCATACGAGCTCTCTGCGACGATGGCGCCAGCGAGGTGGGCGCGACAGTAAGTCTGCCACTCGGCACCGGCCGGAGCGAACTCGTCGCAGGCGGCGATGATTGCATTGATGATCGCCGTTTCCGTCCCGGCGCTGCTGGCATTCTGCTGCGCCCAGTCTGGCAGCGTGTCGATGCACGCGGCCACACTGGCCACTGCATCTGCATCGGGCGGATCGCCACTGCCACCACTGCCGGAGGTCTGCGATCCACCCGAGCCCTCGGGCGGATCGCCGGAGTTGCCGCCGGACCCATCCCCGCTGCAGGTGCAGGTGCCCCAGACGCCCTCGGCAGGGCAGATCTGGGTCCCTTCGGAGCCCGTGGGGCAAACGCATGTTCTGCTCTCGCCGGTCGTGCAGGGACCACCGCCCTCGTTCCCATTACTGCCGCAGCCCGCTGCGACGCCCAGCGCCGACAGCAGCGCGAGCGCACTGATTCTCAAACGGATCGTCACGCCACCTCCGTTGCATGCAGCCTACCTTCTGGGGAGGCCGGCGGCCAGTGCGGAGCGGAGGCCGAGGCGCGCAATTGGCACCAGGGCGCTACTTTACAGCTGCCCTGCGATCAGTCGAGCAACAAGCACCACTGATAGCCTCGCGTACCCAGACCGACGCGGGTGAAATCTGGATGCACCAACCACTGCTCGGTGCCCGGGGTTGCAATCCAGGTGTCCAGAACGTCGAGCGCGCCGCCGACGTTGACTGCGAGGTTCGCGGCCGTCACGTGAGCGCCGCAAAGCCCCGCCGCTTGCCAGACCGTGCCCACCTCAGGCTCGGGAGCGCTGCTGTCGAAGAACGGGTGCTCATCCATGTGGCGGGCGTAGCCTTGAGCAGCCGCCTGGATCGCGGGATCACCCTCCAACGCGGCCAGGCCTGCTTCCGCGCGATAATCGTTGAGCGCCTCGAGCAGCGTCTCCCGTAGCTCCCTCTCCTCGGCGGTCGGGCTGCAGCAGATCGGGATCATGCCGTCGGGTTCCTCGCCCGTGGCCCCGGACAAGGTCAGCCAGCACGCGCCGGGTGGGGCACCCCCTCCCCCGCCCGGCGACGTAGAGGCTCCCGCTGCTCCGACGTGACTCTCGCCCCCGGCGCCCGTCATGCCGCCCGCGCTCGCCGGTCCCGCGCCTCCGGAAACACTCGCCACACTGCCTCCGGATCCGGTCCTGTCTCCCGAGTCCACTGAAACGTCACCGCGGGCGACCTCTCCACCGCACGCAGCCAGCTGCGCGGCAGCCACTCCGACGATCAGGAGCCCCCGACACCACACGAGAGGTCAAGCTAGCACGGCATGCCGGACTGACCGCGACAGCGCCAGCGCGCATCGCAAACGCCACAAAAAGCGATGTTCGGAGGCCTGGTGCGCGCCTGGGTGGAACGGTGGCCCACGCCAGGGTCTACTCCTTGATCTCTCGCACGACCCGACATGGGTTGCCCACCGCGAGGACGCCAGCAGGAATGTCTCGAGTCACCACACTTCCGGCACCGATGACGGCGCGCGCGCCGATCCCCACCCCGGCCAGGATGATGGCGCCGCCTCCCACCCATACGTCGGACCCGATCGTGATGGGCTTTCCGTATTCGTCTCGCCGACGCAGCTCGGCATCGAGTGGGTGCAGTGGGGTCAAGATCTGCACCCCGGGGCCGAAGCGCGAGAAGCTGCCAATGCGCACCGGACACACGTCGAGAACGATACAGTGGAAGTTGAACGCAACTCGCTCCCCGAGCTCGATGTTCGTGCCGTGGTCGCAGAAGAAGGGCGGTTGCACCGACGCAGTATCCGCGCCCGCCCCGAGCAGCTGACGCAGCAGCCGCCTTCTCTCCTCGCGTTGGCCGTGCCGAGTCGCGTTGAAGCTCTGACAAAGGTCTCGCGCCCGGCCACGGGCGGCGACCAGCTCGGGATCCGCCGGGTCGTAGGGGTCCCCGGCCAGCATCTTGTCTCGTTCGGTTCTCATGGGGACGCTCAGGGTTGGAACAGGCTGCGGCCCACGCGCGGCGGCAGCCTATCGGGCCGGTGCCGCGGCGTCGAACCTTCGTCTGAACCCACCCCGCGGATCGCCGTGACGCAGGGAGATTTCACGGTCAACGGCACTCCGAACGGATCGTTGCGTTTCTGGCGCGAGCGGTCCAACGTGCACGGCCGTGGCAAGCGTGACCGGGGCAACTTCGCGTCTGTCGGTGATTGCGGCCACGCTGGCGGTTGCGACGGCCACGTCATGGGCGGGCGCTGACGAGCCGGAGGAGGCTGCCCGGCCCGATGTGGGGGAGCACGAGGGGGTGGAGGCACCCCGGCTACTGCAGCACCACGAAGCCACCTATCCGGCCGCAGCCAAGGAGGCTGGTCTCGAAGCCGACGTCGTGCTCGAGTTGTTGGTGGGAGTGGACGGGAAAGTCGTGACCAGCGTCGTGGCCGAACCGGTCGGGCACGGCTTCGACGAGGCGGCACAAGGGGCCTCCTTGCACTTCCTGTTCACCCCCGCGCTACGTGATGGCCACCCCGTCGCCGCGCGTATCCGCTATCGCTACCTCTTCCGGATCGCGCCCGCCAAACCTGCCACCCCGAAGCCGCAGCCACCGGCCACACAGAAGGGCCAGCTGCGCGGGCGGGTCGTGACCGGATCTCCACCGACGGCCGTGGCGGGCGCGCAGGTGATCGTTACGCTACCGGACGGGACGACGCGAGAGCTCCTGACCGACGCCGAAGGCTTCTGGCAGCTCGCCGACGCAGAGGCGGGCCGCTACCAGATCTCCATCCGCGCATCTGGCTTCAAACCGATCACGAGAGACGTGGATCTCACGGCCGGCGAGCGGTGGCGGGACACCAGCGCGATCGAGCCCGCCGCCGCAACTTCGACAGAGGAGCCACTGGAGGTGAACGTGGAGGGCGAGCGCCCGCCGCGCGAGGTCACCCGACGCACGCTGTCGAAGCGCGAGCTCGAAACCATGCCAGGCAGTATGGGGGACGCGATGCGAGCCGTGCAAAGCCTACCCGGCGTGGCGCCCACCTATGTGGGATCACAACAAATCGTCGTGCGTGGCACCGATCCCACGGACTCCATCGCCTACATCGACGGCATGTACGTCATGGACATCTACCACTTGTGGGGATTGTCCAGCGTGGTGCCCACGGAGATGCTCGATCATCTCGATCTCTACCCCGGCAACTACAGTGTGAAGTACGGCCGAGGCAAAGGCGGTCTGGTCGAGGCCGGCCTTCGCGACCCCATCGATGACGGGCACACGCACGGGTTTGCCCAACTCGACCTCATCGACGCGCGACTCATGCTCGAGGGCCCCGTGCCCGGAATGGACGGGACCACCTACATCGGGGCGGTGCGTCGCAGCCATCTGGACGCCATCGCGATGCCCGCCCTCGGGTGGCCCGTTACCCCGGTCTACAACGACTACCAGTTCTTCGTTGTGACTCACCCCACGCCCGACTCGCGGCTCAGGCTCGGGGTCCTCGGCGCCAACGACCGCTTCACCTACGAGAACGAGGACGAGGTGTCCGCGATGCAGCTCGACTCGCGCGCGGGCTTCTTCTACCTCAACTCGGTCTACGAAGCCCGGCTCTCGGACCAGGTCGACTGGACCCACACCCTGGCCGTCGGGCGCATCTATCGCCGGTTCTCGTACACTTCGGTCGATGACAGCTTCCACGTGGACGCTCCGGCCTATCCGATCGGGGCCCGCACCGAGCTCGGCTGGCGCCTCATTCCGGGGCTGCGCCTCAACCTGGGCACCGACATTCACTACGCCCCGTATCGCGTCGAGCTCCGCTTGCCAGAGCAGCCTGCGTCGCAGAGTCAGCCCACCGCGCGCACCGCCTTTCAGCCGCTCACCGAGGTCGAGACCAGCGAAACCCACCTCCAACCAGCCGCCTACGCGGAGCTCGTGGCCACGCCGACCGTTGCCCTTCGCGTCATCGGTGGGGTGCGGGTCGACTACTACCGGACCATCGATCACGTCGATGTGAGCCCACGCCTGAGCGCGCGGTACGATCTGGTGCGAGCGCCCGAACGGACCACCCTCAAGGGTGGGGTCGGCCTGTTCACGCAACCGCCACCCCCCGAGCTGGTGCTCCCCGGATTCGGCACTCCGGGCCTCAGGTCGAGCCGCGCCATCCAGAGCTCGCTCGGCGTGGAGCAGACGCTCGGAGACAGCGTGGAGGCTTCGGTGGAGGGCTTCACCTATCGCCTCTCGGACCTGGTCCGTCGCGATGTGTCACCCAGTGGGGAGCTCGAATACGACAATTCCGGGGAAGGGGTCACCTACGGGCTCGAAACGCTCGTGCGCATCAAACCCGCGAGTCGCTTCTACGGCTGGCTCGCATACACCCTGTCTCGGTCGCTTCGGCGCCAAACGAGCGACGACCCGCTGGTGCTCGCGTCCACCGACGTGACCCACGTGCTCACCGCGCTCGGTAGCTACCGTCTCGGACGGGGTTGGGAGGCGGGCCTGAAGTTCCAGTACGTGTCAGGCACGCCGTACACGCCGACGGTCGGGGCGATCTACAGCAGCACCACCAACGAGTACTTGCGAATACGGGGCGAACCGAACAGCGCGCGGCTCCCCGCATATCACGAGCTGGATCTGCGCGTGGAGAAGCGCTGGGCCCTGGGCAAGTCCGTGACGCTCACCACCTATCTCGATCTGATCAACGTGTACGGAAAAGACCACATACTGGGCGAGCGCTGCAGCGACGACCTCACCCGCTGCGAGTACGCGACCCACCCTATGCCGATGATTCCCAGTCTGGGTGTCCGAGGAGAATTCTAGCTATGGCCAGGTGGTCACAGGCAGTGGTGGTGGCGTGGGTGCTGCTCGGTTGCACGCAGGAGCCGCTGGAGGACACCGAGCATCTGCGCATCGTGGCCGTGCAGGCCGAGCCCCCGACCGCCGCCCCGGGTCAGTCCGTAGAGCTCGAGCTCCTGCACTCCGATCTGATGCGCGCCGCCCCGACCGACGCTGCCGTTCCGGTCCAGGTGGCGTGGATCGGCGGCTGCCACAATCCTCCCGGTGGGCGGCATCTCGACTGCTACGCCCAGGCGCGCGAAGCCGTCCAGCTGTACGCAGATCGAGTGTACGACACCTCCTCGAGCGACCTGGAATTCCAGGCTGGCACGTTGGGCATCGGCACCCGTTTCGCGTTCGTCGCCCCGGAGCTGTCCGGTGCATTTGACATCTCGTACGTGTTCTTCGCCGTCTGCCGCGGCGTGCTCACCCCGGCACCCGACATCGAGGACACGGTCCCGCTGCGGTGCCTCGACGACGAGGGGAACCGACTGGGACGCGCCGACTTCGAAGTCGGCTTCGCCTCCATTCCGATCCTGCCTCCTGGTGTGGGGAATCAGAACCCGGTGATCGGCACGCTGCTGGTGAATGGCAGCCCGATCACCGCGCCAGCGTGTCAGACCGATGCGGACTGCCCCCCCGTCGGCGAGCCGCCCGTGAGCCAGCAGTGTCGCGCATTGGACGACGCCACGAGTCAATGCCATCCCGTGCTCGCGCGCTGCACCGAAGCGCGCTGCCCCTCGCTCCAGCTCGAGCCGCAGCTCGGTCCAGAGAACGCCGAGCCCAACCTCCTGGCGGCCGCTCCCGGTGAGACCCCCCCGCTGGAGGTGCTCACCGCCGAGCTTCTCACCCCGTGGGACGAAGACGACGAAACCTTCACCTGGCAGGACGGGCGTTGGCATCCCCGTCCGCGCTTCCGCTTCAGCGTGTCGCCACGCTTCACCCAGGAGTCGGCAGAGGTCTGGTTCGTGGTGCGTGACAATCGTGGGGGAGTCACCTGGGAGTCCTGGGCGTTCGGCGTGGCAGCGGAAGACTGAGGTGGCGACGGGGCCTGGCGTTGTTTCAGGTCGTCCTCGGTCGGCCAGATTTTGCCCTACTCCGGTGGCACGTCGTTATCGCCGGCGGCAACCGCTCCACGGGCTGGTGCGGTAATTGCGCTCGGGGGACTAAAACGCTACACGTCACGGATGTTTGGGCCCACTTTGCACCGTCCGTTGACCGTCAGAACGTCTTGCTTCGCGCTGTTGCTCGCCGCGTGGGCCGCGATCGGCTGCTCGGAAGGGCACGGGGAGCTGACCCCGGCCCCGGAAGAGCGGGCGCGAGATGACGCCGGAGTTGGCGCGGGTGCCGGGCAGGGTGGCGCAGGGGGTGATCAGCCCTCCATACCGGCCGAGGTCCCGCTGGCCGTCGACGCCAACGGAGAGCACGAGTCGAACGAATTCGGTCTGCAGGGGAGTTGGTCGAGTGACGCGGGCCCGGGGTCGACCATCACGCTGAGCTACGCGGACGGCACCGTCTGTGCGAGCGGTCAGACGGCGCAGGTGGTCGACGACGACTACAGCACCTACTGGGGTGCGGAAGCCACACTGACGCTCTGCGAAGGGGATGACGGGCAACCCCGGCCGATCTCGGATTGCCTGGGGGACGCTGCGGACGGTTTGGTGGGTTTCGCCTTCATGCTCGACGGCAGCGCAGTTCCCTGGCTGACCATCGTCACCTTCGAAGAGGCAGGACGGGACGACGGCAATGACGTGTTCCTGCAGACGGAAGGCGACGTCGAAGTGTTCGTCAGCGAGGCCCGCAACTACTGGGACTCGGAGGCTCCGGCAACCGACCCGAGCCAGGTGGAGGCGATCCGAATCCGCGCGGCAGGGTCGACGGACGGGGACCAGGCCATTGGCTTCTGCGTCCGCGATCTCCGTATGCTGTTCGGCGAGGAGTGGGAAGCGGTCGTGGTGCCGGATTGGCTCGACGAGCCGGGCCCCGGCAGGCAGGTGGACTGGGTTGGAGCCAACATCGTCGGCGCCGAGTTCGGGGAATCGCGGCTGCCCGGCGAATACGGCGTCGACTACATCTATCCGAGTTGGGCCGACATCGAGATGTACGCCAGCAAGGGCATGAACATCTTCCGGCTTCCCTTCCGTTGGGAGCGTCTGCAGCAGGAACTGTACGCGTCGCTGGACGCGACCGAGCTCGGCTACATCCGGGACACCGTGACCACGATCAAGAACACCGGCGGGACGGTGATCCTCGATCCCCACAATTTCGCTCGCTACGATGACGATTCGACGGACGCGGTCGAGTGGGTCGTCGGCGTGGACATGGACGCCGACGCCCTGGCGGATCTCTGGGCCCGAATCGCGACCGAGTTTGGCAACGACGACCAGATCTGGTTCGGGTTGATGAACGAGCCGCACGACATGGAGACCGAAGTCTGGCTCGACGCCGCAAACCTCTCAATCGCCGCGATTCGCGACCAGGGAGCGAACAACAAGGTGCTCGTGCCAGGCAATCAGTGGACGGGAGCCCACTCCTGGTCTGCTGACTACTACGGCACGCCGAACGCGGTGGCGATGCTGGACGTGGTGGACCCGGCGGACAATTTCGCATTCGAGCTGCATCAGTACTTCGACAGCGGCTACTCGGGTGGCAGCAATTCCTGCGTGAGCGAGACCATCGGCGTCGAGCAGGTGGACGGCGTCACCACGTGGCTACGTGACCATGGCTTCCAGGGGTTCCTCGGGGAGTTCGGGGGAAGCGACCAAGCGGAATGTCTCGGCGCGGTGGACAACCTGCTCGGGTACCTGGGCGAGAACTCCGACGTGTGGTTGGGCTGGACCGTGTGGGCTGCCAGTGAGTGGAACATCCAGCACAACATCCGACCCGTGGACGGCGAAGACACGCTGCAGATGCGCGTGCTGATGCGTCACATGGATGCGCCCTGAGGAGCCGCGGGCCAAGCAGTTGCAGGTCGTCGGACCTGAGTCGAAAGCTCTGGGCTTGACTCGGATGTTTTCCGCGGTGGCCCACGCGCGGCACCCGGAATGCGTCCTGAACCCGGATGGGGTTTCGGTGCGGACTGAGCGATTGGCTGGACCACATAGAGCCCTGCGGACCCGACTACCCCGCTCATCCGGAGGCTGACGACGCCGCGCGGCTCATCGCGGAGATGGCGGCGTCCGGGTGTCTCATACTGTCCGGGTGTCTCGACGGTGAGGCAGTTTTGGCCACGGAGGCATGCGCCGGTTGAGGCGCAGTACCTGGCGATTTGAGCTTCTCCGTCGACTGGACGGGCTGGCACGCGGCTTGCTCTGATCTCCTGCACCTGAGGTGACGGGCGGAAGTGTGCCATCATTCTCAGGGGCACTGCCACGACCGGGGCGGAAGGAACGAGTCATGGAGAGAAACCGACACGCGGAGCTGGTGACAGCGTACCTTGAGGGCCTTTGCGAACCTGAGGATCGCTCGCGTTGGATCCCCTGGTCAGAGTGGGTGCGACGACGCATGGGCGGGCCGGCAGCCATCGGACTCACTCTGGGGCTCGCAGCGTGTTCGAGCAGTGAATTCTCGGGCGACGCTGGAGACGCTGGCAGTCCAGGCGCGGACGCCGGCGGCGGGCAGGGGCTCGGCGGCATGCAGAGCGGCGCCACGGGCGGCTCCTCCACGGGAGGGGCCGAGGGAGGCGCAGGCTTTGGCTCCGGCGGCGAGGTGGGCTTCGGTGGCTCGGGTACCGGCGGCCAGGCCCTGGGCTCCGGCGGCGAGGTCGGTTTCGGCGGCTCGGGTACCGGCGGCCGGATCCTCCCCTCCGGTGGCTTCGGCTCTGGCGGTGAGGTGGGTCATGGTGGCACTGGTACTGGCGGCCGGGTGGGATCTGGTGGCAACGGCATGGGCGGCACCGGCACTGGAGGTGCGGTCAGCTCCGGCGGCACCGGCACCGGGGGCGTGGTCAGCTCCGGCGGCACCGGCACCGAGGGCGGCGCCGCTGGGCAACCCGCGGGCGGAGAAGGCGGCGCCGGGGAAGGCGTCGGCGGCATGGGCGTCGGCGGCATGGGCGTCGTCTACGGCATACCCATCGAGGACTGCGACAACGGGGAGGACGACGACTTCGACGGACGAACCGATTGTGCCGACGAGGACTGCGCCGGCTTCCTGTACTGCTCCATGGCGGACTACGCGACGCCCTTTGAGACGTACTGTGACGACCTGGAAGACAACGACGGGGACCAGCTCGTCGACTGCGCCGATCCCGACTGCATCGAGTTCGGATACTGTGGTGACCATCCGATGGAAGGACCGCCCCCATACGAGCAGAACTGCACCGACGGCGTCGACAACGACGAAGACGAAGCCACCGACTGCCTCGATGACGACTGCTTCATGCACCCCAACTGCTTGGGAGACGTGTACGGGATCCCGTTCTAGGGCTCTGCTGTCGTCGGTCAGAGTGTCGACTTGCCTGGTCGCGCAGCTCGTTCCCGACTTCGGATCGACCCAGCTTTCCGGGCTTCGCGCCGAGGAGAATGGACTGATTCAGCGCCTCCTCGCGGAGCGTTCGGTCGAACCGTTCCGCGGGCGTCCACGCATTGGGAGCACCGTGGGGGATAGGATTCCTCCCGACTGAGGCCCGCGGCGCTGCCAGTCCGTCAGGTTGCCGGCGTCACCAACACCAGCGACGAGCGCCAGTCTGGCCAGACCCTGGACAGCGCACCCCAGCAGGCCTCGCCCCTGAGACACCCAGCCGTTCCCAACTCCTCGTCCACCACCACGAACTCGACGCGCCGGTTCTTCTCGCGCGCGGTTTCGGTGGTCTTCTCGATCAGCGGTGCAGCGGAGGCCGACGCAGGCACAGAACGTCAGCACTCCACAGCCTGCCAGCAGCCCCACCGCCGGCCCACCCATGATTTCCCATTCGTGGGAGAGGGCATGGCGAACGTACCCGAACAGCGCAAGGGCCACTGCCTCGTTGTCGCTTTCAGAGAGCCCGACCGCACCGTTGAACTCCACCCACCATGCACCCTTTGAAGTTCCTTCCCGCAACGGCCTCCATTTGCCGGCTGATCAAGTTTTCATGGACTACGCCGCCCCGTGGGCTACGCGACCGCGGGAAGGAACCGAAAAGCTGGCATCACGCGTATTTCGTGGCGAACGAAGTCGCGGCGGGTGCTGGCGACCACCTGGTACAGATGCGGAATGCGGAGCCGCTTTCCAAAGTACGATAGGTACTTGTGCAACTCGTCGAAGACGAGCAGCCCAGGAGGCGAGGGCCACTCGGAAGCCAGGAGGCGTCTGCGGTCTCGACGACTGTCCCACGAGAAATACGCGCCCGCTCCCCGGACTTCGAGCAGCGAGCGAGCCAGGGTGGTCTTGCCCACCTGCCTCGGACCGGACAAGAGGACCATCTTCTCTTCCAGATCCGTGGCGATGACACGACTGAGTGAGCGATCTCGCACCTCCAACGTTTGGCACATAGGCAAAAGTTTTCACGAAAGTATTTGCTTTCAGGCAAAGCGCTCAGAACGCCAACAGCGGCCCGTCCCCTACTCTGATGGACCTACGGCGCGAGCGCCGTGGTTGTCGTTGCCACCACGCGAGCGCATCGCTCTGGGTCGCGCCGCGAGGTCAAACTGATCGGCTGGCCGCAGATCTGACCCTAAATCCCGCGGCACCCGCGAACGCGCAGTGACCATACGTTTTGGCGACCCGCGAGACGGGACCGACACGACTACCCAAATGGCGCAGGGACCAGTCTGACCACAGGAGACGCACGATGGCCGAGCGACGCGTTGGGATTCACTTTGTCTTGGGGCTGCTCGCGGCGGTCCTCGCAGGTTGCGGCGACGACTCGGAATCGACCGAGAGCGGAAGTGCCGGCGCAGACGGACTGGATGGCGGCTCGGCCCTACCCCAGACGGGGGGCACGACCGGAAGCGGCGGCAGTGGTACCGGCGGCGACGCGGTCGGCGCTGGGGGAACCGGCACCGGTGGCGTCGTGGTCGGCGCTGGGGGAACCGACACCGGTGGCGTCGTGGTCGGTAGCGGCGGATCTGGCACGGGCGGCGTCGTGGTCGGCAGCGGTGGGACCGGCACGGGTGGTGACCCGGGCAGCGGCGGCAGCGGAACCGGTGGCGACCCGGGCAGCGGCGGCAGCGGAACCGGTGGCGACCCAGGTACGGGCGGCAATTCGGACAGCTGTGCCGCCGACTACGTGTGGCCGGTCTACAGCCCCAACATCGCCTACGACTACGTGGACGAATTCGGCAACATTCCCGCGCCAACTTCGGTGGCGGACGACTGCAGTGGGGTGGCCGGCGAGTACACCGACGGGTGGTGGACCTTCCGCTACGGCGCCAACAGGAATTCTCTGGTGACCGCAGCGTCGTGGGTCCCCATGGTGGAGCGCTTCAACACCGATTTCGCCTACATCTCGGACGTCATGCGCTGGCCCCGAGATGGCCGGGCGCGAAGCGGCAACTACAGCGCCATCTACCTGTACGGCTCGGGTCTGTGCACGGACAACGCCTCGAACACCGAGCTCGGCGGATGGCAGGGCTGGGTGGGCGACGGTCCCATCGTCCTGGCCTCGTACTATCCCGTCTACAGCTTCGATCCCGCCTGCACCTACTCGGACAAGGTGGCGCAACAGGGCGCCATGATCCACGAGGGGATCCACTGCATCCTGTCGACCATGCCGGGTGGCCAGGAAGCGTGTTGGTTCAACGAGGGCGGCAATACGTGGTTGCAGGCGACCATGGAGGCCAAGCGCGCTGGCGGTAGCCCCACGTCGATGGGGTGGCTGAGCGCGGGCGCGGCCATTGCCCCCTTCATGCCGGTCGAGACCTACTCGGGCTGGCTGCAGGACGGTAGCTTCGGAGGACCCTGCGCCCAGCGCGTCGACATGTATGAGGGCGGGGAGCAGATCTGCACCTGGCGGAGGCTCCTCGGCGGGACGCAGTACGGCGAAACGTTTGCGCACGCCATGGAGATCATTTTGGGAGAGCAGAGCATCGCCTGGGTTTGGCGGTACGCCGATCAGAGCGGACGCGTGCTGCAAGACCTGGCCGAAGTAAGCGGCGGCCTTGGGCCCGACCAGACCCGACGCCTCATCCAGGAGTACCGGGCGCGCCAGGCCTTCAGCGATTTCGGTATGTGGTCGACCGCATACGAGCGGCTCCTGAACGACAACTGGAACGACACCATCGGCCCGGAGTGGGAGCCGTCCTGGATGGATCCCGGCACCTGGTACTCCACCTGCTACGTCGACAGTACGCAGAGCGGCAACACGCTGACCCCCGATCCGCTGACCTTGCCGGGTTGGTCCGGTGCCAATCAGATCCCGCTCACGGTGAGCTCC
Organism: uncultured Polyangiaceae bacterium; assembly: GCA_964610275.1. GTDB lineage: Bacteria > Myxococcota_A > Polyangia > Polyangiales > Polyangiaceae > JAFGBI01. The sequence continues at coordinate 2,034 of CAZSVU010000081.1, read as the reverse complement.
GACGCTGCCTGCGCCACCGTGGTCTTCAATCCCATCGGCGCCAACATGAGTTGCCAGCTGGTCTACCGGGACACCAGCGAGGAGATCCACTACGGCGCGCCCGTGACCAGCGGCGCGTGCTCGATCCCCGTGAGCAACGTGAAGAACAACGTCGTGGTCGCGGTGATCTCCAACACGGACTACATCTACGACGGCGGAACCGCCAAGTACGACTACACGTTGACCCTGGACGAAGGGGTCACCGGGACGGCCGACATCTACACGCAATGGTATCAGTGATCTCGATCAGGCCAGGCAGCACACACGACCGGCCCGGGCTTTCGGGACGGACGGTGGTCTCACCGCTGGCTCTGGAGCAACAGCGAGCTCCTTCCCCGCTGCGAGGGATCGCATGCTGAAGCCAGTGGGCTCGGTCGTCGTGGTCGCCCTGCTGCTACTCGCGGCTGCCGGCTCTTCCCCGACGCCGGACGCGACCTCACACGGCCTGGCGCCCCCTGCGCCGTCCGCCCTGACCCCGGAGACTCCGTTGGCCACCCTGGGCAGCCAGCCGATCCGGGAGGCCGATTTTCAGCGCTACTTGGGTGACGCGTTTCCGCCTGAGCAGGTGGCAGTGATCAACGCGAGCCCCGCAGACCGAAGGAGCGCCCTCGAGGAGTACTTCGACTCCCTCGCCATCGTCACCAAGGCGCGCCGAGCAGGCCTCGACCGGGAGACGCGCTTCGAGAAGGCCTTGGAGCTGATGGAGATGAAGCTTCTGGCGCATCTGGAGACGGAGCGGTACCGCGACCGCATCGTCCGTGAGTCCCAGGTCTCCGAGGAGGACGTCAGGAAGCGCTACGAGCAGCGTCAGCACGAGCTCACCGAGGCTCCGCGCTTCACTGCCCACCACTTGCTCGTCTACGTCCAAGGAAACCCCGCCTTCCCGAACCAGGGCCTGAGCGATGCCGAAGCGCGGGCCAAAGCCGAGGCGGCCCTGGCCCAGCTCCGGGCCGGGAAGAGTTGGCACGCCGTGGCAGCAGAGTACTCAGACGACGTCCCCACCAAGCACCGGGCAGGACTCATCAAGAATGGCCGGTTCGGCTACTTCGCTGCCGAGGTGGAACGAGCCGTGAAGACGCAAGAGCTCGACCAGCCAGGCGAGGTCATCCGGAGCGTGTTCGGCTACCACGTCCTGCAGGTACGAGACCGGATCACCGAGAAGGTGCCGCGGCCGTTCGAGGAGGTTCGGAAGATCCTGACGGACGAGCTGGCTCAGGAGCGGTCAGCGGACGCCCGAGAGACCTTCATGACGCCCATCCAGCAAGAGGTAGGCTTGCACGTGACGGACGCAGGCCAGCGGGAGGCTCCCTTGCTGGACGAGAAGGCGGTCCCACAGGACGAGGTCCTAGCCGTGGTCGGGGGCAGGCCGATCCTCGAGTCGGACTTCCGCTGGTTCCTCAAAGACGCGCTCGTCCCCGAGCAGCGCGCGAGCGCCTACTCCCGACCGGGCGCGCGCCAAAACATGCTGAGCTCATATCTGGACATGCTGGTCCTGGAGGCCGAGGCCCGCAAGGACGCGCTGGACCAAACCGCCGAGTTCATCGGTAGCCGCGTCTCGATGGAAAGAAAGCTCCTCACCGAGTTCATGCAGCAGCGAGACCAAGCCGGTCCGTTCTGCCGGTGCGGAGGAACCGCCGAAGAACGACAGCGCGCCGACCGCGAGTACTTCGACCGCGTGCGCGCCGAGGTGGGTCTGACGGTCGTGAGTGTCGGAGCGTAGGATCACGACGTCTCCCGCACTGGCCACAACGGCCGCTAGCGCACGTGTGCAGTCCACATCTCGTTGGCAAAGGCGCTCCCGTGGTGGCCCTCGTCAGCGGCGGTGCCGTGGAGGAGCGGGAAGCGTCCAATGCCGTCACCCGGGTCCTGGTCGAGGATGCAGCGACCGCTGCCGTCTGGGCCGTAGGTCACGCCGTAGTGCGCGTCCCAGCTCACGGTCAGGCACCCTCGCTCGGAGGTTGGGCCGGGCGGCGTGAAGATGATGGAGCAACGTCG
>CAZSVU010000080.1:22230-27647 GCA_964610275.1 uncultured Polyangiaceae bacterium | reverse complement strand
GCAGCCGGTGCTCCCTTAACCCCACCGACTGCTACCCCGCCGTCCCCACCCCGACAGGCGGGCTGGCTGCTCCCACCGTGCCGCTTCTGGTTGGGAAGCAGCAGGGGTGGACGGAGAGTGGTTAGGAAGCCCGCAAGCTCTGCTTGCGGGCTGACCCTACTGCCGTTCCCGGATCCGTTTCTCGGTGATGGTGCCCGTGGGGGTCTCGGTGCGGCTGCCTGGCTGGCGGACGCGGTTGCCGATGTTGATGGACTCGGCGCGGCCGGTGCGGCCAGAGGCTTCTCCGGGGTCCGGGCGTGCGGTGGACGTCGGGGTCGGAGTCGGTGTCGGCTGCGCGACTCGTCCGTCTGACGGAGGTTGGGTCGCGGGGCTGTCGTCGGCCGGTGGCTGAGCGGAGTCACTGGGCTCCGGGGTGGCGTTCGCATCCGGCGTCGCTTCTGTCGCGGGGTCCTGAGCCACCCTGGCCAGGGCCTGGACCGCGGCCTTTTCGGTGACGGCCACTGGCTCGGCTTCGAGCTTGAGCGGCGCTTCGCCGGTGCGCCGGTTGCAGGCCGCTCCGGCGAGGGCGAACGCGGCGATGAGGCAGGGGACCACTGCGCGCGCAGTGCTCCACCGTTGGGGGCTTGTCCGCGGGTCGTACATCTGTGGGCTTGACCGTTTCACCTCGCCATCTCCTTGGGGCAGGCCTGTCGCACGAGTGTACGTTCTACGGCACCCCTTTCTTCCCGTCGAGACGCCTGGATCGGGATGAATTCGCCCGGCCGCTGGCCACCCGCCGTCAAGTACCCGATATTCTTTGTCTGGCCGGCTGGTTGTCACACCCGCTGCCTGGTTGCGGCGCCGGGGCGAACGCGTTGAGCTACACCGAGGAGAAAGCCGTGAGCCCACTGTCAGTCAAGCAGATCTTGTCCGGCCGAGCTCCTGTCGGTGAGCGGGTGACCGTTCGGGGGTGGGTGCGGACGCGCCGCGACTCCAAGGCCGGGATCTCGTTCGTCCACGTCACCGATGGCTCGTGCCTGGCCACGCTCCAGCTCGTGGCCCCCGGAACCCTTTCCAACTACGAGACGGACGTCCGCCGACTCGTCGCCGGCTGCTCGGTGGTGGCCACGGGCACGGTAAGCGAGTCGCAGGGCAAGGGACAGCGCTGGGAGATTTCGCTGTTGTCACTGCAGGTTCTCGGGTGGGTGGACGAGCCAGACACCTATCCAATCCAGCCCAAGGCCCACAGCTACGAATTCTTGCGGGAGGTGGCGCACCTACGCCCGCGCACCAACACCTTCGGGGCCATGGCGCGTGTTCGCGATCGACTCTCGCTCGCCGTGCACGAGTTCTTCCACGAGGAGGGATTCTTCTGGGTGCACACACCCATCATCACGGCGAGTGACTGCGAGGGGGCAGGGGAGATGTTTCGCGTCTCCACCCTCGATCTGGCCAATCTGCCCCGGCACCCGGACGGCAGCGTCGATTTCAGCCAGGACTTTTTCGGCAAAGAGGCGTTTCTGACCGTATCTGGCCAGTTGGAGGTGGAGACCCACTGCCTCGCTCTCTCGAAGGTTTACACCTTCGGGCCCACCTTTCGTGCGGAGAACTCCAACACCAGTCGCCATCTCGCGGAGTTCTGGATGGTGGAGCCGGAGGTGGCGTTTGCCGATCTTGCGGACGACGCGGATCTGGCCGAGCGCTTCCTCAAATCCATCTTCCAGGCAGTACTCCGGGACTGCGCCGAAGACCTGACCTTCTTCAGAGATAGAGTCGACTCGGCGTGTGTCACTCGCCTGGAGCAGTTCGTGGAGGCCAGCTTCGAGCGCATGGAGTACACCGAGGCCGTGCGGCTCTTGGAGCGCAAGCAGCAAAAGGCCAAGTTCGAGTTCCCGGTGAAGTGGGGCATGGACCTCCAGTCAGAGCACGAGCGCTTCCTGACGGAACGGTTGGTGAAGCGCCCCGTGGTAGTGATGAACTACCCCAAGGAGATCAAGGCGTTCTACATGCGCCTCAACGACGACGAGAAGACGGTGGCGGCCATGGACGTGCTCGCACCCGGCATCGGCGAGATCATCGGTGGCGCGCAGCGCGAGGACCGCCTCGAGGTCCTCGACCGGCGCCTCGCCGAGCTCGGGATCCCCAGAGAGCCGTACTGGTGGTACCGCGATCTCAGGCGCTATGGCACGGTCCCGCACGCGGGCTTCGGTCTGGGGCTGGAGCGGACGCTCGCGTACGTGACCGGCATGGCGAACGTGCGCGACGTCATCCCGTTTCCGCGGACGCCCGGCAACGCGGAGTACTGAGCCGACGCCGGCTGTTCTGGCGGGCCCTGAGCCAGGCCCTCTTCGCTGCGAACTGGTTGAACCGGGTGTGAACTGGTTCCACCAATTTGGGTACCGCAGTTCGCAGTTGTGTGCTCGCTGGATATCATAAGTACTTGAAACCATTAGATCTGGCTAGCTGGCACAGATCTGGCTGACGCAGTGCAGCATGAGCATCATCATTGCAGCACTGCTTCTGGCCATCTGTACGACCTGGATCGCGCTCGGACTGGGCGCAGTGGTGCGCACCACGCGCGGCCGCCGGCAGCCCGCCCGCTGGGACGCTGACCGCCGGAGGCCGCCGGTCAGCGTGCTCAAGCCGCTCTGCGGTGCCGATCCCGGGCTGTCTGCCAACCTCGAGACGTTCTTTCAACAGGACTACCCTGACACCCAGCTCGTCTTTGGAGTCGAGGACGCGAATGACCCGGCGGTCCCCATCGTGAAGGACCTGGTGGGCAAACACCCCGAGGTCGACGCGGTGCTCGTGATTCACACTGGCGGGACCGCGCTCAACCCCAAGGTGCGAAACTTGGTGGGGATGCTCCCCCATGCGTCGCACGATCTCGTCCTGATCAGCGACAGCAACGTCCGGGCTCCGGCGCACTACGTGTCCGAGCTCGCCGCCACCATGTTTGCCGAGGAGCGCGTGGGGCTGGTCACGAATCTGTTTGCCGGTACCGGTGAGCGCTCTCTCGGCGCCGCCTTGGACGCCGTCCAGCTGAACGGCTTCTGCGCCTCGGGCGCGGCCCTGCCCACTGCCGTGGGCGATTCGCTGGTGGTTGGCAAGTCGATGCTCTTCTCGCGTCGCACCTTTGAGCGTCTGGGTGGTTTTGGCCGAGTGGGTGCGGTGCTGGCCGAGGACTTCGTCATCGGCAAGCTCTACCAGCACGCCGGCTACCGCGTCCGCATCGCGCCCACCGTGCTCGAGAACCACACCGGACGCCTCGGCTTCCGTGCCTGTCTGCGTCGCCACCTGCGCTGGTCGATGCTAAGGTGGCGACTGCGACCCACGTTCGCGCTCTTGGAGCTCTTGGTGAGCCCGCTGCTCTTGATGCCGGTGGCCTGGTGGCTGGGCGGGCCCCGGGCCCTGGTGTGGGCGCTTGCGCTGCTGCTGCTGCGAGACGTCGGGGGCTGGGTCGCTCTGCGCGGCTGGCGCCGAGCGTGGCTACCGCTGCTGCTTTCGCCTGTGCGCGAGCTCACCATGTGCACGATGTGGCTGCTGGCCCCCTTCAAGCGGCACGTGAGCTGGCGTGGTCACCGCGCGCGGCTCTCGGCCGGCACCCTGCTGTTCGAGGTTACGGCGCAGGCGTAGGATCGTCGCAGAAGTTGGGGCCGAAGGTCCGCACCAGGACGCCTTGGGTGCCGTGACTGTCCGGGTCGTCGCCCGTGTACGGCGCCTTCGGCCAGGCCACGGCGAACCCCTGCTCGCCGGCGGCGGCGTTGATTCGGGTGAGACCGTATTGGGCGACGTCCGACAGGACGATGGTGTTGCTCCCACGTACGCAGCCGTCGAGCACCCGCAGTATGCCGACGTCGGCGACTACCCCGCTGGTGACCGTGCCGGCGATCAGATGCCCGCCCGCGTAGCTCACCAGGTCCCGGGCGCTCAGCGCGGTGCCCATCGAGGGGGTTTCGCAGGTGCGTTCACCCGCGACGTTCCGAACTTCGAACAGGAGTTGATCCGTGAGAGGCCGCGCCCACGCTATTGCATAGCCATCGGTCGCCGGCGCGACCACCGGGCCGGTCCATTCCGTTTCGGCGTCCAGGGCAGCGGCGTTCGTGACTGCTGCGAGTGACGCATCGTAGATGCGCCACATCGGGCCAATCCCCGAAAGGTCGTCCCACACCACCGCCGCGTTGCCCTCGGTGACTGCGACGCGCGGCAAGCCCATCTCCCCAAACCCCGCCAGGGTTTGCCGCGAGCCACCGCTGTTCCCGTTCGACTCCACCGTTTGTGCCAGGATTTGACCGTTGGTGGCGTCGCTGCCATCCCTCCACACCACGACCCAGTCCTGGCCGTTCCAGGCGACGGCAGGGTAGGTGCTGGGCATGGGTGTGTTGATCAGTGTCGCTCCCGCCCGCTGTACGACTCCTTCGGCATCCGCGAGGCCGAAATAAATGTTGGAGACGCCGGCCAGAGCGTCGCTCCAGACCACAGCAAAGCTTTCGCCGTTCCAGGCGACATCTGGAGTCGCCTTTGCCGAGCCGGAATCGGAAAGCCGAACCGCCGGGTGGGCCTGGGTGCCATCGGCGTTCAAGAGCGTGATGAACACTTCCGACGGAGGCTCGGTCGACCCATCGTCGGATTCGCCGATCCAGGCGATGCCGTAGACTCGGGCCTCGGGCGCCCAGACGATGCTGGGGTCGTCGGCGTTGAGCCCATCGACGAAGCGAACGGTACCACCGAGCTCCAGACCTTCGCTGAGATCGTCAGCGCCATCGCAGTCGTTGTCGCGCCCGTCACAGATCTCGTCGGCGGTGGGATTCACCGACGCGCGGGTGTCGTCACAGTCGTCCCCGGGATCATCGGTGCACTGATCGGAGCCGTGACCGTCGTCATCACGGTCCCCCGCGGTGACGCGGCACACGGGAATGCCCCCGGGTTCGGTGGGTTCGGTGCAACTGATGTCACAGTGATCTGGATCGGGGTTGTCGCAGAAATCCGATCCCTGCACGCAGATCCCGGCATCGCACCACTCGTCGCCGTTGCACGCCAACGTGTCGGCGCACTGGTCGTCGACCATGCATTCCGGGCTGCCGCCTGCACCGCCCGCACCGCCCGCTCCAGCAGCCGACTCGTTTCCACCCTGGCCGCCGTTCGTCGCCGCACCCGCCGCACCGGCCGCACCGGGCCCGCCCGCCGCACCGGCGGCTCCGGCCGCTTCGCTGGAGGCTTCGTCCCCGGCCCGACCCGCACTGCCGGTATCCCCGGCCTGACCCGCCGCGTCCGGAGAGCAGGACCGACTCTGGGTGCAATCGCTGAACTCGTCGTTGGAGCAGGCCGACAGCAAGAGGCCAACGAGGGCAGCCCCGATGTTCGGCAGCGGCTGGCGGAGGGCGCTGAGCACAGCCAGGCGAGGTCGGTAGGCAGCAGGCATCATGGAGGTATCAAAG
>CAZSVU010000080.1:0-22220 GCA_964610275.1 uncultured Polyangiaceae bacterium | reverse complement strand
ATCAAAGGCAGCTCCGCCGGGCCGGCAGACGCGGGGACCAGTCCTGCAGAGCATACCGAACCCGCTCGCCAGAGCGACCCCAAATTCCGCGGCGACAGCCCGTTTGAGTCCCGGACCACACCACTTGGGTCAATGGAGCGACCAGTTGCGTGCTGATTCGCGGTGTCGCTTGCGGGCTCCGCTGAGCCCCGGCGTCACCGTGCCGTCTCGACCCCCTCCCGAAGTCCGCCACCACTCGTCCCCCAGCCTGCCCCGCCGCCGGGCCCCGAAAGCCCGGCGGCACCCAGGCGGGCGGCGACCGCCCGCAAGCGCAGCTTGCGGGCTCTGCTGAGCCGCGCCTGCCACCGCGCCGTCTCGACCCCGAGAAGCGCCCCAACGACGTATTCACCGCGCCGGCGAGGGAGGCCAGCCGAGACCGGCTCCGAGCAGGCAGAGCAGCAGCGTCGCGGCAAATGCGATCACGGGGGTCATCACCCACGCGCCGAGGATGCCGACCAGGGTGCGCTTGTTCACGGTTCGGACGCCCCGCACCAGGCCGATGCCCAGCACGCCCCCCACCACGGCCTGGCTGGTGGACACCGGGACCCCGACCAACGCGTAGCTGTGCACGGCCAGGGCCTCGGCCAGCACCACCACCAGCGCACTGAATGCGTCGAGCTTCACCAGGCCGCGACCCACGGTCATCATCACGCCGCGGCTGTAGGTCACGACGCCGAGGGCAATGCACAGTCCGCCGATGAGGCACGCGCTGGGCACGGAGAGCATTCCGTCACCGACAAAGGGGCCGGTGACGTTCGCGACGTTGTTGGCCCCCAGGGCGAACGCGCCGTAGCAGCCAGCCACCATCAGCGCCGAGCGCAGGGTGACGTCGTACCGGAAGAGATTCATGCTCAGGACATTCACCAGCTTGCCGAGCACGACGTAGAGGATCACTGCCAAGAGCGCCGCCCCAATGGGAGTGCCCATCCAGCAGAGCACCACCTTGCCGAGTACTCCCAGATCGACCGAGCCCCGCAGCGCCGAGACCGCCACCAGAGCCCCCACCACGGCCTGGCTGGTGGAGACCGGCAGACGACGCCACGTCATCACGGTGACGGTCAAGGCCGCCGTGAGGCAGACGACGAAAGCGGTGTCGAGGTTGGTCTGGCCGAGGTCGCGGTAGGTGCGCATTCCGGGCCCGCCGCCGACGAGTGCTCCGAGGACGATGCACACCGACGCAGCGACGGCCGCAGTCCGAAATCGCAGCATGCGCGACGCCACTGCGGTACCGAACACGTTGGAGGCGTCGTTGGCGCCCAACGCCCAACCCAGGATGCCGCCTGACGCCAGCTGCCACATGCCCGGGGAGCCCTGACTCAGATCCGGCGTTTGAACGACAGGATGTCGATTCGTCGGGCGACCCGTTCGGCGCTGTCGGCAATGCCCCCTGCGCGCCCGACCAACTCGCGGAGTAGGATCATGTCGGCCTTCTCCAGTTCGCTTCGAAACACGTCGTGGATGAAGGAGCGTTCCAACTCGTCAGCGGCCGACTCCTTGGCGCTGACCAGCGGCACGCGCGCGTCCACGTCGTCTGGGTTGGACAGCAGCAGATCCACGACCTCGCGCACCAGTCGATACGCATCCAGACTGGCCTGAATGAGCTCGCGGAATCTCTCCCGAAACGGGTCGGGGACCGCGATGCGCTGCGTGTACAGCATGAAGGTGACCGTCTCGGCGAGGTTCGGCATGCGGTCGAAGGCTTCCAGGAGTCCCAGGAGGTCGCCACGCGATTCCGGGAGCAGCGTGCGCCCGTAGAGCAATCGCGCCGCCTCGTTCCGCAGTCGATCGGCTTCAGACTCGCACGCGCGAACGCGCTCGTCCAGCGCGGTGAATGCTTCCGAGTCCCCCTCCGAGAGGTAGACGTCGATGGCTCGCTCGAACTGCTGCATGGCCTGGTCGCACGCCAGGAAGTACTGCTCGATGAGCTGCCGTGCCTCGCGTTCACGCTTCCAGAATAGGGACATCCCAACCCGACTTCTTTGGTGAGATTCCGGCGGGACGCAAGAGAAAACGCGGCCAACGGCGTCGTGCCGAGGCTCCCCCCCAAGCCGGGTATGCGACACCCAGCCGAAGACACTACTCCCAGCGTTCGTGCATACCCTGGTCCGGCTGCGAGCCGTAGAAGGGCAGGCTCACTCCGGCGCCGGCCGTCCAGGTGAGCGGTTCGGTCAGAGTGATGGTGTCCGCAGCGTAGTCCACCGCAGCGATGCTCACCGCCTGCGTCTGTCCCTCCAGTTGAATCAGGTCGGCCTCGACGATGCCGAAGCCGTCGAAGAAGTAGCCGGCGTCGACCACCTCGAGCGTGGTGCTGCTCTGCCCGGAGTTGGTGGCCTGGGTGAGGAAGCCGCCGTTGTCGATGCAGGGACTGTCCGCCCTCAGGCGAAAGTCCAGCGCGTCGAAGTCGAAAGGATCGGGATCTCCGGTCGCAGTCAAGAAACCCGGGTCGCCCTGCTCCAGCCAATTGTCGGCCGCGACCTGTTCGGCCTCATCGACGTAGTAGTAGTAGATGGCGCCGAGGTTGTTTTCGAAGAAGACGTTGTTCTGGATGGCGACGCCGAGCATGGCGTTGTGCTCGGCATCATCCACCCAGCGTGCCAGCATCAGTCCGTACTTGCGTGGGTCCCAATCGTCGAAGAGCAGGTAGCCGTTGCGGTAGAAGGCGTTGTGGTAGATGTGGTTGTAGCTCGCGTCGTTCTGGTTGCCGCCGTCCGCGGACAAGGTCACGCCGGACGAATCCGACGAGTAGAACCCGTTGCGGCGGACGACGTTGTGCTGCGTCCGCAGGCTGAGCCCGGTCGACGAGACCTGATCAGGGGGTACCCCCGCGAAGGCAATGAGATTGTCCTCGAACACGTTGTACGTGTTGAGGTCGGGTTGGCTCGCGTTGGTGATCACGTCGCGGCCGCCGCACAGGCCGTCAATCTCGGGGCGGTGACAGTCGAACCATTCCTCGTTGTGGAAGGTGTTGCCGCGAATGACGTTCCGGTTGGCGTACACGCCCAGGATGTGATGCCCGCCGTAGTAGAAGGTGGAGTTCATCACCACGTTGAAGTCGGCCGGGTCCTCCTGGTTGTCGTTGCCGATGTCCAGGATGCAGCCGTTGTCGTCCCAGTCGGGGTCGGTGCCCGACTCGTTGCCGTAGCGCGAGAACGTGCAGTCATGAACACGGTTGTACTGTGAGCCGTTGTAGATGCGCGAGCCTGCCCACGTCACGGGGCCAGCCGGGTTGTCGAAGGTGCAGAAGCCGACGTTGTTGTGATCGGAGCCGTCGATGTACACGTTGCGACCACAGTTGAAGAACTCGAGACCCCGCACCGTGACGTAAGCGGTGTTCTGAAGGCGAATACAGTAGACGCTGTCCTGGAGCGTGACCGCTTCGCCTGCGTAGTTGACGTAGGTGATCCGCGCCGTATCGGACATGCCCGAGTTCGCAGGGGCAATGGTCTCATCGGTGTAGGTGCCGGCGCGGATGTAGACGGTGTCGCCCTCGCTGAGGCGGCTGTTGGCCTCGGCGATGGTGCACCACGGTTCGGTGATCGTGCCGGGATTGGCATCGTCACATGGGCCACCCAACGAATCCCGGTCCACATAGAACGCACTGGTTCCCAGGCAGTCCTCGTCGACGTCACCGTTGCAGTCGTCATCGAGACCGTTGCCGCAGACCTCGCTCTGGGATGGCCCCACCGCAGCGCTTTCGTCATCGCAATCGTCTGCCGCGCAGTCCCCGTCTCGGTCCACGTCGACGCACCCTGCCGCGCCAGCTCCGGCGCTCCCAGCCGTGCCTCCACTGGCTGCGCCACCCAGACCTGCTCCGCCTACGCCTGCTGCGCCACCGGTATCGGAGCCTGCCGCACCGCCGAGCAGCGCCCCGCCCGTGCCCACACCTGCAGAGCCGCCCAGCGCAGCGGCCCCCGCGGCCGCGCCGGCAGCCCCGCCCAGGCCACTGCCTGCCGCACCTCCCAACCCGTCACCGCCCGTGCCGGTGCCGGCTGCGCCGCCGGTCCGGTCGCCACCCGCGCCGGTGACTTCCGCCCCACCCTGGCCGGAGCCGGCCGTGGCCGCCCCGCCGAGCCCATCGCTCGAGGCGCCCCCCGCGCCATCACCACCGCTGCTCTCGTGGACGTCGCTGTCCTTGGAGCAACCCGCGGCAACTAGGGCTGCCAGTGACACCCACAGCGCGCACACGCCAGTGCTGATCCGCATGCCTGCCTCCCGTGACTGGGCATATTCTAGCACGCGACATCGATGCCTCTGGTCGAGCCGAGTGGCCTCGCCGCGGACGTGCCGGGTCGGACGGCATTCTCGCTGGAATTGCGGGGAGTTGGCGGCGTGACGGGGTTGGTGCGGGGAGCGGTCGCGGAGCTGGTGTCACTCGTGCTTCGGGCCCCGGAAGTCGGCGGGCAATCAACCCGGCGGCCACCCGGAACGGCGGGAGCCGACGGTCCCTCCTCTAGCGGCCCCGGTGGCGCCACTCCGGCAACTCATATTTCCCCTCCTCGTCGTACGCGCTGCCTGCGGCACGGCCGTGGGACTGCGAGATCGAAGACAACGCCAGACATCTTTGAGGCCCGCGGTCGACTGATGGCTGACGTTGATGGTGACAATGACGGCGTGAGATCGGAGCCGTGTTCCCGCGTCATTCGGCGGGCGAAGTGCAATCAGCTGGTACTGCGCCGTTCTGCATGGAAGCGTGCTCCTCCAGGATTGCGTTTGGTTTGCATGAGGATCAACCCGTGCCGGATCTATAGTGGGAATGGCAGGCCACGGACTGAGAACACTCGGACGCGACGCGCTGGTTGGCGGGTGACTGCCTTCTGCGCGAGCGGCTTCCATGTTATTCGCTGTCCCCGCGGAGGGTGGCGTCGGTCTTGCGCCGAGGCGTCTTCGCGCAAACACGGGGATGAAACGTCGCTGGACGACGGGAGGTTCTTCAATGAACGGACGAAGTGCTGGAGTAGTATGCGTTGCGCTATTCGCTGGTGGGTTTGCGGCCGCAGCGTGCAGCTCAGATGAGGGATCGAGCTCGGAACAGCTCGGCGCCACCGCGCAGGCGGTTGTGGTCCGACCAGAGCTCTACATACCGAAGCCAAACCACGGCGCGATCGAGCAGATCGCCGACCTGCACGCGGCCGGGCAGGCGGAAGACGCTGCCCTGATCAGAACGATGATCGAGACACCACAGGCGACTTGGTTCACTCTGGGTACGCCCAAGACCGTGAGGCAAGACGTCCACAGGGTGATGGCACGAGCCCAGAACCAGGGCACGCCGGTGCTCGTCGCGTACAACATCCCGTACCGCGACTGCGCGCAGTTCTCGGCCGGCGGAGCCACGACTCCCGAGGAGTACCTGGCGTGGATCGACGGCTTTGCCGCCGGGATCGGCGACCGAGAAGCCATCGTTATCCTGGAGCCGGACGGCCTGGGGATCATTCCTTGGTACGACCCATTCGAGAGCCGCGATGACGATTGGGCGGACAATCCCAACTACGAGTGGTGCCAACCCGCTGATGCAGATGTGGCGACCGTGGCTTCTGAGCGATTCGCCATGCTGAACTACGCGGTCGACAAGCTCAAGGAGAACGCGGGCACCAAGGTGTACCTCGACGGGACGCACAGCAACTGGCTCGGAGCTGGCGATGCTGCGGATCGCCTTCTCAAGGCTGGGGTGCTGCGCGCGGACGGATTCTTCCTGAATGTGTCCAACTACGAAGGCCAGGAGCGCTTGGAGAAGTACGGCACCTGGATTTCGAAGTGCATCTGGTTTGCTGATCCGGATTCTGGGTCCTGGGGTGGCGGTCACGCCGAAATGTGCGCAAGCCAGCACTATCCCGCGACCGCGGACGACTTTTCCACGTGGGTGCTGGCGGACGAATGGTACGCCAGCAACGTCGAGAATCAGTCGTGGGTGCCCTATCCCGGCGATGAGGGGTTGAAGCCGTTTGTCATAGACACCAGCCGAAACGGGCAGGGCGCTTGGGCCGCGGATCCTGCGGATCCCGACGACCAGGAGTGGTGCAACCCGCCGGACCGTGGTCTCGGCCTGCGGCCCACGCTCGACACTGGTGTGCCCCTTGTGGACGCCTACCTGTGGGTGAAGATCCCCGGCGAGTCCGACGGCGAGTGCAACCGTTGGGAGCCCTGGGGCTCACCGGATCCGGTGCGCGATATGATGGATCCTGCCGCGGGGGAGTGGTTCCCGGAGATGGCTCTGGAGCTCGTCCACAACGCCACCCCGGCGCTGTAGCCAGAACCCAGTCGCCAGCACGTCACGCCCCGCCGTGGTCGCCGCTTCCTCCTGGGGCGATCCGGTGGGGCGTGAGTGGATTTGCGGGCCGGGGTGCGTGGCCTGAAGGGAGGCAAAATTGGGGCTTGCCCATTATGAGCATATGCGCATAATGGGGGCGGAGCCGAGAGAGCGTGTCCAGTCAGTCGTGCCGAGAGAGCGTGTCCAGTCAGTCGTGCCGAGAGAGCGTGGTCGGGGGTGCGGCCGGTTCGTCTTGCCGACGACTGGAGCCCAGATTCCGTCGCGCCGCCACTCCCGGGGTCGGTCTGGGCTGGGGTTTGGACGGCGACTCGTCGGCCCGAGCACTTGGCGCAGAGGGGCACCACGCCAGCGAGAGGCACGCATGATTGGTGGGCGCAGCTGGGAGATCATGCCGGATGGCAGCGTGCTGATGTCGCTGAGCGGCACCTGCGTCGAAACCATGGCCCGGAGGGTGCAACGCGAGATCGTTCAGGCGTTGCTGGATGGCTGGATGTTGCCAGCACGTGCCGGGCCTGGGCTCGACACGCTGGTCGAGTTTCTCGGTACGGTGGACTTCGCTGCGCTGCGGGCCGAGCACCCACGACTCAGCGGCGACGTTCTATGCCGAGTCAGGGTCGCTCGAAATGGTGACGGCGTCGTCTGTTGCGCGCTCGAGGACTCGAAATGATGGGACGCGGTGGGGCCCAGTTGGGCCGAAAGAAGGAGCAAGCATGAAAGTAGCCGTATCTGCAACTGGGAAGTCTCTCGATGTTCCCGTGGATCCTCATTTCGGTCGCTGCCCGTGCATCGTGCTGGTCGACACCGATGACATGAGTCCCGAGTTCATCGACAACTCCTCCGCCCAGCTTGGTGGCGGTGCCGGTATCCGTTCGGCAGAGTTGGTGAGCCGTGTGGGAGCAGAGGCCGTTCTGACCGGCAGTTGCGGGCCCAATGCCCAGCAAACGCTGAGTGCGGTCGGGATAGAGGTGGTCCTGGGGTGCACGGGCACGGTGCTCGAGGCCGTCGAGCGCTTCAAGTCCGGCATGACGAAATGAGCCGGCCGATTCGTATCGCCGTGGCGAGTGGGAAGGGCGGCACCGGTAAGACCACCGTCGCCACGAGTCTTGCCGTTGCGCTGGCGGAGGCCGGCCGCCCCGTTGCCTACCTGGACTGTGACGTCGAAGAACCCAACGGGCACATCTTCCTGAAGCCGACGATTCGCGAGTGCTGGGAAGTGGAGAGCCTCGTCCCCGAGATCGACGAGGCGTCGTGCACGCTCTGCGCCGCGTGCAGCCAAGCGTGCCGCTACGCTGCCATCGCCGTGTTGCCGACCGGGGTCGTGACCTACCCCAAGCTCTGTCACGGCTGTGGAGGGTGCAGGCTCGCTTGTGCCGCTGGCGCCATACGCGAAGTCACCCGCGTGACCGGCGTGGTCGAGACGGGTACGTCCGGACCGCTGGCTTTCCTGCGCGGGGTACTGAACGTTGGGGAACCGATGGCGCCGCCGGTGATCCGTGCGGTGCTCCAGCGCGCACCAACCGATTGCACGCTGGTGCTCGACGCGCCTCCGGGGACGTCCTGCGCGGTGATTGAGTCGGTCAAGACGGCCGACGTCGTGTTGTTGGTGGCGGAACCCACTCCCTTTGGCCTCAACGACCTGAAGCTGGCGGTCGAGATGACGAGGGCGCTCGGCCTGCCCCCTGCCGTCGTCGTGAACCGTGCCGGGGTCGGCGACACTGCGATCCACGATTTTTGTGCGCACGAGCGGATCCCCATACTCCTCGAAATTCCAGACGATCGAGAGATCGTCTGCGCCTACTCCCGAGGAGAGTTGGCCACGACACCGTGCCCATGGCTGAAGCCGAAGTTGGTCGATCTGTACGATAGGCTCGACGAGTTGGCCCGTGCAGTGCGGGTCCAGTCACCGCGAAGGCGCGCCCAGGTTGCCCCCGCGAGCAGTGAACGGAACACGTACCCCTCCGAAGCCGTCAGCATCGGTCGCAGCCGCGACGTGCGTGAGTTGGTGGTGGTCAGTGGCAAGGGCGGTACGGGCAAGACGAGCCTGGTTGCATCGTTCGCCGCGCTGGCTCAGCAGGTGGCGGTAGCGGACTGTGACGTCGATGCGGCCGACCTGCACCTGGTGTTGAGTCCCACGGTGCTGCACCAATGGCCCGTTGCCGACGGCAGGATGGCTGTCATCGATGCCGAGCGTTGTGACGACTGCGGACAGTGCCTCGAGGTCTGCCGGTTTGATGCTGTGCGGTCCATTCACGCTACCTCCGGCCCAGCTTTCAATATCGATCCCGTCGCGTGTGAAGGTTGCGGAGTGTGTGTCGACGCTTGCTCACGGAAAGCAGTCTCGTTGGTGGCGACGGTGAACGGAGAGTGGTTCATTTCCAGTACCCGACACGGTCCCATGGCACACGCGCGCCTGGGCGTTGCCCAAGAGAACAGCGGCAAGCTGGTTTCCCTGCTGCGACGAGAGGCGCAGGCTCTTGCTCGGACGAAGCGACTGCCACTCGTGCTCTGCGACGGCGCGCCGGGAGTGGGTTGTCCGGTCATCGCATCGATAGCGGGCGCCCACATGGTGCTGGTGGTTACCGAGCCGACGCTGTCGGGTATGCACGACCTGAAGCGGGTCACCGAGCTCTGCGACCAGTTCAGAATCAGAGTCGGCGTGTGCATCAACAAGGCGGACATCAACCCCGAGGTGTCGGATCAGATTGAAGCCTACGCGGCCCACAAGGGCATGCTGTTGCTCGGGCGTGTCCGCTACGATGAGTCGGTGACCGCCGCACAGCTGAAGCAGATGGCAGTGGTCGAGTGCGGCGACGCGCCGGCCGCTTGCGACATTCGGGCCGTGTGGGAACGAGTGCAGGAGGCTGTCGCGTGAAGCAACCGAAACGGCCGCAGATGCGACCGCGGCTTCGAGCGATGGCCTCGCCCAGGCCCAGGGCGACGGCAGCCGGCTGGAAGCACGAAGGCTGACGACCAGAGAGCAGAATGGATGGATCCCATGAAGACTGAGAAGAGCTGTGATTCCTGTAGCGACTCAGACTGTTCGGCACGCGATCGTCGTCCGGGCGAAGACGATGGGCAATTCCGCGACCGGCAGGAGTTGCTGTCCAGGATGTGCCAGATCAAACACAAGATCATGGTGCTCTCGGGGAAAGGCGGAGTCGGCAAGAGCACTGTCGCGGTGAACGTCGCCGCCGGGCTGGCCATGGCGGGCATGCGAGTGGGTCTTCTCGACGTGGATTTGCACGGACCGAGCGTTCCCAAGCTACTCGGCCTCGAAGGCACCCCCGTGACGGGGCACGACCACTGCTTTTCTCCCGTCAAGCTGGGATACCGCACCGGCATGCTCAGCGTGATGTCGATCGGATTTCTGCTGCGCGATCGGGACGATGCCGTCATCTGGCGCGGGCCGCGCAAGTTTGGCGCGATCAAGCAGTTTCTGCAGGATGTCGAATGGGGCGAGCTGGACTATCTGGTGGTCGACTCGCCGCCGGGAACCGGAGACGAACCCCTCGCCGTTGTTCAGCTCATCGAGAACGCGGATGGAGCCATCGTGGTCACCACGCCGCAGGCGTTGGCGGTCCAGGACGTTCGGCGGTGCATCGTCTTCTGCCGGCAACTAGAACTGCCGGTACTCGGTGTCATCGAGAACATGAGCGGATTCACCTGCCCAGATTGTGGCCGAGTCGTGGAGATATTCGGCAAGGAAGGCGGGCGCACGATGTCCCAGGAAATGAACGTCCCCTTCCTGGGATCCATTCCGATCGAGCCCGAGGTCGTCATCGACGGGGACGGCGGCACGCCCGTGGTCAAAGGCAGACCTGAATCTGAGGCGGGCAAGGCTTTCAGCCGCGTCGTCCGCGCGCTGCTGGAGGCACGTCGCGAGGCGACGGACCCAGCAGCGGTTCTCGCGAACACGGGGCAGGGCATCAGGATTGCTGTTCCGGTCGCGAACGGAGTCCTGTGCTCGCATTTCGGACACTGCGAGCAGTTCGTCTTGTTCGACGTGGGTGCGGACCAGAAGAGCATCGGCAATCGGCAAGTGCTACCGGCACCTCCCCACGAGCCCGGTACCTATCCGAAATGGCTTCACGAGCAGGGCGCCACGGTGATCATTGCGGGAGGAATGGGATCCCGTGCGCAAGACCTTTGCGGTGAGAACGGGATACGCGTTGTGGTCGGCGCCTCGAGCGCTGACCCGGACCTGGTGGTACGAGACTTCCTCGAAGGCCGGCTCGTGACGGGCCCGAGCCTTTGCGATCACTAGGAGGGCGAGATGCCGACGTATCTGTACGAATGCAGCCGATGCGGCGAGTTCGAGGCGGAACATGCGATGTCGCAGCCTGCGCTGGAACGTTGCCCGACCTGTGGCGAGGCGGTTCGACGGCTGATTGCCGGAGGGACCAGCGGCTTCGTCAGAGGCCAGGGATCCTCTCACGGTCACTGTGAACGGACGACGCCCTGCTGTGGTCGGCAGTCGAGATGCGACCGGAGCCCATGCCGGGAGTAGGAACGTGATGGCACGGAACCATGGGCCCTGGGACGCATGGTTTGGTAGCCCGATCACGATGTTACGGACGGAAGGTGAGCCACGCCGGGGCCGGGACGCGAGGCAGGAAGGGACAGGTGGGCCATTCTGACCCGGTCGCCAGCGCCTCACGCCGTCGGCGCTGCGCTCAGATGATGGCCATGCCCACGTTGTCGAATTGCCGCCGGTAGTACGACATGGCCTCGGTCTTGCGCTCCAGGGCCTTGATCACCGCTTCGCCGAAGTTGACCCCTTCGAACTTCTGCGCGCTCCCCAGGCCTCCGGGGCTGAACACGTTGATTTCCATCAACTTGTCGCCAACGATGTCCAGGCCCACCAGGAACATGCCGTCCTGAATCAGCTTCGGTCGGACGATTTCGACCAGGGCGAGTTCACGGGCGGTGATCTCGGCTCGGGCCAGGCCACCACCGGCGTGCAGGTTGGAGCGGAGGTCCCCTCCCTTGCGCACGCGGCGGAAGGCCGCGTATCGGCCCTTGTGGCGCAGCGCTTCGCCGTTCATGACGAACAGCCGGATGTCCCCGGCCTCGGCCTCCGGCAGGTATTCCTGCGCGATCACGAAACCATCGCGGGACACCGAGTCGATCATCTGGTTCATGTTGGCCACGTCTTCCCGCCGAACCAGGAACACGCTCTGTCCCCCGGAGCCCTGCAGGGGTTTGAGCACCAGCGTCCCCATTTCGCGCGCAAACTCGTGCAGCGCCTTGCGATCGCGCGTGATGATGGTGCGGGGGCGCACCTCCTCGGGGAAGGCCTGGAAGTACATCTTGTTGGTGGCCTTGGCCAGGCCGTTGGGGTCGTTGAGCACCACGGCGCCCATGCGCATCGCCGCACGTCCGAAGATGATCCCCGCGTTGGCCGCCCAGGGGCGCGCGATGGCGTCCTGTGCCGGGTCGTTCCGGAGCAGAACGACGTCCAGGTCGCTCACCGCGATCCGGTCCTGCACGGCATTCTTGCCCTGCAGATCGCGGAGAAACGAGTCATTGGCCTTGTAGACGCGTCGCGGCACGGTGCGCGCCCGGGCCCGAATCTTCTCGTCGGCGTCATAGGAGAGGTCGCCGACCCCGATGACCCAGGCGTCGTGTCCCATCTGTCGAGCTGTCCGCGCCAGGCGCATGGTCGTGTACCCGGCTTCCTCGGTCATGATGTCGTTCACCACGAAACCGAGCCGGATTGCGCGGTGGCCGACCCGGCGGGGAGGGGGCGCCGAGCGCTTCTGCATGCCGCGGAGCGCCTGCTGCATCGGCTCGAGCGTGGCGGAGAGCGCCTGCTTCAAGCTGTCGAGACGGCTCTTGTTCAGCTCGCCGGTCCACTCATCCATGAAGGTCTTCTTGACCTCGAGCGCCAGCGCACAGCCAGTCTGTGGGAAGTTGTCCCGCACCCAATGGGTCAGGTGACCGCCCCGGAACCGAACGTTCTCGCGCACGTCGAGCGGGGCCCCTTCGTACTGTTGTGCAGACAGCGACTCCACGAACGCGTCCACCACGGGCGCCCAGAGCTCGCGGTTCATCGCGCCGGTGCCGACGTTGATCTGCGGGTTCTTCTCCGGATCGGCCGGCTCTGCGTCCTGTCCGTCGCGACGGTGATTGTAGCTGTGCATGTCCAGCAGCACGAAGCGGCCGTGGGTCCGCTCCAGCGCCAGCAGGACCTCCTTGAGTGACGCATAGAAGGTGTCGTACTTCTCCAGCGCCGAGCGCAACACGGTCTCGGTCAGCTCGGCCTTCCACACCTCGAGGCCCCAGGCCTGCTTGGGCGTCCGGTACACGGTAGCCTCACGCGGCCGATTGAGATCGAGCTCGAAGCGCGACCGTTTCACCACCAGGCGAGTGGGTGCCACCTCGGCCAGGACGCCGGTGTGCGGGTCTTCCTCGCGCAGCCGTTCGGAAGCGCTGAGCGCGATCAAGCGCTCGATCGCCGGATCCAGCTCGTGGCCATGATGGATAGCCACGGCCGCGATCGGTCCTTCACCCAACACTCGCGACCAGAATTTTGGCTCCTGCACGTCTGCCTCCTGACGATGACCGGTGTCGCCCGGCCCGAGTCGTACGGGTTGGAGATACCCAGCGTCCGAATTCTCGGGCCCGGACGCAAGCAACTTCCGGACCAGAATCGGAGGCACGACGCTCCTGGCGCCAGGGAGCCCCGCGTCAAGGCTTCACGGGTGCGTTCGGCTCTAGGTTCACCAGGGTGACGGACTGGCATTTCACGTCTACGGTTCGGCCCTCGCTGACCCACACCGGGCCGGGCTCCGTGCCCAGGCGCACCCAACGCAAGCCACACTTGACGATGTTCTTCTGGTTGGCCTTCCCCGTGTGGACGCCCGTAGCGTACACGTCCACGCTGGCCGAGGAATTGACCACCAGATATCCCTGATTCCATTGCAGATCGGAGCCGTCCCCACCTTCGGCAGGATCCAGCCCACTGGTGGGCGCGGCGGCGCTCGGCGCGGGTGCCTCGGAAGCAGCGGCCGCGGCGGATGCGGGCGCTTCGGCTGCACCCGAAGGGGGGGGAGATTCCAGAGGAGGAACCTCGGAGGCTTTCGGGGGTGGCGCGTCCATGGCCCTGCGGGGTGCGGAAGGTACCGCCGCGGGCTTGGCGCTGGCAGTTGGCTCCGCGACGGCGCTGTCCGACGACGCCAGGAAACTGCTGTAGATCCAGTAGCCGCCGCCGCCGACGACACCCAAACCGACCACGGCAGCTACCACGGCCACGGCCGCCACGGGAAACCGATGCATTGGGGTCGTGGGGGCGTCGTGCTCGAGGAAGGCCGGGTCGATGTCCGGCACCGAATGGTAAGAGATTTCCGGAGCCGAGGGGTACTCGGGCTCGCTGAAGCGGACCGGAGCGTCGAGCGGGCTACCGGGTGCGCTGGGTGGCGCTGCAATGTCCGTTGGCTGGTAGGAGATTTCCGGAGCCGAGGGATACTGGGGCTCGCTCGGGCGGATGGGATCGTGGTTCGGATCGCTCGCGGGGATCGGCAGCTGCGCGGCGTCGGATCCCGGCAGCGGTGGAGGCGTAGGCGGCGGGCCCGATGGCGCTGCTGCTGGCTCTGCCGCAGACGGCGCAGGCGCTCCGAGCGCGGCATCCGCAAGCTCCATGGCGTTGGCCGGAGTCGGGCGCCCTGATCGTGGCGGCCCGCCCGCGGGCGGTGGCCGGGGCGGCTTGAAGTCGCCCAGGGGTAGTGTTTTTCCCAACCCCGCCGGACCCGGGCTGGGGCCGTCGACGGCCTTGACGGGCTTCGGTTGAAGCTCTTCTTCTTCGATTGATGCGTTGGCGCGCCCGACCGTGCCCATTGCGTCAGCAATCGCCACGGCCACGGCCGACGGGCGGTCGTCGTCGTCCTCAGCGTCGACGACCAGATCGGTGACGTCTGGTGCGGATGGCTCTCGCGAAGCGTTGGGCGGGGAGGGGGGCGGGGGCGGACCGACGCGGCGTGGCGCAGCCTGGGGCGAGCTCGCCGGCTTGAGTGCTTGAGTCTCGTCCCCCAACGTGGTGACTCCACGCATCCACAGGTCCTGGTCCGCGGCCAGAGCGTCCACGATGCGCAGTCCGAAACCGGGGGGGGCCGTGGCTGTGCCCAGGCGGCCAAAGTTGCGCCGCCACTTGATCTCGCCGACCAGCCGTACCCGGCGCTGGGCTGCGGGCGGTCTGAGCTCCAGCCACACTTGCGCGTCCACGGGCGGGGCGAGCGTGCGGACGTACATCCCATGTGCACTCACGTTGTACGTGTACCCATACTCGTCGGCATCGCTGCCCGTTGCGCGAAACGCCACCATCGTGCCGTACGCATGGCGTTGCTCTTGTCGCGCGCTGGACGCGTAGGCACCGCCGAGATCGTTCGAAACGTACAGGATGTCGTTCACCGGATCGAACACACTCACCACGCCCGCGCGCTCGATGCCCTTCAGGCTGTTCTTCAACCCCTCTTGGTCGCCGGGGTGGCAGGTGACGATCCACGTGGCCACGCTACCCTTCTCGCGGGCCTCGGTGATGAGTGTGCGCGCGAACCCGAGATCGGAGCTCGCCACGACCAGCCGCAGGTGCCCGTCGGAAGCGAGCTGGCGAAGCGACGCCCTGTCCGAAATGTATCGGACTTCATAGCCGGCATTGCCCAGCGTCCGCCCGATCAGATTCGCGCGCGTGGTGTCCGCATCGGCCACGATTGCGTCGCCGCGCACCTGTGGTTGAACCGACTGGTCCGCGGGCAGCGCCACCAGGCGCGCGCTCAGAGCCCCTTCGGTGTGGCGCGCAATGACGTCGTCTGCTCCCCACTGAAAGGCGTTGGCAAATATCGTGTCGGTGAGTCGACTGCCGAGGCCGAAAACGGCAATGTCGGCGGATCGACGCTTTCCGCGGACCTTGTAGCAGAGCGCTTCGGCGTCCGGATGCGCCACGTCGATCATGACGGCGCTGGGTGGCTTGGTCGCGAGCGCGACCACAGCGGCCTGCAGGTTTGCCGCTCGCTGGAGTGTGAACTCTGCGACGTCGGCTTCTTCCTTGACGGACGTCAGCTCTGCTTTGCTCAGGTCGGCCAGGACGAGCAAGGTCCGCTGCGCAGGCATCGCAATCTCGCAAACTACCATGGCCCTGAAGCCGCAGGGGCCAGGAGGCTAGACCAACTGGCCGACCCGGGTTGGCGCGAAGCGGTGACGAGCTGGAATCAAGGTGGCTGGCTGCCGTTCCCAGCGGCGCTGGTGCCAGAATTGCCGCTGTGCCCGGCGCCCCCGAGACTGAAGGCCGAGTGTCCCGCCTCCCCCCCAAACCCGCTCGTTCCGCCCAGGCCGGGACTCCGCCCCGCGCTGCCGGCAAGGGAGCCTGCGCTCCCGGCAGGGGAACCCGCACTGCCGGCCGCACCGGACTCACCACCTGGGTGTTTGCCCCCGGCGCCGGACCCGCTAGCCACGACCTCGTTGCCGGCTGTGCCACCACCGCCCGCTGCCGGCGTGCCGGAGCGGGCGTCCGGGTCGCAGCCATTGTCAATGGCCCCATCGCAGTCGTTGTCCAGGCCGTCCCCGCACCGCTCCTGGACGAGGCATTGCCGGCACACCCCCTGTTGGCAGGACTCGCCTTCACGGCACGCAGGGGGCCCCACCACTCCTTCCTGTGCACATTCGACGCGGTCGACGTCGGTCCCGACCATCAACTGGCATGAGGTCATGAGCCAGGCGAACAGCGCCCAGCAATGTCGCGCACGAGGGATACGGTGCAATACGTGGAGCGTCACGAGTGCGTCGGGGGAGAGAACCAGCAGGCCGTCACCCAGTGGGGAGCTCCGGAAACAGAGTCTCGCGTTGCTCGTTGATCGCGGAGCAATCCGCATCTTCAGGTAGCCGCGCTAGAACGAAGAAGCTCGCGCACGGGTCCAGATCTGGTGTGGAAGGCTCCACGAGGTCACGGATCATCTCGGGATTGGACGCCAGCACGATTTCGCGCGCATCGAAGTCGAGTAGACCCTGGATGCGGTCCTCGCTGACCGGGATGCCGGACAGGCTGAGCCGGGTCCACTGCACGACGTAGGTTGCGCCCTGCATGATGCCCTGGAGCTCGACGGTCATCCCTGGCTGCCCGTCCTGGTCCTGGTCGACCACAGTGGGATCGTCGGGCTCGGTTGGAATGAGCTCCGGATCGGTGATGTCTTCCAGCTCCGCGCCCTCAATCTGGTACCACGTGGGCACTTCGAAGTGCCAGGCGCCTTCGGAGTCCTCCGAGTAGGAGCCCACGAGAGTGGAGTCGGTCAGTGCCGCCACGAACTCGGCCGGCAGCACGGCACGGACTGGCGCTTCCGGGTCCGCGATGAAACGATCGCACCAACTCGCTGCGATGCTGAGCTCGGTTCCATTCTGGGTCACGTCGAACAGCTGCAAGGACACGACCCGGTTGTTGAAGTCGCCCGTGAGCGCCGAGGTCACGCGTAGCGACTGGACTTCGAGGTAGGCCCACTTGCCGGAGACTTCGTCGAGATCGTACGCCGGCTGCTCGTCGCAACCGCTGCCGGCGGCGCCGCCCCCTGAAGTGCCGCCCGTGCCGGTCGCCGCAGCGTCATCGTCATCCGATCCGCACCCGGCTGCCAGCGCGAGCACCAGTACCCAACCAATCCGTGTCACGGCGTCGTTCTCCTCGCTCCGGGGGATCGGTTCCCCCGTTCGGCGGAGGAGCCTTTCACGTGGCCCGGCCGCCCGCAACCGAAGGCTGCGTGAAGCGTTGCGCGGCGCTCGCGGCCGGTCGTTCGGTGATGACTGTGCGCCAGCTGGCTGCGTGCTCAGGGAGTGTCGCGCGGGCAGATCTACTCGCAGGACACGTCAGTGCGCCCCAAGTCGTCCGGCCAGAGACCGGTGATGCAGATGCTGTCGCGATCCCGCGGGCAGGTACAGGCGCACGCCTGGCTGAGCGCGTCGTAGCAGAGGTCGTCTGCGAGGTAGGTGCAGGGTCGACCATTGGCTGAGTGGTACGGGTACCCTTCCTCGACGCACTCCTCGAGCGGACGCTCCGTACCCAAGCCGCCATCCCCTGCGTCGCTCCCGTTGCCGCCCGCAGCCGTTTCGCTGCCGGTCTCGTCGTCGCTGTCCGTCCTTCCCCCGCAGCCGAGTGCCAGGAGTACCACTGTTACAGCCAGCACGGAACGATGACTGACCCTCATACGCGCACCCCAGCAGCGGTAATAGTCCGTGGCACACTTGCGCCTGTCAAGCCGAGGCGCTCCGGACGCCGCCGGGGTCTCGGGGGAGGGCGGCCGGGACTACGTCCCGTCCATGAACGCCAACATTTGTCTTATGTCCTCCTGGCGCTCTTTCGATCGCTGGATGGCGTCGGAAAACTGCTCCTGGTCGTTGGCCCGTTCGATGAACTCCCCGTACAGGGACAGGGCCTTCTTCAGCATGGGTTTGGCCTGCTTCTCCGAGGTCTTGGCCCTGAACTCCTGAGTCAGAATAGCCTCGTTGTAGTACGCCTCGGGACGCTGGGGCGCGATCCGTTTCGCGCGGTCCAGGTGACGTTGCGCTTGCTCGACCAGCGAGTTCCCCTCGGTGCTGCGGATCTGCCCGCGCAGGGCGAGGGCCAGTCCCAGGTGGGCCTCGTAGCTCTTCGGACGGAGGCGCACTACCGCGCGGTAGGCGTGCATCGCCTCCTCGAAGCCGCGGAAGGACAGGTTGACCGCGGCGTAGTTCAAGTGCGCCTCGACGAACTTGGGATCGAGGTTGCGCGCCGTTCGGAAGTGGGTCACGGCGCCGTTGAAGTCGCCGAGCTCCACCTGAATCAGACCCGCGGTGTTGTGGATGGGTGCGTACTTGGGATTCTTGCGAATCGCTTGCGATGCCACCAGGGCGGCCAGGTCGAGCTGCTGCTGGTTGGCTCGAGAGGGCGCCGCGCCAGCCACGACCAGTTGCCTGGTGCGCGCCGTCGGGGCACCTCCCCTCGCGGCGGAGGCGCGAGCCCGCTCGAGGTAGAGGATGGCGAGTTGGTTGTACGCGGGCATGTACCCGTCGTCGATGGCCAAGGCTCGTTGCAGGTTCTGCTGAGCGGACTGGAGGTCGCGCTGTCCCGTCGATGGCTCCAGGCTTCGGCCCCGCTCCATCTGCAGCGCCGCCAGGCTGACCAGCGCTTCCACGTTCTGGAACTTGGCGGCAAGGATGATCGTTTCGAGTTCGGTGATCGCGCGATCGAGGTCGTGACGGGCGCGATATGCATAGAGGGCAAGCTGTGCCAGGGCAGGGTGGAACTCGGAGTCGAGGCTCGCAGCCTGCTCGAAGTGGGATTGGGCCTGCCGATGCAGGCCACAGCGCTGCAGACTGAGCCCAGCGTTGTAGGCTGCGGCCGGAGCGGCCTTCACCCCCGCCTCATGCCGAGCTTCATTCACCTGAACGAAACGCTTCGATAGATCCTGGCAGCTCTGGTTGGACCAGTCGCCACTGCGATCATGTTGCACGAGCTCCTGCAGAGCGGCGTCGAAGCTCGCGTTGCTCTGTCGGACTCTTTCTCGGTCTCTGCTACTGGGCCGAGGGTCCTCGGGTCCGATGAGCGCCGTGGTGCTGCACCCCAGCAGGAACGTAGACACACCCAGCCAACCGACCCAGCTCGTGGTTCTCTTCAACATGACCAGCCTCCACACTGCCTGAACTACCGGCGTCGTTCGGTTCGACGCGGGGATCGCGTCCGCCTTGGGCAGAAAGGTGCGTGTGTCGGCTGAGTCACGGCCCACTACCGGACCCCCAAGGCAGCGAAGTCCAGCGTTCTTGCAGCCGGCATGACGGGGTCGGGGACCGCCGTTCCGGTGTGGAAGCGCAGAGTGCCGCCTCTGGCTCGACAGCAGCAGCTGTGACGTCGTTGACTGAGGTGGCGCCTGAGCTGGTGCTCAGGCGCGGACTAGCCGCGTATCGCATTGCCGCCGATGGTCAGGGCGGGGGCGTGTTCCAGCCTGGCTGCATTGCCCCGGTTGGGGAGGCCGTGGAACTCGTCGAGCAGGTGGTACTCGGCCTTGTAGGTGTCGGCGAGCCACCGTTCACAGGACCGACTGTGCTCGTCGAAGTACTGATAGGTCACCGAGTAGCCGAGGCAGGTTTCGAACGCGTCCCGGGCCACGCGCTTCTGCGGTTCCGAGACACGGTCGATCTCGCCGTAGTACGCAGCGCGCAGCTCGGCATCGTTGTGGATGCTGTCCGGAATCGGTGCGGCGCGAAACTCCTGCACGAACGTGCCCCACATCGTGCCCACGCGTGCGCCGGCGGCGATCACCCAACGGGGTGGGGGAGCCGGTTGGAGGTTCACGATCCGGCGATACGTGGCGGTCGCCCGCTCGATGAGGGGGCGCTTGGTCTTGATCCACGCGGCGACCTTCGTGTCGATGTGAGCGCTGACGGCAGCGCGCGTGCCCGGTCCGCGGTACTCGGGGAAGTGCACCTGGGCAGCCCGCTCTCGCTCCTGTTCGGCGAAGAAGAACAGTGCTTCCCCGACGGCGTCCAGCGCGCGACCCAACCGTCGCTGGCGCACTCTCGGGTCGGACTCCAGGGACTCGAGCCGAGCCTCGGCTGCCGCCGGATCGGACCAGAGCTTGCGGACCCGGGCGTACGCCTCGGCCGCCGGTCGCGAACGACCCAGCTTCGCGTACGCGCGTCCGAGCAGAGCGTGTGCTTGGACCTGGATGTCGAAGTCCCCGCTGCGGTCGATCAGGCGGCGCGAGCGTCCTAGCCCTTTGAGCACGGCCGCGTGGTCACCGCGTTCGGCGTGGTGTGCGGCGACAGCAAACGCGATCTGGGCAGACTGTGCCCGGTGCCTGGTTCCGAGGTGGCGCTCAAAGCTACGTGCCGCTCGAAGCGCTTGCTCGTCCTGGCCCAGTCCGAGGCGCAAGACCACCGCATCGCTGAGCGCTACATCGGCTTGCTTACCGCGGAATCGTGTGGCCTCTGCATAGCGTTCATAGTACTCGGCTGCCCGATCGTAGACCGCGATGGACTGGTAGTTCTGCCCGAGGTCGTACAGCGCTCGCTTCGCGATTTTGGTTTTGTGCAGGCCGTACTTCTCCTGGAGCAGCATGTGGCGCACCTGCATGGCCTTCCCGAGCAGGTGCGCAGCCTGATAGGTCCGCGCGAGGTTGTGCAGGACCTCGTCCATCTTCCGGCAGCTGGGCTCCTGCCCCGCGGTGATGCGGGCTTCGCCGAACTCACGCCAGAGGCCGAGGTAGAGGTCGGCTGCCCGGCGGTAGAGGTCCCGCTGCTCGGCGTTCGGGCGCTGATCCGCCTGCTGGACGAACTGTTCAGCCTGGGTCCGCCGCACGTCACAGTCGATCTGCGTAAACAGGGAACACTCCTCGGTGAAGCTGTCGCCGCGGCCCGCGGTGCAATAGCTCTGGGCGAGCGTGCGCACGTCTCGACCGAGGTCTCGTAGACACGCCGTGCGCTGTGGCCGCGTGTGTGTCCGCAGCACGTTCAGCGCCTCCAGGTAGAGATGCGCTGCGTAGATGCCCGCTTCATGGTCGGAATGGCTCAATGCCACGTCGCGAAACGCAAGCGCGGCCTCGTCCCAGTGCTGCGCTTCGAAGTAGGCCCGCGCTCGGGCGTACTTGATCTCGACGTACTGGTCGAGCGGCTCACCGCCCGAAGGCCGCTCCACGACGCAAAGATAGCGATCGTAGGCACTGATGGTCTCGCTTTGCTCGCCGGTCAGGGGGATGGGGCGAAGCTTCTCTGCGAGCGCCTCGGGACTCGAGCTGGTCGGTGTCACCGTCTGCACGAGCTGTGCGGCGGTGCGCTGCTGAGCTCGGGCCTGCGCCTTCTGGTAGCAGACGGCCGCAGCGTACGCGGCCTCGGGCGAATCTGGCCCACGGGGATTCTCCTCCACCACTGCCGAAAAGGCCGGGCCGCACTCCTTCCAGCGATGTTGGAAGTAGAGCAGGTCGGCTTTGGCGTACTTGATCTTGTACAGGTTGGGCCAGTCCGCCTTGACGATCCGCGGGAACTCGAAGCGCGCGAATTCCTGGACCGAGAACTGCTCAGTGATGCGGTCGTAGAGCGTGCTCGCATAGTCCATGGTTTGCCGGTCCCCGGTACCGCGCACCGAGCCCGAGCCGACGGCCTCCAGGTGCCAGCTCATCGCTGCCTCCGTGACCAGCTCTGCGGTTCGGTTGGAGCACTCGCGCTCGAGTTTCTCGGGGTGTTTCTCCGCCACGAAAGCGCGTCGCATCGCCAGTTGCGTTTCGAGCTCGCGCACGATGGCAGCCTTGTCTCCGGATTTCAGGGCAGACACGGCCACGGTGATCTGCGTCTGGTAGCGGCACGACCGCTGGCCAGGATCTCTACGGAGCAGGTCCTGATAGAGGGTGATCCCGTCTCCGTACTTGCCAATGTCGAGGTAGCCGTGACCGAGGTCGCCCAGCAGTGCGACCAAGCGGCGGGTTTCGCCGGGGGCGTCCCCGCTCAGGGGTGCGAAGAAGCGCCACGCTTGCTCGGGGCGCCCGCTCTGCGCGTAGACGGCGACCAGATCGCGTCGGGCCGCGTCGGCCAGCTGACGAGCACCGGTCACGCCGGGATGCTGAGCGCCGAACTCGACGACCTTTTTGAACTGGTCCATCGCCTTGGCGAATTCGCCGGTATTCCAGTGGACGTAGCCGAGCTTGTAGCGGGCGTAGCCGTACGCGCGATTGCCAGGTGGCGGGTGCTGGATGACTTGCTCGTACGCCTGGGCGGCCAGGCTCCACTTGGCCGGATCGGCTTGTGCCTCCTGGAAGAAGAGCTCGCCAAAGGCCAGGTACGCGTTGGGGACGTACTTTGACGCGGGCGCTTTGTGCAAGAGCTCGTAGTAGACGCGTCGCGCCTCCTCGCGCTTGCCCGCTTGCTCGTACTCGAACGCCAGGTAGTAGAGCACCTCGTCGAGCTTGGAGTAGCC
>CAZSVU010000079.1:12497-27696 GCA_964610275.1 uncultured Polyangiaceae bacterium | reverse complement strand
GACCTTGCTCCATCTTCTTCACCCCGGCCGGCCCGAACTCCGAGCAAGGGTGCGGCGGAACCTCGGCGTGGTAATAATACGCTGCTTCGCTGATCTTCGAGTCTCACAGTGCTCATGACCGCTTCGGATACCTCATCGCCGCTGAATGCTCCTCCGGATCACCCTCTCACCCTCTGGTACCTCCAGCCTGCCGCCGAGTGGGTCGAGGCACTCCCCATCGGCAACGGCCGCCTGGGCGCGATGGTGTTCGGGGGAGTGACCGAGGAGAGGTTGCAGCTCAACGAAGACACCTTCTGGTCGGGTGGCCCCTATGATCCGACCTCACCCAAAGCACTCGAAGTGCTGCCGGACGCGCGGCGGCTGATCTTCGAGGGCGAGTACCAGCGGGCGCACGACCTCATTCAGAGCAAGATGATGGGCCGACCGATGTGGCAGGCGACCTATCAGCCCATCGGCGACCTCTGGCTGCGCGGCCCAGCAAAGATCAGGGCGGACGCTTACCGCCGCGAGCTCGATCTAGACAGCGCCATCACGCGCGTCACCTACGAAACGGGCGGCGTGACGTTCGTGCGGGAGGTGTTTGCGAGCGCAGTCGACCAGGTGCTGGTGCTCCGCCTCACGGCGAGTCAGCCGGGCCGTATCAGCGCGCGCGTGGAGCTCTCCAGTCCACAGGAGGCTTCGGCGTCGGTGTACGATGATCACACCGTGGTGATGCGGGGAACCGGGCCTGCTGGTCCGGAAGGCGTAGACGGCGTGCTGAAGTTCGACTGCCGCGCTCGAGTGCTCCCCGAAGGTGGACGGCTCGAACGGGTCGATGGCGGCGCGCTCGTCGTCGTGGCGGCAGACTCTGTCTTGGTGCTCCTGGACGCGGGCACCAGCTACCGGAGCTATCGAGACGTTTCCGGAGATCCAGGGGCTGGCCCTTGCGGTCGTCTCGAGGCTGCGGCTCGCCGCACGTTCGACGAGCTTCGGAAACGTCACGTGGCCGACCATCGAAGGCTGTTCCGACGCGTGGAGCTCGACCTGGGAACCACCCCCGCGGCGCAGCGGCCCACCGACGTGCGCCTGCAGCGGCACGCCGAGGGTGAGATCGACCCGCAGCTCGCCGTGCTGCACTTCCAGTTCGGCCGCTACCTGCTCATCAGCTGCTCGCGCCCGGGGTGCCAGCCCGCCAACCTGCAGGGGATCTGGAACGATTGCGTCACGCCTCCGTGGGGCTGCAAGTACACGGTGAACATCAACACCGAGATGAACTACTGGCCGGCACAGGTCACCAACCTTGCTGAGTGCAGCGAGCCACTCATCCGCATGGTGCAGGAGCTCTCCGGGCCAGGCGCGCACACGGCACGCGTGAACTGGGGCGCCGGAGGCTGGCTCTGTCACCACAATACCGACGCCTGGCGAGCCGCAGCCCCGGTGGACGGCGCCGCCTGGGGCTTCTGGCCCGCCGGCGGAGCCTGGCTCTGCCGTGGCCTGTTCGAGCACTACGAGTTCAGCGGCGACCTCGACTATCTCGCCCAGGTCTACCCGACGCTGAAAGGCGCGGCCGAGTTCTTCCTCGACACCCTGGTGGAGGAGCCCAAGCACGGGTGGCTCGTCACTTGCCCGTCGCTATCGCCCGAGAACCAGCACCCCGCCGGCGTGAGCGTCTGCGCAGGCCCCACCATGGACCAGCAGATCATTCGAGATCTCTTCCACCACTGCATCCAGGCCTCCGAAGCGCTGGGGCGAGACGAGGAGTTTCGTACGCAGCTACGCGAGACCCGAGCGCACCTCGCACCCATGCAGATCGGATCGGACGGGCAGCTCCAGGAGTGGCTGGAGGACTGGGATCTGGAGGCCCCAGAGCGAACCCACCGCCACATCTCCCACCTGTACGGCCTGCATCCTAGCGCGCAGATCACCCCGCGCGGCACCCCGGAGCTTGCCACTGCGGCACGGCGCACCCTGGAGCTACGCGGCGACGAAGGCACGGGCTGGAGCCTCGCCTGGAAGATCAACTTCTGGGCACGACTACACGAAGGCGATCGCGCCCACGCGCTGCTCAGCCTGCTCCTGCGTCCCGACCGCACCTACCCGAACCTGTTCGACGCCCACCCACCGTTCCAGATCGACGGCAACTTCGGGGCCACCGCTGGCGTCGCCGAGATGCTGCTCCAGAGCCACGCAGGCGAGATCGAGCTCCTCCCCGCCCTGCCGAGCGCCTGGCCCAACGGCAGCGTCAAGGGACTCCGCGCTCGCGGTGGCTACGAAGTGGACATCGAATGGCGGGACGGAAAGGTCACCCGGAAGAACATTCGCAAGGTCGAGTCGAAGCCGCGAGCTTGAATCACTCCAGCCGCCCACCGGCCGCAGCGGCGAAGGCCATCTCGCACTCCCGTCACGCCATCAGGGCCAAGATGTCCCCGATCTCGGAGACCCCCTGCGACTGCTGGCTGTACTCGCTGGGGCTGCTGATTCCGATACCGATCTGCATCGCACGCGCAATCTGCGGCTGATCCCAAACGCTAGGATTCCGCAGGTTGCTGTTGGAGATGTTGCGCTGCTGGAGCCAGTACTTGAGAATGGCAACGCCCGTCGCGTCCACGGCTATGGGATCGGTCGAGGCCACGATCAGGTTGGAATCTGCCTGTTCGCCAGGGTAAGGGCCATTCGTCAGGTTACACCGACTCGCATCGAGCACGACAAAGTCCTCGCGTAGTCCCAGGTGCAACTCGGGCAGGCGATTGCCCAGATCCTGGTGAGCGGTCATGCGGTTGTTCTGCTCGATGATCCCCATCCAGGCTTTCAGGGCCATGGTGAAGCGGGCGTCCGACGCGTGATCTTTGGCACAACAGACGTTGATCACGTGGTCCACGGTGCCATCGAAGAGCAGCGAGTACATGTTGAACCCGCCGGGCCAATTGGTGGCTCCAGCGGGGGTGACGAGTTGCGACGGTTCCCCGTCGAGATCGAGTGGCTCGGCGCCGAGATCCTGAATGAGCTGGTACCAGCCCGCCAACTGCATCGCCGCAGTGGCATTGGTCGCGGGGTTCGAGCGATCGGCCACGATGACGCCGTTGGCTCCAGCCTGGAAGCACATCTGGACCAGGGTGCTCATGACCTCCGGGCTCGGCGCGCACGGCGCCGGATCGCCCGAGTTGAGATTCGGCTTGAGCAACACCGTGCCCCCCGACACGAATCCGAGCCCGCCGGCCATGGTGATGGCGTCGGCCGTCATTTGTTCGATGGTGCCCGCGCGCGCGATAGAGACGAGTCCGCCGGTGGAGGTTTGCCCGCCGGCACCCCCTTGCCCGGCACTGCCACCCGTGGCGGGCTCGCCGCCGGTCGCCGTGCCAGCGGATCCTGCCTCGCCGCCCGCACCCGCAGTGGCGCCTCCGGTACCATCGCCGCCAGTGCCGTCGCCGCCGGTACCGTCTCCGCCGGTCCCTTGAACCAAGCCGCCGGCGCCATCTCCGCCCGTGCCTTGAAGCAAGCCGCCCGTGCCATCTCCGCCCGACCCCAGGGTCAAGCCGCCGGCACCCGGAGCGCCTCCGCTACCCTGCACCACGCCGCCCGTGCCCTGCACCACGCCGCCGGTTCCCTGCAGCGCGCCTCCCGTGCCCGTGCCACCTTGACCGGGGGCCACGCCTCCGGTCCCCGAGCCTCCGACTCCGGACGCGGCCCCGCCAGAGCCGACCGCGCTCGTGTCGCCCGATGCGCCGGCAGCTCCTTCGGACGTGGCAGAGTCGCTGGAGCATCCAGCCGCCACGGTGCCGCCGGCAACGACCCCCACCGACACTTCGAGAAACTCTCGTCGAGACAGGCCGCGTCGGTTGTCCTTGGACATACCCTTACCTCCACGCTGAATGCACTCGCTGCTCCGAGGCGCCACGGGCGCGCTCCCTGTGTTCTACGTGATCGACCTCACCGGCACAACGCATCACGTGCACGGATGAGGTCGAGGTAACCGCCTCGCGCGCCGACCGCCTAATCCCGATCGGCGTTACTCTCGAAGTTAAGCACCGCTGTCATGGAACAGTGACGCCGCACGGGGTGGTCCGTATCGCTACCGCGACGCGCGCGTTGCCGAGTTCGAGCCGGTGCACTGTCCGGCAAGTCAGAACCTGAAATCGCTAGCCACTGCAGATCTCGTGCTCTCACGGTCGCGCTCGATGCGCGCCGCACACGGCACCGAAGGTGCGCCAGAAGATTGAGGGGTCTGGCCACACCGCAGCGGAGCTGTCCTCGGTCGGGCCGCCACCCGCACGTTGGACCCGGCAAAGGACATCGATTGCGACTTGTGAGACACAGCACTAGTCCGCCGCCGAGCTCAGCCCATAGGCGCACGCGACCAGCCGATGGAGGCGATGGACGGTGAGCAGGCTCGCCGGGACGATGTTTCCCTGCAGCACCACGTAGAAGCCCACGAAACCGATCACCCCGAGGATCCCGGGAACGACGAAGGTCGCGCCGATTGCCAGATACGAGATCGTGCGCCACTGATGCGCGCGAGCGGTGGCCTGCTCCTGCCGGACACGTACGGCACCGTCCGATCGCAGTACTCGCGCTTGCTCCAGTTCTCGGTGGTACGCGCCCGCACTGGCCTTCAGGTACCCGGGAACGGGTGAACTCGCACCGCAGTACGGACAGAAGACGCATTGGCCCAGTGGATCCACCGGCAGGGGCGAACCGCACCCACTGCAAGGCAGCGACTGCGCCTCGTAGGGAAGTTGCTGCAACGTCCGAAACCGCACCCGTGGACTCCTGTGCCCTCACCTCAGACCCCCTGCGGATTGGCGTCAATGCCAGTTCCAGCCGGACGGGGTCTCGCTGTGCTGCAGCCGTTCGCCTGCTCGTCCTGAGCTTCCGACCATTCCGAGAGATCGCAGTCCGGGGCAGCCTCGAGCCGCACCTGCGGCGGTGCGAACGCGATCTGGTTGCGTCGACCCCGCTCGTCGGTACAAGCTGCCTCCGACCAGGAGTCAGGAGCCCACCGAATGCAGAACTTCGTGTTTCAGAATCCCACCCGAATCGTGTTTGGAAGAGGGACCATTCCCCAACTGAGCCGCCTCGTTCCCCAAGACGTTCCGGTGCTGTTGCTGTACGGCGGCGGGTCGATCCGCGAGAACGGTGTCTACGACCAAGTGTCGAGCTCACTCACCCAGCACCAGATCCACGAATTCGGAGGCATCACCCCCAATCCGCTCTACGAAACCTGCCTGGAGGCGCTCGAGATCGTGCGCCGTGAGAAGATCGAGTTCCTACTGAGCGTGGGTGGCGGCTCGGTGCTGGACGCGGCCAAGTTCGTCGCGGCGGCCGCACGCTTCCAGGATGGTGACCCTTGGCGGATCCTCAGCGACGAGGCCGAGGTGCACGATGCACTTCCGGTGGGTGCGGTGCTCACTCTCCCCGCCACGGGCAGCGAATCCAACGGCAACTCGGTCATCTCTCGGGAGTCGACGCACGAGAAGCTGCCTTTCAGCAGCGAAAAGGTGTATCCCGTCTTCTCGATCCTCGATCCGGAGACAACCTTCACGCTCCCCAGCAAGCAGGTCCGGAATGGGGTGGTCGACGCCTTCGTCCACGTCGTCGAACAGTACGCCACGTACGACACCCACTCTCCGATACAGGACCGCGTCGCTGAGGGAGTCCTGCAGACCCTGGTGGAGGTCGGTCAGACCACGCTGAACGAGCCCAAGGACTACGAGGCACGGGCGGCGTTCATGTGGAGCGCGACGGTGGCGCTCCACGGCCTGATTGGCGCAGGGGTCGCCCACGACTGGAGCACTCACATGATCGGCCACGAGCTCACCGCCTTCTACGGTGTCGATCACGCCGAGTCGTTGGCCGTCGTGCTGCCGGGCGTCTGGCGGGCACAGCTCGAGACCAAGCAAGGCAAGCTCAGTCAGATGGGACAACGGGTCTTCGGCGTGCGGGGACCAGAGGCTGCCATCGCAGCGACCGAAGACTTCTTCACGTCACTGGCGATGCCGCTGCGCCTCGGTGAGTACGGGATCGACGTCGAGGACGCCGTGGCCAAGATTACGGCGCGCTTCGAGCAGCGAGGCAGCCTGCTGGGTGAGCATCGTGACATCACCCCGGGCCGGGTCGCCGAGATCCTGCGTGCCCGCGCTTGAGCGCGGCGGGCAGCTACTCGTCCGGGTTCGTCTCCTTGACGTTCGGAGCGATGGTCAGCACGGGGCCAGCACCCTCCATCTGCTGAATCTGTCCGAATAGGTCGAACCGCGCCAGCACGCCGACGATGGCCACCACGACCATCAACTCCACCAAGGTGAAACCTCGCTCGCCCGCTTGCTCGCTTGCCACGCTGTCTCCCCGGTACCGAGTGAATGGCCGAGGAATCATTCTAGCGGTGGAGTGGGGCTCCGGCAACGCACTCCAAGCAGGCCTCCCCGCTACTGCTTCTGCAGGCGCCGCTGGACAGCCCGCGCGATGGCCTCACCGACTTGATGCTCGCAAAATCCCACCATCACCTGTCCGTCGACGTCGATGGTGGGGACGCCACCGCGCGGGTTCAACGCGGTCAAGGCGCGACGATTGGCGGGATCCTTCTCGATGTCTCGTTCCACGAACGGGATGCCGTTGTGCCGCAACCACTGGCGGGCCCGGCTGCAGTGCGGGCACCAAGGCGTCGTGTAGAGCGTGATCGGAACGGTGCGCACCAGCGCCTTGACCTGGCTGGGGGACATCTGCCGCGGTTTGGACGCCGAGTTCACCGATCCCGGCGCCACCGCAGATGAGCTGGCCGCGGGGGCGCCGCCCGCAAAGCCACTGAGCGCCGACGGCATGCTGGGCGGAGCCGGCCAAGGCGGAGGCGGCACCATCCGGGGTGGCGGCGGAGCTGCCGGCGGCTCGAATGCAGCCAGGTCGGAACCGCGCGCAGCAGGTCCGCCCGGCTCTTGCGAGTCTCGACCCGAGTCGCGCAAGAGCACCCAGGCCAGTCCGCCGGCAACGCCTCCGGCCAGTACCGCGCTCAGCAGTGTCGGCACCAGCCATCCGGGGCGACGTCGCCCCCGGCGGGGCGGGCGGGCCGACTCTCGCCGGCAGAGGACACAGCGGCCGTCCGAGCCCAATACGAGCCCGTGAGCCGCACAGCGCGCCCGACGCGGGGCAAACGAATGCCTACCGGCCACGTCGACCTACCCCACGAACCGCCTCTCCGTACCGCATGGTTCCGCGCTCTCCAAGCGACCGGTCATCGTTTGGGCACCAGCTTGCATGGGCCCCCATCATCATCGCTGTCGCCATGCCCCCACGTGCCGGTGAGAGAGTGATCGGGATGGGCGGTGAGCTTGGCCTTGCCTCGGTCCCACTCCTGTGGGTCTTCGGGTCTCTGCTTGGACCACCGGCAGTTCACCTCCGGCGAGTTCTGCACCGTGCACCGCAGAAACACCGTCTCTCCCTCGTTCGTGAAAGTGATGGTGTTGTGCTCACGGCTCTGCCAACCCAACGCTCCCCACGGGGACGTGTAGCTCGAGGTCAGACGGGGCTCGAGATCCGGCTTGCTGCTCGGCTCGGCGGCACCGGGTTGCGCTTCGCTGCGGCTCTTGCACGCCGGCAGAGAGAGCAGGGCCAAGCCGACTAGGATGAGACTTCGCACGGGCAGGAGCATAGCAGGAGCCGGCGGCCCAGGACCCGTGCGGCGACAAACGGCGTCGTACGCGCCCGAAACGCAATCCCAGACGGTGGGCTGCATCTGCGGGCCGATCCCCACACCCCGCCTGCCGAGCCCCGTCGCGGCCGGGTCGACTCGGGTCCAATACCCGCAACAACCACGCCGCGTTCGCAGAGCAGGCAGAAATTTTCCAGCCACCGCATGGTGGCGAACTGAGCGCACTGGGCCGACAGTTTGGTCGCGGGGCCGCCTGGCCTGATTCACCACGAAACGTGCTACGCTAACCATCGTGAGCAGGGGAAAACCCGGCCAAGCTACAGTCGAATCAGGACACGTCCTGGAAGGATGGAGCATGCGTTTTCGCGCGCTGCGCAGCCTTGCCCTGGCAACCACCGCCGCCACACTGATCGCTTCGATCGGGTGCGCCAGTGAGAAGGACGATTCGCTATTCGGCTCCTCTTCGGATGACGACTCCGACGACAGCGGATCCGGCGGCTCCAGCGCCAATGGCGGAGCGGGTGCATGCACGGACGCCGACAACGACGGCATCTGTGACGGAGAAAACACCTGCGTCGCCAGCGACAGTTCCGCTGACGTCGACGAGGACGGTATTCCTGACGAGTGCGACCCGTGCGGCATCGGGAAGGTGCTGGCGCTCGGGCCCATCGCCTTCTATCGACTGGGCGAAGGGATCACGTATACCGCCGCGAGCATGATCGACACGGGTGCGGACGCGTCCTACTATGGTGCCTACACGGCTCAACCCGGTGCCACGAGCGATGGGGACCTCTCCGTAGAGCTGAACGGGGATATCGATTGCTTCGTGATGGCGAATCCCGTCGCGGCGTTTCCGAGCACCGCCATGACCATCTCGATGTGGTTGATGGATCTGAGTCCTCAGGACACGTTTCAAGAGTCCACGTTGTTCTCCTACGCCACCACCAGAGAGGAGAACGAAATCGTGGTCTCCATCGACCCCTTCAGCAGTCCCGCGCGCACGGTGCACGTCACCGTGGCCGCCGGAGACTGGAACACGGAAGTCGTTCTGCCTGCGGGTAGCTGGCAGCACGTGGTGTTGACCTGGGACAACGGCTCGGGAGAGGCGACGCTGTATCTCAACGGGACGTTCGCGGCCGGTACCACGGGGTTGAGCGCCGGCTCCTCGATTTCGGGCGGCGGCGCCATGGTGCTGGGCCAGGACCAGGACGAAGTCGGCGGAGGCTTCAGCACCTTCCAATCGGTGGAAGGCCGCCTGGACGAGGTCATACTCTACGACCGCGCGCTCACCGCCGAAGAAGTGGGTGAGGTCTACTCATCGAGCACCTGCAACTGACCGCGGCGGCTGGGCCACGGCGCGATGCGGTCAGTGCCTGGCAGGCTGAGGTGCGTCCCAGGGAGGCACGGGCGGCACGGAAGCCAGGCACTGAATCCAAATCACTATCGGGAAAAGTGCTCGGGAGCGTCAGACGCCTGCATCTTGCAGACCGGCCGCTCCGTTCAGGCGCCTTCGCGGCAGCCCGGGCGAGCCAGTGCACGTCCCTCCCTTCCGAACCCGCAGCCACTACAGTAATAGGGTGCTGCGGTGCGAAGCTGGACTGCGAACCTGTGCGACGGCGCGAACCGTGAGCACGACCTGGTGGGTTTCACCTGCGAACCCTGCACCCGCCTGTCGCTCGCCCGATGGTTGGTCCTGCACCTGACGTGTTTGGTTCTCGTGCTCCTGACCGGAACGGGCTGCAGCGAGGCCCCGGCGACTCTGGTCCCACCGCCGGCAACGTCGGCGGTCCCACCACCCGCCGCTGCCGGCAAGACCGCGCCTGGCGTCGACGCGACGTCGCTCACCAACTCGGTGCACGCCGGGCTGGACTGCTCGGATTGCCATGCTCCGCGCACGGGAGAACCGCCTTCCGTGCGCGCACGCCAGACCGGCGACCGAACTCGCTGTCTGCCGTGTCATCGGAATGCGGTCGCCGCCTACGAACGGAGCGTGCACGCCACCGCCCTGGACCGCGGCAAGATCAAGGCGGCCCGGTGCGTCCATTGCCACGGGTCGCATGACACTCTGAAATCCTCCGACCCACGCTCCCGCGTCCACAAGCGCAGGCTCCCGTTGACCTGCAGCCAGTGCCACCGTCGCCGCGTGAGCCAGCAACCGGGAGAGGCATCCGTCGGGAGCAGCACGCACCAGTACCCCGAAAGCATCCACCAGCGAGCGCTCCTGGTCGAAGGTCTGCTGGCAGCACCTTCCTGCGTCGACTGCCACGGCAAGAATCATCGCATCGAGCCCGCGACGAATCCCAAATCGACCGTTCACCGCTCCCGTGTGCCCGCAACCTGCGGCAAGTGTCACCAAGGTGTGGAGGAGGTCTATCGGCGCAGCATCCACGGACGGTTGCTGGCCGAAGGCAACAGCGAAGTACCGGTGTGCACCGACTGCCATCCCGCCCATCGGATCACCGGCGCAGCGCAGCGGCACAAGCTCGACGACGAGAAGCTTTGCGGTCGCTGTCACACCAAGCAAATGCAGCGGTACCTCCAGACGTACCACGGGCGTGCGCTCGCCCTCGGCCACGGTGAGGTGGCGGCCTGTCACGACTGCCACGGACACCATGAAATCCTGCCGGCCGCCGACCCGGCATCCACACTCTCCGTGGAGAATCGGCCAGCGACCTGTCGGTCCTGCCACCCCCTCTCGACCGCCCGCTTCGCCCAGTTCCAGGCACACGGCGACCACACCGATCGCCAGAACTACCCGGTGCTGTTCTGGACCTTCGTGATCATGACCGGGCTCATCGTCTCGACGTTCGGGGTGTGGGGCGTGCACACGCTGTTCTGGGGCGTGCGCATGTGGGTGGACTACCGCCGAAACCCTGCGAGATTCCGGCAACAGAAGGCCAGCGCCCGCAAGGAAATCGAGGGCAAGCTCTACGTGCGGTTCAGCCCGATTGACCGGTTCTGTCACACGCTGGTCATCACCAGCTTCTTGGTGCTGGTTGGTACCGGCATGCCGCTCAAGTTCCACGGCACGACGTGGGCACGAGTCATCTTCGATCTCTTGGGGGGCGCCGAAGTGGCCGCCACCCTGCACCGAATCGGCGCCTGCCTCAGCGGGACATACCTGCTGATTCACGTCATTCGCCTGCTCGTGGCGCTGGTTCGCAATCGCGCCGAATTCAGAACGGCAGACGGACGGTTGAGCCCGCGTCGATTCCTGGGAGTGCTCTTTGGTCCGGACTCACCGCTGCCCAACTGGCAGGATGCGCGCGACCTCGTTGCCCACAGCAAGTGGTTCGTAGGCCGCGGACCACGGCCGAGCTTCGACCGCTTCACCTACTGGGAAAAGTTCGACTACCTGGCGGAGTTCTGGGGCAGTGCGTTCATCGGCGTGAGCGGTCTGGTGATGTGGTTTCCGGAGCAGGTCAGCCGAATCGCTCCGGGCTGGGTCGTCAACGTCGCCCAGGTGATCCACAGCCAGGAGGCTCTGCTGGCGGCAGGCTTCATCCTGACGTTCCACTTCTTCAACGCGCACTTCCGCTCCGAGAAGTTCCCGCTGGACACCGTGATGTTCTCCGGCCGCGTCACCGAAGAGGAGATGCTGCACGAACGCCGCCGCCAGTATGATCGCCTGGTAGAACGGGGCACTCTGGAACAGCTTCGTGTCAAGGACGAGTGGGCGAGCGCCAAATGGCTCTACAACACGCTGGGGCTCTTGCTGATCTATTTGGGGATCGCCTTGGCCGTGGGCATCTTCTGGACTCTGGGCCAGCGCATTTGGGGAGGCTGAGTGAGCCACATGCCCGGATTCCGTTTGCGCGTTGCAGTCCACTCGCCGGAGTATCTCGCGTGCGGCGTGCGGTCACAGTACGGACGCCGCTCCGGCGCAACGTCGCCGCAGCGGCGGACCCGCAGCCACCAGCGCCCACCCAGACTGCGCTGGGAAACCCTCGTGCTCACACTCGCAGCGTGCGCCCTGGTTTCGCTCGTGCTGAGCTGCGGCTCCCGAGGTGCGCGCAGAGCGGACCCTGGGCGCGCCCCCTCCTCGTCGGCGGCCAGCCTCGACGCTCGCACTCCTCCAGGCAGGGAACAGGAAGCCCTGAGCCACTCGGTACATGCCGACGTGGCCTGCACCGGGTGCCACGACCAGAGCCCGCAAGCAGCCTCGCCCGCTGGACGGGGCCAGCCCGTCGGAACCGTTCGCTGCACCCCGTGTCACGAACAGGCTGTGAAATCCGTCCAAGGGAGCGTGCATGCGGCTGCGTTGAAGCGACGCGCCCCCGGTGGTGCCGGCTGCGCCGTCTGCCACGGGTCGCACGACATCGTATCGGCGCGCGACCCGCGTTCACGCACCCACAAGCGCCAGCTGCCATTCACCTGCGGGCAATGCCACGACAATCCCGAAGTCGGCAAGCAGCTGGGTATCAAGGCGGCCCAGGCCCGACGAGTGTACTTCGACGTCACGCACGGGCGTGCTCTCATCGAGCAGGGGCTCGTGGTCGCGCCCTCTTGCTCGGACTGCCATGGCAACAGCCATGAAATCTCGGCGGTGGCTCACGCGAACTCGCCCACGCACCGCAAGCGCGTCGCCCACACCTGTGGTCAGTGTCACGCCGGGGCGGTCGAAGAGTACCTGAAGAGCACGCACAGTCAGCTCACCGGAGCTGACGCGGCGCGTGCACCCACTTGCACGCACTGTCACTCCATCCATCGGCTCTTGGCTCTCCTGCCGGGGTTCCGTCAGGAGAGCGACGCTTCCTGTGGCCACTGTCACACGGACCGATTGAAGGAGTACTTGTCGACCTACCACGGCCGCGCACACGCTCTGGGCCAGCAGCGAGTGGCAGCCTGTGTCGACTGCCACGGCAAGCACGACATCCGGCGGAGCAGCGACCCGGACTCCCCGCTCTCCTCGGCCCACCGCGCCGACACCTGCAGAAAGTGCCACCACGGAGTGTCGGAAGGATTTTCGAGCATCTCCGTCCACCCGGACCCGACCAGTCGCGCACACTACCCTCTCCTGTACTGGAGCCATTGGGGGATGACCGTTCTGCTCTTGGGGGCGCTGGGGATCTTTGGCCTCCACACCTTGCTTTGGCTGAGCCGAGGCGTGCGTGACTTCCTGCGCGACCCGCAGGCTTTTCGCGCGACTCGCCAGCGCCTGGTCGGTGCCGGTGGCAAGCTCTACCGACGATTCCGACCGATCGACCGCTTCTGTCATGCCCTGCTCGCACTGAGCTTCATGCTGCTGGTGGCCACCGGAATGCCGCTGAAGTTCCCCGAGTCCGCCTGGGCCAAGTCCGTGTTCGACCTGCTCGGCGGGGTTCGGGTTGCGGCCGGATTGCATCGGATCGGCGCAGTCCTGATCCTGCTCAGTGTCGTGCTGCACGTGCAGAGCGTCGTCGGACTGCTGTGGCGCCGTCGCGCTTCGTATCGTGACGGCGAAGGTCGATTCCGGCTCCGGCGGCTACTCGGGACGGTGTTCGGACCGGACTCTCCCGCACCCAATCTACAGGATGTTCGGGACGTCTGGGGCCACCTGCGCTGGGTCTTCGGTCGAGGGCCGCGCCCAGCATTTGACCGCTTCACCTACTGGGAGAAGGTGGACTACGGCGTGGTGTTCTGGGGGGTGCTCATCATCGGTCTTTCGGGACTGGTGATGTGGTTTCCCGCCTGGTTCACTCGCGTGCTACCGGGGTGGTCGGTCAGTCTGGCCCGAGTGATTCACAGTGATGAAGCGCTACTCGCCGCCGGATTCATCTTCGTCGTGCACTTCTTCAACTGCCATTTCCGCCTCGACCGCTTCCCCATCGATCCGGTGATGTTCTCCGGGCGGATTTCGGAGGAGCGCCTGCGCGAAGAGCGGCCCCGACAGTATGTGCGACTCGTCGAGTCCGGTCGTCTGGAGCAACTGCGCGTACGCGACGAGTGGCCCGGGTGGAAGCCGATGGCCTCCACCTTGGGCATGCTCGCGCTCGTCATCGGCCTGCTGCTTGCCGTCGCCATGTTCTGGGCGATGGGCAGCCTGTTCTTGGACTCATGACCCCACCGCCCGCCCGTCCGGCGGAGTGTGTCGCCTCGACGCGCCCTGCGCCCCTCAGCGGGCGCTGAAGAGCTCCTGGCTCAGCTTCTCCCAAGTGGGGTCGTCCACCTCGTCGCTGACAGCGTGGATCACCTCACCGCCATCGGCCAGGGCAGGCTGGGCGGAGTTCTGGGCGCTGATCAATGCCGTCAGTCGGTCGATTTCGCCTTTCATCCAGCTCGTGGCTTCGCCGAATTCGACTAGGCCGCTGCGCGCTGTCTCCGGATTGTCCAGCCGAACCTCCGCTACCCAGCCCGTGTCGAACGGGCTCCGGTTCACGAGCTCAGGACGGCGCCGAAGCGTCTGATTGACGCGAACCACCTCGCCGGCTGCGGGAGCGACCACGCCGAGGCGCCTCTCGCCCCGGCGAAGGGTAGCCAGCACCTCCCCTTTCCGCACCTTCCGCCCCACCTCCGGGAGCAGGACCTCGTCCACCGTCCCCATCACACGCTGGAGGAAATCATCGACACCGACGACCGCAGCGCGGCGCTGGCCAGTCCGTAGCCACGCATGCGCTGGATGCATCGCGAGGCCAGACGCAATCGACACGCCCCGCACGTTGGCCGGCGCCGCGGGCAGCAGCCAGCGTCGGAAACTCGGCGAGGTCAACGCCAAGAGCGCGGCCAGCGGGACGCCGACGACGAAGGCGAACTGCAGGGAAAGTCCCACCAGCGCCAATATCGGAAGGAACAGCACGAGCGCCATGACGATGAGTGCCGTGAGCAAAGCTTCTTTGGTTGTTGCCCCCCAAGTGGCCTCGTTCTCCATCTTGTTTCTCCGCGCAGTGGTCTCAACCATGCCGGTTTGAGCCGAGCTGTCTGGCTCAAAATGAGCTAAAATCGTACCAACCCGTACACTGACCCTTCGGGCGACGACGCAGCTCACCGGTGACCAAAACTGCCTTTGTTTTCCGCAATTTTACCCGTCTGCCTCAGATTGAGGACCGCGTCGTCCGGGGCGTGTCAGGGTGCCATGGCTGGCCCAACTGTCGAGTTCTACCTCACATGAATGTCTCTCTACAGTTCCCTTCCCGCGCGCCGTGGCTGCACCTGATATGCTGCGGACCATGCGAATCGGGGTCGGATGCGGGTTGCTTGGCGTTCTGGGTCTGTTGAGCGGCTGCTCCGGGGCCCCACCGCCCGCAGCGTCGCCCAGCCCCACGCCAGCGCCCACACCCGAGCCGACTGCGGCGGCGGCCCCACGGCCAGACCCGACGGTCTCAGCCAGTGCTCCCGAAGCAGCGCCGGAAGTCGAAGCCAGCCCGCCCGAGCCTGAACCCGTCGGACCCACCGTGGCCGAGGTCTGCGAGCAGCTTTGCGTGAGCGCCGATCAACGTTGCAGCAAGAAGAGCGCCTACCGTTGCCGTGTGCTGTGCAAGACGTACGTCAAGAAGTCTGAAGGGTGCGATGACGAAACGAAGACGGCCCTG
This sequence comes from uncultured Polyangiaceae bacterium, assembly GCA_964610275.1. GTDB lineage: Bacteria > Myxococcota_A > Polyangia > Polyangiales > Polyangiaceae > JAFGBI01. The sequence continues at coordinate 12,573 of CAZSVU010000079.1, read as the reverse complement.
ACCTGCCAGGCTACCGGGGACGATGCCGAGGTGTGCTCGCACGTCGCGGCCGTCAAGTGCTCGCGGGAGTTCCTGC
>CAZSVU010000079.1:0-12487 GCA_964610275.1 uncultured Polyangiaceae bacterium | reverse complement strand
TCCTGCTCATGCAGGCCTGCCAGCGCGGGGAGAAACCCGTGGTGAAGCCCAAGCAAGGCCCCCCCGCCCACTGGCAAGCAGTTCGCGACGAGGAACTGGGGATCACGGTCACCATGCCCCCGGGCGCACAACTGGACCCCAACGCCAAGCTTCGCACCTGGCGAGTCGAGGACGGAGGCATCACCTACGTGGTGACCGCGCTCCCACCTCCGGGCCAGAAGCTCAGCGACGGTACCCTGCTCCGCATGGTGGTGCAGCACGTCGGGTATCGTTGCCAGAAGAACCTCAAGGTCAGGGGGCGCTTCACCTCCGCTGGCGTCACCGGCGTCGCCTACAGCACGTCATGCACGGACGGGTCACAGCGGGCGGGGATGCTCCGAATCCGCGGCGATCAGGCCGTGTCGGTGGGGGTCGAGGCTCCTGGCGGCGTTCAATTCGACCTCGACCCGTATCTCTTCAGCTTCGAGTACCTGGACCGACTGCCGGACGCGCCCGGGCCGTACTGAGACTCCGCATCTGGCCGATTTCTTGCAAGACTGTCGGCAGCCCGTGTCGTGAACGGTTGATGTCGGTCTCCCGAACGCGGCTACGCTGGGGCGCTCGCCGAGTCAGCCTCCAACGGTGAGCGTGTAGGTGCCGGTGGTGTTCGAGCTGAGGGAAGTGACGACGACGGTGTACGTCCCGGTGGTGCTGAGCGACGTGGAAATGCGCGACAGCAGACCCGAGCCGCCGTCGTCGTTGGAAGCCTCGGTCGAGCAGGTCGTCGGCGCTACGAGATACAGGTAGGTGTCGAACGCGCCCTGCGTGAGCTCGAACGTCACCACTTGCCCTGCCGTGCCGTCAAACTCGTACGCGTCGTAGTAGTAGGCCGAGCCACGGGGACCGCCCTGAGGATCGGTCGTGGCCAAGGCTCCGCTCACGACGCCGACGGGCATCGTGATGCTGCCTTCAGCCAGGCACAGGCACTCTCCGACAGTGCAGGGACCGGATACGCAGTCCGGATCGATAGCGCAATCGGTGTCGGAGCAGTCGACGTATCCGTCGTCGTCGTTGTCGATGCCGTCGTCGCAGATCTCGACGCAGCTCGGGTCTTCCACGCAATCGCTGTCTTGGCAGTCGGTGTACCCATCGTAGTCGTTGTCGAGGCCATCCACACAGATCTCGACGCAGTTCAGGTCGTCCGCGCAGTCGCTGTCCTGGCAGTCCGTGTATCCGTCGTAGTCGTTGTCGAGGTCGTCGTCGCAGATTTCGGCACAGCTCGGGTGGTCGGCACACTCGCTGTCCCTGCAATCGGCGTACCCGTCGTAGTCGTTGTCGAGGCCGTCGTCGCAGACCTCCGGACAGGCCGAGTTGTTGCTGCAATCGCTGTCCTGACAATCCACGACCCCGTCTGCGTCGTTGTCCACTCCGTCCGTGCAACTGGTCTCCATGGTGGGTGCCGAGGGCGTCACGTCCAAGGTGTAGGTCCCCGTGCTCATGCTGCCGAAGGACGTCACCACGATGACGTACGTTCCCGCTTCGTTGAACGTATAGGAGATGAGTGACAGCAGGCCGCTCCCTCCGTCGTCGTTGCTCGCCAAGACGGCACAATCAGCATCGAGCAGGAAGAGATAGGTGTCGAAACTGCCGTCGACTAGCTCGAACGTCACGGACTGTCCGACCCCGGCGGCGACGACGTAGGAGTCGAAGTAGTAGGCACTGCCCCGAGGACCGTTGGTCGGATCTGAAGTCGCCAGTGCACCCGACACCGAGTCGGTAGGCAGCGAGATGCCCTGCGCGCCGAGCCGGCAGACCCCCGCCAAGGGGCCGCCGCAGACGGACAGGATGGAGCAATCAGAATCGTCACAATCGGTGAGCCCATCCAGGTCGTCGTCGTTGCCATTGCTGCAGTTGTACTCAGCGTTCAACGACCCGCCGGTTCCCACAATCGCTCCGCCGATGCCAGACGTCCCGCCAGTGTTCTGCGCTCCGCCGGTCGCCGGCGCGCTGCAGTCCGGGTGGAAACCACAGTCGGAGTCGTCGCAGTCGGTGTCGCCGTCGTCATCGTCGTCCACGCGGTTGGTGCAACTCGTCTCGATGCTTCCCGCACCACCGTAGGTGGCCCCACCCGTGCCCGTGTCCGGCCCGCTGCCACCGGCGCCGGGGACGCAGGCGGCGGTGTCTTCGCAGTCCGGGTCGTCGCAGTCGGTCAGGCCGTCCGAGTCCTGGTCCTTCCCGTCGTCACAGGCCAACTCGACCAGGCCGACGCCACCGGCTGCCCCATCGTCGCTCGCGCAAGCAGCGAGCACGAGAAGTCCGGCCAAGACGCCAGCAGTGCCGCACGCAACGCTTCGCATACCCATCTTCACGCCTCCAAGTTGACCCACTCAAGCAATCCGACTCACCGTTCACGCGCCATCAAACCCGTCGCCCGCCCTCTGGTTGGACGGCCTGAACACCCAAACCTAGTAGGGCATTTTACGGCAAGTCGCGGGCGGAACCACGTCTCCGTCACAACATTATGTAGATACTGAACCCGGCTCAGTGGCCCAAAGAAGAGCATTCTGCGCCCAACCCGGTCCGGCCGCATGCCTCAGCAGAGCGAGTTGCGCCACCGGTACTCTGTCCCGACGACCACCAGGGCGACCTCCGAAGACACGACGGCGCGAGGTGATGAGTTGCCGCTTCCGGGACCGTGCACTGGCGCCCGGCGACGCGAACCTGAAACTTCCCAGAACGCACCCCTGCCCACTTCAGCTCGTCACGCGCGGCCGCGGCATCAGCCCCGCTTCCTCCACGATGCGGGGAACCACGTCTTCCCACGCGATGGCCATCAGGTGAATGCCGCGCACGCCCTCGATCTCCCTGAGCGCCGCGATGGTCTCGAGACAGATCTTGACGCCTTCTTCTTTGGAGTCCTTCGCACCATCCACCCGACGAACGAGCGCGTCCGGCACGCTCAACCCAGCGACTCGGTCCCGCATGTGCTCGGCCATGGCAACGGACTTGATGGGCGTGACACCGGCCAGAACGTGGGTCTGGTCGTGTAGACCTCGAGCCCGGACCTGAGCCATCCATTCCGCGAACTTGGGCACGTCGAAGACGCTTTGGGTCTGAATGAAATCCGCCCCTGCCGTGACCTTCTTGGCCAGGCGCAGCACGCGAAACTCCGTGGGTCCGGAGAAGGGATTCGCTGCGGCCCCGATGTACAGCGGCAGCTCGCCCGACATCCGCTCTCCATTGGCAAACAGGCGTTCGTCCCGCATGCGCCGGACCAGCTGAACCAGCTGAATCGAATCGATGTCGTACACGCCTTTGGCCATGCGGTGATTGCCGAGTTGCTGGTGATCACCGGCCAGGCACAGCACGTTGCGGATCCCCAGCGCAGCCGCACCCAACAAGTCACTCTGCAGCGCCAGCCGATTCCGATCCCGGACCACCATCTGGAGGACTGGTTCAATCCCCATCTGCTGCAGCAGAACGCTCGCGGCCAGGCTGGAGAGGCGAACCACCGCCGTCTGGTTGTCCGTCACGTTGACCGCGTCGCAGCAGGCCCTGAGCAGCACTCCCTTGCTGCGGACGGTGTCCGCCGCGGACCCTTTCGGAGGTCCGCATTCGGCAGTGACCGCGAACTGGCCACTCTCCAACACCCGCTCCAGATTGCTGCCCGACTTCACGTTCCGTGTCTTCCGTTCGGCCGCGCCCACCGAAAGCCGAAGCCACGGCGAACATGGGCGTAGGGTCTTACAAGTCTCACCACGTCTGGCAAACTAAAAACCCGGCACTTTCGCCAGACCCCGAAAATCCCACAGGGCGCCAACTAGTGTCGTGGCTCCGGCCGTGGACGACCATGCACAGGCGCTGGTGGCGTGTTAGGGTCGCCCCGGCACGCGCTTGCCGCTCATTCACGTCGTGTCCTCGATTCCGAAACCACCGCGTCCCCTCCCCCCGCCCCCGCGTCCTCCGTCGCTTTCCCGGAGACCGCCGGGGTCGGCCCCTCCCCCTCCCCCCTCGACACGTCGGTCGAACCCTGCACTGACGAGTTCGGGCCTGGCGCCATCGCGTCCTCCGCTGGAGGACGCCGTCGCACCCTCGGCGACCCCGTCATCGAGCCGACCACCACCGGCCCCCCCTGCGGCGGCGCTCGACGACCGGTCACACGTCGCGCCAGCCCCCGTCCTGTCGTCCCACTCCGAGCCCTCACTGGGCAGCGGCCTCGGGGCACACTCAACGGCTGCACAGGAGCTCGGGCACCTCCCGCCCACTGCGCCGGCGGCGCCTCCGCCGGTCGAAGCCTCCCTGCTCGAGTCTGCATCCATTCCGCCGGTCCAACCGGCCGAGGCCCCTCCGCCAACGGATAACGAGCCTCACTTCACTCCCGAACCGGAGCTCATCGAGCGCCGACTCGGCGTGGCGCCGCCCATTGAGCCAGTCGCCTTCAAACCAGCGCTTCTCCTGCGGGTAAGGATCGGCCCCTGGGCGATTCCCCTCTGGACTTTGGGTGTGGCGGCCGCGACCGGGATGGCCGCAGTGGCCGCCTGGGTGATGCCGGCAAGTACCGGTTCCGACGAGGCGGCCGGCGCGGCGAACGTCCCTGCGGCAGTGCGTCCCGCGCCCAGTGCCATGCCGTCGCCGGCCGACTCACTCCCAACCGCGGGGGCGACGCGCGCGCCCGCCACCCTGCTGGAGCGTGCCACTGCCGGCGAGCGCGAAGCCCTGGACAAACTCGGCAAGCGACCGCTCGCCAAGCGCTCCTCAGCGGAATCGGTCGCGCTGGCGCTGGGCCGCGAGGCAGCACGGCTCGCCAGAGTGCGCCAGCTCGGAGCGAGTCTGCGAAAGAGCGCCGGTTCCGGCATCAGTCGCGCGGACCGCGCGGAGCTGTTCGGCCTGATCAACGACCGTCAGACGAGTGTCGTGGCACTCGCCGAGGTGGCGAAGATCGAGCACCCGCTTGGACCCGACCTGTTATTCCAGGTGTGGACGGCCACCCGCGAACGCACCGACACCACCCGGCTCGCCGAGGAGTTACTCTTCAGTCGTGACGTGCGCGGCCGGGCTTCTCCGGCCCTGGCTATCGTGCTCAATCTACGCGACACCAAGGATTGTCCAAAGACGCGCGACATCCTGGCTTCGGCGATCGAGCACGCCGATCGCCGAAGCTTGGTCGGACTCGGGCGTCTTCAGCGTCGCACCGGCTGCGGCGAAGGCGAACGCGAGGACTGCTACGCATGCCTGCGTGACGGCCAAGCGATCGAAGAGGCCATCCAGGCGGCGGCGAGCCGTGAGCCGCCGTCCTTCGAGTAGCTCGCCGGCCGGCACGTCGGCGGTGCGCGGCGGAAACCGCGCGCCTGCACCGCCTCAGACCTTCCCGCGACGCGCCTCGAGTTGCCCGCGGATTTCCTTCATGCGCTCCTGCGTCAGTCCAAACCAGGAGAGGAACAGCAGCGCCAACAAGAGTCCCGCCACCGGAAACGCCGCCAGGTACACGCGGATCATGGTGATGGCATGCTCGCTCTGGGCTCCGCTGAGCTTGGCGTCGAAGCCCGTGGTTTCGAGGATGATCCCACTCGTTCCCATGCCGAGCGCCATGCCCGCCTTCATGATCCAGGAGCCGCAGGCGGAGAAGGCCCCCTCGCGGCGCTTGCCAGTCTCGAGTTCGTCATAGTCGATGACATCCGCCCCGATTGAGCCGTACAGCACCCAGAAGCCAGCGCCGGTAAAGGCAATGAACCCGGAGGCGAGAACCTGTAACCACCTGAAGTTCGGGTCGTAGAGCCACCAGGTGCTGATGAACACGGCGATGGCCGAGAGTTGCACGGCCATCATGGCACGTCGCTTGCCCACCCGTCGCGCTACCCAGGCGAACGTCGGGATTCCGAGGAAGCCGATGCCCGTGTTTCCCAAACCCATGGCGAAGTTCCACTTGGATCCGAGGGCGACGTCGCCGGCACACACGTAGTACACCGTGGCGTAGTACCCGAGTGCGCCCACCATGCTGGTGCCCATGCCATATGCGAGGGCCATGGCGAGCTGAGCGCGGAACGGTCGGCATTTCAGGGTCTTCCAGATGGTCTCCGCGACCTTAATGCGCTCCTGCTTCTTCTTGATGAGCGTGTCGTAGTACCGCTCCTTGACCACGCTGAAGACGATGATGCCCACGACGATCATCACCGCACCCAAGATGACGGTATAGGTCTGCGCCCCGCGCAGCATGTCCGGCTTCCCCGTCTTGGGATCGTCGAAGATGCTCAGCGTGATGAACATCGCCGCGAAGAACATGGCGATCTCGGGCAACTTCTGAATGCCGCTCTTGAACGCGAAGACGCTGGTGCGCTCGTGGTAGTCGGGCGTAAGCTCGTTGCCCAGGCTCTGGAACGGCATGTTGAAGCTACTCACGATGGTGATGAAGATGCCGCTCGAGACAATCATGAACCAGAAGTAGGCGTTCTCGCTCCAGCCGGGACCGACGAAGAAGAAGAGCATCGGCAAGCACAGCCCGGACAGGATCGACCCCACCAATATGTATGGACGCCGTCGCCCCCATCGCGAACGCGTGTTGTCCGACAACCACCCGAAGAACGGATCGGAGACGGCGTCGACCAGGCGGTTCACCATCAGCGCGATGCTCACCAGCGACGGTGACACGTGGAGGAACATGTTGAACACTGGCCAGGCCATGCCGGGGTAGAGCCAGTTGCCCCACATGTCGTTCACCGTGCCGAGGCCGTAGGCGACTTTCTGTTTGGTCGGCACCCTGTCCTCGGGCGCGACGGTTTGAGTGGCGGCGGACTCGGAGGCGGCTGAGTCGGTGTCTGACATGATGTGTCCCGCGTGAAGATATGCCCGCTTCTGGCTGAATGAAACGTTTCAGTGAAGCTGCCTCGCGGCCCACCAGTGGCAGCAGTCCCGTAGGCCGGAGCAGCTCAGTCCGCGGCAGAATCTAGCGGTGGGGCGGCTTTTCAGAGCGCCGCGGTGTCGCAGCGCCCCGGAGCCCGAGTTCGCCCCTGGCACCTGGCGCGGAGCCACGAGTCGCGCACTCGGGATCGTCGGCAACAAAGTCTCTCCGGTTCGGGGCCGCGGCTGGGCTACGGTGCTGGCCGTGCCAAACATCACCCACCTGGACACGGGTTGGGAGCTCACCTGCCGCAGGTGGCTCGACTCACCGGTGCCCCATGCGTGCAGCACGCCGGAGTGGCTCGACGCTTCGGTGCCAGGGCACGTCCACCCGGACCTCGTTCGCCACGGAGTCATTGCCGACCCTTTCACCCGTCTCGCCGAGCTCGGCTGCCCGTGGGTGGATGACGAGGACTGGTGCTATCGCCTGGAAATCGACTTCTCCCCGGACCCGGCTCTGCCGCGACGCCTGCTCAGGTTCGAGGGGTTGGACACGATCTGCACGATCTTCCTGGACGACGAGAGGGTTGCCCAACACGACAACATGTTTCTGCCACTGGAGGTGGACGTCACGGATCGCCTGACTCCGGGCAGGCACGAGCTTCGAGTCCAGTTCGAGGCCGCCACACGCGTCGGCCGGGAGCGGCGCAAACACTACCTCACCCAGGAGGGCATCCGCGACGACGTGCAGCGCTTCGACGGTCGAGCCTTCGTTCGTAAGGCCCAGTACATGTATGGCTGGGATTGGGGGCCGCGGTTGGTTTCGGCGGGGATCTGGCGCCCGGTGGTGTTGATCGAGCACGACGGCAGAATCTTGGACATCCACGTTTGGCAGCGACATCTTCCGGATGGCAGCGTCGAACTCACCCCGGAGACGCGTTGCGACGCGGATGGCGAAGTGGTGCACCTGATTCCGGGCGTCGCCCAGTTGGTTCGTGACGGAGAGACGGTACGCCTCCCCAACCCGAAGCTCTGGTGGCCGGCCGGGATGGGAGCGGCCGAACTGCTGGAGGTCACGACCCTGCTGGTCCCGCCTGCCGGCAGCAGCCGGGACGCGCTCGAATCCTCCTCCCTCGACCGCAAACGGACGCGCATCGGGCTGCGCACGCTGCGCCTGCTGCAACGGCCCGACCGCTGGGGTGAGTCCTTCGAGTTCGAGGTGAACGGCCGACGTCTTTGGGCCTGCGGTGCGAACTGGATACCGGACCACTCGTTTCCTTCGCTCGTCAGCCGGGCTCAGCTCAGCCACCGACTCACCCAAGCACGCGACCTGGGAATGAACATGCTGCGCGTTTGGGGCGGCGGGGTGTACGAGAGCGACGACTTCTACGCGCTCTGTGACGAGTGCGGCCTGCTCGTGTGGCAGGACTTTCCGTACGCGTGCAGCTACTACCCGGACGACGCTGCTGCCCAGTCGGTGGCCGAGCGCGAAGCCAGCCAGAACGTCCGCCGCCTGCGTCACCACCCGAGCCTCGCCCTGTGGTGCGGCAACAATGAGAACCTCACCATGACCGCCCGCCCCTGGGGGCACCGGAAGGAGCACCCGCCCCGCTATCACGGTGAGCACCTCTATGACCACGTGCTGCCAGCGGTGGTTCGCTCCTTGGACCCGGACCGCCCCTACGTGCCAAGCTCACCCGCCGGTGGAGAGGACCCCAACGCGGGCGGCATCGGAGACCAGCACTACTGGGACGTGTGGCACGGACGTGGCGACTGGAGGCACTACGCCGACTCCACCGCACGCTTCGTTTCGGAGTTCGGCTTTGCGTCTGCGCCGGGCATCCGCACCTGGCGACACATGCTGCCGGGCGCGAAGGATGTCCTGCGCCTCGATCCGAAGCACCGCATCGCCCGTTGGCACGACAAGACTGGCAAGGGCTACGACCGGTTCCTGCAACTCGTCGAACTTCACTACCCCGCGGCTCGCGACCTGGAGGAGTGGCTCTACTACTCCCAGCTGAACCAGCGCGATGCGCTGCGCTTCGGCATCGAGCACTACCGTCGATCGGAGTTCTGCCGGGGCGCGCTGCTGTGGCAGCTCAATGACTGTTGGCCAGTGCAGAGCTGGGCGGTGATCGACTCTGCCGGCGACCTCAAAGCCGCGGCGTACGAACTCAGGCGACTCCTCGCGCCGCTGCTACTGAGCCTGGACCTCAGCGAGGAGCAAGCGCGCTTGTGGATCGCGCTCGAGAACGCACACACGCCCACCCACGGCGAGGCCGAGTTGGAGGCTCGGTCGCTTCGTGACGGTCGGCTACTTGGGGCTTGGACCGCCGAGGTGCGGGTCGAGCCGGAGCAACGCCGCGTCGCCGTGCAGGCTGAGCTCGGGCATCTGTCCCGGAGCGAAACGATGCTCTGCGGGAAGTTCTGCGGGCAAACGACGTGGCAGTTCCTCTCGGAGCCAAAGTCAGTCCAGCTGGCGGCTCCAAGGTTGCGAGGGTGGTGGGATGGCGACGGGTTGGTCGTGGAAAGCGACGCGCCCTTGGTCGATCTCATGGTGTGGGACGAGTTCGACGCAGTGCGCTGGCTCGACAACTTCGTGACCCTGCCACACCCGGGACACCTCCTCCTCCGCTGTGTCGGCAGAAGCTCGAGGTTGCTGGCCAGGAGCCTGCAGGGGCGGCATTCGATCGAGCTGCTGGAGCCGCCGGATCGGGTCACGTGGTCGAGACCCTTACGCTCTGAGTAGAACTCTTCAACTGCGCCAACCCGGACGCTGCCGATCCCCCGATCCGCTGGCGTACCTGTTGACATACCTCCATGCTTTGCCGCACGGAGATCAAGGCGTGGCGGTCGTGAGACTGCAGTCCGGCTTGGCGGCACGGGCGTGGTGATTTGGGAGCAGACAATGAGCAAGCAGCACCACCGTGTGGTGGGGGGGTTGGTGTCCGCTCTGATCGCCACCGGGTGCTCAGAGGGTCCGAGAAAGCAAGACACTGAAACCCCGCCCGCATGTCCCGAAGGACAGCAGGACTGCGGCGGCCTCTGTGTCGTGACCGCGACGGACACGACCAACTGCGGCGCCTGCGGCGTGGCCTGCGCTTCCCTGCAGCAATGCGTGAGTGGAGCGTGCTCCTGCATCTCGGGCACCACGCTCTGCGGCACCCGCTGCGTGGACACGCTGGGCGATCCCACCAACTGTGGTGGGTGCGGCAACGCCTGCGGCGGCGCAGAGGTGTGTTCGCTCGGGGTGTGCTCGACCGAGTGCGCTGATGGGCTGGTCCAGTGCGGTCAGAGCTGCGCGGATTTGGCGACGAGCGCGTTCCACTGTGGCGACTGCGCCGTCGCCTGCTCCAGCGCCCAGAGCTGCGTTGGGGGGGTGTGCACCTGCCCTGCCGGACAAACGCTCTGCGCCGGTGCGTGTGTGGACGTCTCATCGAACGCATTGCACTGCGGAGGCTGCGACCTGCCCTGCGCCACGGGCGCCTGCCAAGCGGGGGTCTGTACTGGAGACACAGCCGGCACGGGTGGAAGCTCGACCGGAAGTGGCGGCGCTGCGAGCGGCAGTGGCGGCGCGGTGGCAGGTGGGACCGGTGGCGCAGCGGCCGGCGTGGGCGGCGCTGCTGCAGGAAGCGGGGGCACGGTGACCGGTGGAAGCAGCGGCGGCGGCGTGGGCGGGACGTCACCCGGCAGCGGCGGCGACCCGGCCACCGGGGGTTCGAGCGGCTCCGGAGGACTCGTGGGCGCGGGCGGCGGGGACCTCGGCGCCGGCGGCACGCCCGGCGCGGGTGGCGACGTGGCCCCGGGGGGGAGCGCCGGAGCGGGTGGCGGCACTGCCGGCTCGGGGGGTGCGAGCGCCGGTGCAGGCGGCCTACCACCTGCTGTCGGTGGCAGCGCGGGCGGCGGTGGGCAGTCAGCTGGCGGCACGCCGGGCGTCGGTGGCGACGTGGGCACGGGCGGGACGCCCGGCGACGGTTCCGACGTGACCGCGCTCCTCAATGGCACGCCCGATGAGCAGGTCCTGCGGCTCTCGCTCAGGTTCTACGGAGCCGAGCGCTGCGGCGACACCGGCAACTGGATCATCGCCGACCACACGCTGGGTGGGACTTGTCACCTGCAAGATGGGCAGAGCGAGGGGTTGGACCTGAGCGGCGGATGGCACGACGCCGGTGACCACGTCAAGGTCACACTGACCATCGCCTACGCGGCCTACATCATGGTCAAGGCGTACGACGTGTATCCGACTGCGTTCGACGACCTGGACGGCCCCTACTACGCCGGCGTGCCCAACGGCGTGCCCGACGTGCTCGACGAAGCCAGATTCGGACTCGACTGGCTCGTCAAGGCCCACCCCGATCCGAACACGCTGATCGCCATGGTCGCCAACGCGGACTACGACCACGAGACCTTCGTCACGTCGCCGTATCAGTCCACGCTCAGCGCCACGTCTGGCGGCGACCCGCGCCCAGTGCAGAGGGGCGGAGCCGCGGATTTCGCCGGTCTGGCGGCGGCCGCTCTGGCGCTAGCCTCGCGGGTCTATGCGCCCTACGACTCGGCTCTCGCCGCCACCTACTTGGAGAAGGCGCGATCCGCCTACGCGTACGGTCAGGCCAACCCGGGACTATCCGACTCGCAGCTCTACGCGTGGATGGGCACGAACTGGGAAGACGACATGCTCTGCGCGGCGGCCGAGCTGTACGTGGCCACTTCCGATGCGCAGTATCTGTCCGACGCGCAGTCCTGGAACCTGGACACGGCCAACTACCCGAGGACCTATTGGGTGGCGAGCTACGGTCAGGTCGCCGACTTCTGTCGCCACACACTGGTGGACGCCGGAGAAGGCGCCGCCCTGGGCCCCTGGCAGGACGAGGTCGACGACTATCGGGCTTCGATCAGCGCCGACCCGGACCTCAGCGGACTGGTGTACTACGACCAATGGGGAACGTGTCGCTACGCGCTCTCGGCCGGATTCTCCTCCGCGCTGCTCTACGAGGTAACTGGCGATACCCAGTATCGCGACTTCGCACTGTCCCAATACGATTGGGTCAAGGGGAACAATCCCTATGGGCGTTCGTTCATCGTCGGTTGGGGTACGAATCCGCCCCAGCGCCCCCACCATCGCAACGCGTTCGGGCACGACGACACTCAGGGGTTCGACGATCCCTCCGACCCGCAAATGAACAACGGAATCCCATTCGAGCACGTGCTCTGGGGCGCTCTCGTCGGAGGCCCAACGCCCGCAGACGGCTACGCTGACGACATGAACGACTACCAGCGCAATGAGGTCGCGATCGACTACAACGCCGGACTGGTCGGCTCGGCGGCATTTGCCGTCGCCTTGGAGCGAGGCAACTGATTCAAAATTATGCCTGCGTGGATCGTCGGACATCTCGGCGTTTCCGTTCCGACTGGCCGGAAAGCAGGAGTACGTAGCACCCTCGGTTTTCTGGTACCGTGCCTGCCGAACCCGGGGGCGCCAACTGTGTAGTCATGGGCAGAACTTCTCTCCGACGGCCGGGTGCATGTTCGAACGCGTCGCGACTCTGTGTTGCGGTCGCCAGCGCGCTGGGCGTGGCTGGCTGCCCGGCACTGCAAGACGACCCGTATTCCATAGTTGACGGCGCCGGCGGTGCGTCGGGAGCGACCACCGACTCGCTCGGCGGCAACGGGGGGC
>CAZSVU010000078.1:0-27762 GCA_964610275.1 uncultured Polyangiaceae bacterium | reverse complement strand
TGCCGGAGGCCGAGGGGACGACGGCGCGGCTCCAAGTCTCGATCGACGGCGGTGGGGTGGTCACCATCGATTGCCCAAACACTCCGCCCTGGGTCGTGTACGACCGGAGCGCGGGCGACACGATTGACCCCGCCACGGTGCGGGATGGCGCCGGCGCGGCGGGCAAGACCGTCACCGTGGTGCTCAAGACCGGCGATCGCAAAGTGACTCCGCCCGTGCCGGAAACGAGCTTGCTCGACTGGAAGGCGGCTGCCGACGCCCAGGCAGGCGTCTTCGTCAAGGTCGAGTACCGAAACCTGGATCCCGCCGATGTGGTCCCCACCACGGACGCGGACCATGCGGACGTGAGCGGCATCTGCGCGAACTGGTCGTTGCGGTCGACCAGCGCCGCAGACAGCCGGGTGGTCGTGTACGGCCCCACGATGGACTTCGAACCATTTCCGGGGCTCGGCGTTGACTACGTCTGCAACCACGGGTCCAAGGTGGACTGGCAGCGGGGTGGGTTGACACACCCAGCGTATACGACCTGCATCACGGACGAACAGGCAGAGTTAGTGCGGCTCTGGATGGAACGATTGACCGATTCGCACTGGCAGCGTCTGCAGGGCAACCCGAACCAGGGCCCCCGGATGTACACCTGGGCCAACGGGACCGACCCGTCCCCAGATCGCGCCTACTACCCGCATCACGTATTCGTTGGCCCGCACGAGGGTGGGTTCGGTCAGTCAAGCTCCGGCGCCTTCTACGCCAATCCGGCTGAGTTCCGTTTTATCGAGCCCCATGACACCTCCGGACCTGCCCCGGTCCCGAACGAACCCGTCGACGCGTTCCCGTGGGTGAACTTCCACGGCGTCAACTTCTGGGCGCGCAACAGCTTGTCGCTGACCGGCCACGAGTACTTCCACCAACTGCAGGTCGCCTGGGCGCGCGAGGAACCGCGCACCGCGCCCCTGCAGCAGGCATTGGGGTACATCAGCGAGGCGCTGGCGGTGGCCAACGAACTGAACACCTGCGTGGTCGACTTTCCGCAGGCTGTGGACCCGCTGGATCTGCAGTGCATGAACGCCGGCAAGCTGGGCAGGGCTGACGGCGGTCCCTACGCGACCAACGCCCTGCTCCGGAACCCCAAGTGGGGGCTAGTGACCACGGCCTACCAGTCGGCGCTGTTCTGGCGGTATGTGTATGAACAGTTTTCCTATCCGATCGGCACGGCCGCCCATCCGTCTGGGTCGCCCTCTGCGATCCCACGTCAAGACGACGTGCTGAAGAACCGCAACTCCGACGAGGGCATGGATTTTCTCGGGCTGCTCTTCGAAGAATACGCGCAGACTGAAGCGCCCGATCCGGACCGCAACGTATTTGAGGCCACCGATGCTGCACTGCTCGAGCACCTGGGCCGCAGTCTCTCGGATGTGGTGCTTGACTACCACACGGCGATGTACCTCAAAGACTACAACGAGGCGGATGCGGCCTTGGGTCCCGAGCGCTGGCGCTTTGAGTGGACCCACGGGGCCGGTTGGGGTGCCGAGACCGAACTGGCGGATGGCAAGCCGTTCGAGATCCCATCCGTCGAGGAACCGGTGGGAAGTGGGATGTTCGTGCCCACGACCGGCGCGACGTGTGGGGCGGACCCATCGCCCACGGCCCCGGCCGGTGCGCTGATCTGTGACGGGCTGGTCCGCGCCAAGCGAGCGCTCGACTCCTGGACAGCCGGCCTTGGCGTGCCCACCCGCGACCTAATGGCCACGAATGAGCAGCGAACTGGCGAAGAGGGGCTGTTCCGGTATGGCAGCATCGCCGCCTCAGTGAGCCCGGACGCATCCTGGCACAACAGCGGAACCGATCTTCAAGTGTGGGCCAGGTTCAGGCGAGGCATGCCGCTTCGCTTCCGGGTGTTCCGAATCGATGAGGACGGTTCGGGGCACCTCATCCCAACTCCGGTATGTGGCACACCTCCAGCCAGCGACTGCGCTCCGCAGAGCGAGGCAGACAGCACCGATCAAGTGATCAACCAGCCGGTGCAAATCCTGGCTGAGACGCGCGAGGTCCTGCTGATTGCCAGCAACGGCGGCAGCGATTCTACCTTTGAGTACAGCTTTGGTGACCCGCAACTGCGCATGAACCTGAGCCATCCGCTCGACAATCAGCCGGCCCTGGTGGGCCATCCTGATGCAGGTCGGCGGAGCTTCTTGATCGGGCTGGCTATCACCGACGAGCAGCACCGACCGGTGGCAGTCACCGAGGCGGAAAAGGGAGATCTCGAGATTGAGGTGGTGGGCTGCAATGATACCAGCTGCATCCTGCCCGATGATGCCTTTACCATCATGCCGCTGTCCGGCGGCCACGTGCTGATCGCGGCCACGCTACCCGCCGCCTTCTATCCCACCGCAGGGGATACGGGCCGGCTGGGGCTGATCGTCCGATACAGCTCGGCTGAAACCGAGCTCGAGCCCGAAGCGTTGGCGTGGAACAAGGCAGGCGACAAGTATGCCACCGTGCTGGCGCTGGACGAGAGCGGCAGCATGACCGGCAGCAAGCTGCAGGCCCTCCAGATTGTCGCGAACGCCTTGATCGAATCCATGATGCCGCCCGACGGCCTCGGGGCAACCACCAGCGACGCAGGCATCGTGTCGTTTTCCAATGACGCGACGACACGCGCCAACATCTCCACCGTGACCCCCATCATGCAGGGCGCCTTCGAGAGCGCAATCGAGAACCTGACTGCCGGCGGCATGACCAGCATCGGTGACGGCCTGTACGAGGCCCAATCGCTGCTGGCCCAAGAGTATGACAGCCGGCCTCTGGCAGATCGCCCGCAGCAGAGCATCATCCTGGTGAGCGACGGGATGAGCAACGAGCCGGCGGAACCGCATCTATTCTACGAAGACGTCCCGAACTGGTTGGTCCCGACCGCAGACGGCAACGGCGCGTGGTTCAACGCGGTGCTGAACTACCCGAAGCGGAAGCATGCGGGGCTGGACCTGCCCAGGATCGCCACCATCGGGATCGGGCAGGATGCCGATCTCGCAACGCTGGAGAGACTGTCGGAGCCGTCCGGCCTACGTCCGCTCTACGTCGAGGGCCCCGACGAGGCGGCCACGGCCATGGCCCAGGTCCAGAGCGCGTCCAGTGCGATTGGGCGCATGGCAGATGCCTTCATGGATGCGCTGAACAGTGTGACCGGGCAGAACCGTGTCATTGCTGCAGATGTCACCGGTGAGGGTGCCGGGGGCGGGACCGGCGGTGCCAGCGGCGGTGGAGGCACCGGTGGAGTGATCATCACAGTCACCTCCCCGCCGACCGCTTTCGCAGCTGCCGTGGGCGCTGCCGGCGGAACGTTCGACGTCGGGATTGGCGGCGGAACGTTCGACGTCGGGATTGGCGGCGGAACGAACGATGGTCCGCCCGGCGGCAGCACCGGCATCCCGACCGAGGTGATCATCCCGGTGGAGCCAGGCGCGACCGAGCTACGAGTCACGGTGGTCAGCTCTGAGGATAGCGGCGCCACCGGCGAGCTAGTCCCCCCGTTGGGAACCGCCCCACCGCCAATTGACGGACCAGACCTGAAGTCCCGAGTCTACGTGGTCGTGGATCCGGTCGCCGGTGACTGGGTATTCCAGTCGAGCGCGCCCACCGCCTCGGAGCCCAACGTTTTCGTGGAGGCGGCGGTGCGCGCGCCGTTTCAGCTCTTCACGGTCGCTGACGTGGAGGCCATCGACCCCGAGAGCGCCCAGGCGCTGGTGGGCTCGGATGTCTTCATCCGGGCGGTCCCCTACGAGCTGGGGCCGGTGTACGACTGCGTCGTCACGGCAGATGTGACCACGCCGTCAGGTGACCTCTACGAGCTCCAACTGTTGGACGATGGCAACAGCGGGGACGGAAGTGCTGCCGACGGAGTCTACGGGGCGCTGTTCGCATCCACCGGCGCGGCTGGTATCTACGATGTGACCGTCAACAGCGGTTGCAGCTCACCCCTGTCCGGGGCAGATGTCTTCCGCGAGCGACGTGAGGGGTTCGTGCTGCATGCGCCCGCAGGGCAGGACACGGACGGCGACGGGATCCCGGATCCTCAAGAGCGCGATTGCCTGGATCCGAACGATGCCGTCGATGCGTCCGCAGATCAGGACGACGACGGCCTGACGGCGCTGGAAGAGCTGGAGCATGGGACCGCGCCGTGCCTGAATGACACCGACGGCGGAGGGGAGGCCGACGGTTCTGAGGTGGGGCGTGGTGCAGACCCGCGCGATCCTCTGGACGACATCGGTTCGGTGCCGATGCCCGAGCTGACTGCCGGCGATACCGCGGTCCAGATTGCCCCTGGGATGGGGCTCGAAGGCTGGACGCTGGTCGTACAGCGAGCCCCGTCTCCGGAGGGACCATGGCAGACGCTCACCGGGGTCTGGGAACCCGGACAGAACACCGCTCTGGATACCGGCCTGACCAACGGGCAAGAGGTCTGCTACCGCCTTCGGGTGGAGGCCACTGGGGTCGTGGGCGCCTGGTCGACGCCCCTGTGTACGACGCCGGCAGTCGACCCGACCTCACCGATGGTTGAGGTGGTCGCGAATCCGCCAAGTTGCGGCATGGACTACGTGCGGGTCGGTCTCCGCTTTCAGGATCCTCCCCACGCCAGCGAACTGCCGACGCTGGGTGTGGATCTGGGCGTGAAACCGAGCGGAGTCGCCGAGATGCGCGTCTGGTGGGGCACAGCCGAGCCCCCGGCGGATACCCCGTGGGAGCCAGCACGGGACCAGCTGGTCATTCAGATCCCCCAAGGGCAAGGCCAGACGCTCGCGGTCCAGGTAAGAGACGCAGCTGGGAATGTCAGCTCGCCGGCCATCATTCCGCTGACCTGCGTGGAAAAGGTGTGCGAGCGTGAACCGGCCCCGGTTGCCTGCTGCCCGAGCCTCGATAGTTGTCCAGGAGCGCTCTCCTTCGCTCTGTATGCAGCTGGCTCGCTCGCGATAGCCGACGGTGTGCAGGTGCGCGATCAGGGCGGAGACGCCGTAGCCATCGCCAACGCCGGTAGCGGCGACGTCAACATTGGCGTCGAGGCGCAGACCGGTGACATTTGGGCGTACGGCAGAGTCGAGCTTCGAGACCGAGCTCATGTGGCGGGCCGCGTCACCACTCGACAGGACGTCTTGCCCCACAACGGTGTCGAGGTTGACGACGGCATCGCAATGTACGCGAACGTGGTCCTGCCAGCGCTCGACTCCTTCACCGTGCCCTTCCCGGGGTCGGACCAAGGCCCGGTCCATCTCGAGCCCGACCACGAGCGGGACCTGGAGCCGGGGTCCTGGGGCGCCGTGACGGTCAAGAGCGGTGCCACACTCAGTTTGGAGTCCGGAACCTACTTCCTCGAGTCGGTTGAGCTACATCCCCAGAGCGTCGTCGAGTTCGATGCGAGCAAAGGCCCAGTGTATCTTTACGTACGCTCGGCGTTCTCGTACCACGGGAGCTTCTCGGACCTGTCGGGGCAACACAACAATCTCTTTGTAGGCTACCTGGGCACCCAGACCGCTTGGATCGAGACCGCGTTCAGCGGCACCATTGTGGCGCCCAATGCTACGGTGGAGCTCAAGAGCCTCAATGGGGCCGGAGTGCATCGCGGTTCCTTCTTCGCTCGTGACCTGGTGGTCCAGCCGCACACCGACGTTGAGCATCATCCCTTCCCGGCGCCCTGGACCGGTGGGCTCGACGCTGACGACTGGGCCAATGGTGATACGCCGCCCGAGGGCGAGTGCGACAGCGGAGATGACTGCATCAGCGGGGTTTGTCTGGATAGCATGTGCCAGACTCCCGGGTGCGACGATGCGGTCCACAACGGCGACGAGACCGACGTGGACTGCGGGGGCAGCTGTGCCGCCTGTGCCGATGGAGACACCTGCTCCACCGACAGCGACTGCGAAAGCGGTGATTGCTCGGGTGGGATCTGCCAGCCCGCTGCAAGTGGCTGCAGTCAGGCTGCTGCGACCGATCTCGGCGCCCCCGGGGTCAACCTGACCGCCGCCACGGACAGCTGCCTGATGGTACGCGACGGGTATCCGAGCTGGTGGGGAACACGGAACATGCAGCTTCAGACCACCAGCCCCGGAAGCTACCCGGTGCCGTTTGCCTGGACCAACGCCTGCACGGGTGCGGGTGGCAGCGACACCTTCACCGGCGACTGGCAGAGCAAGGTGTTTGGTCCCACCAACGCTGACTGTGCCACGCTCATCGAGTTGCTGGGCGCGCCCGGCGGCACGGTCACCATCCGCTACTACGCCAATTGAGCGCCAACGCTGCGCTCGCCGCCTGGGCTAGGGTGCTGCGTAGACGCACCCGGGGTCGGCTTTGACGACGTGCAGGCTACCGCTCGACGTATGCGAGAAACCGAACCAAGTTTCGCCCCTCCAGTCGAACGCAGTCAGCATGCCCACGGCCAAGTTGGTCCCACCGCCGGGGCCGACGACCAGCGTCCGGGGCTCGCCCAGCAGGCCGTCGGTCACCTCCCAGACCAGGATCTCCTGGCGCGTGTTGCTGGCAATCCAAGCATCGCGGTCCGAACGTGCGATGACGCAGCTGTTCTCGGGTGGCCAGGCGTCGGCTGCCGTCGGTGCGAAGGCTAGCACCGGGTCCAGCTGCCCTTCAGCGTCGATGCGCGCGGCAACACCGGTGTGGAGGTTGTCCGCGCCGGAGCTCTGAAACTGCTGCCAAACCAGCCACGCGCCACCAAGCTCGTCGGCCGCAACCGCAGGATACGCAGCACCGGCTTCGGACATCTCGGGCGGGAGCACAGTCAGACCGCCGTCTGTGGCAGCGAGGGGCAGAGCTGAACCGTCGCGCTGGTGCCCCGTAACCCAGCGTCCGCTCTGTGCCGCGTAGACAAAGGTAGCTCCGCTCTCTGCGTTGGTGGAGCTGTGGTAGCCCTGCTCCCCGTAGCCGACGCCCATACCCACCCCGTACGCAGTCGGCGGCAGGAGCAGGCTCCCGTCGAGCCCCACCCGAGAAACGAGCAGCGACTGCCCGTCACTCATTTGGACCGCGTAGGCTTCGCCATCCCAGGCCACATGCGACGGCCGCGAAACGCCCGCCACCTCGGGAGTGCTGAGCTCGACCGAACCGAGCAACTGGGGCTGAGCCAGCTGGCCGCGCACCAGCAGGATGGGGGACCCTTCTGTCTCGTATTGAGGCTCGTACTCGACCACCGCGACAAATGAGTCGTCCTCGTGTCCAGCCACCGCGTAGATCCAGGTTTCGCTGTAGCTCAGGTCCGCGGGAAACAAGTCGTATTCCCGCTGGGCCAGCAGCTCCCCGGTTGCCGGCTCGAAGCTGCTCACGATGAGCCAGGTTCGGGTCTGGCTCAGAAAGGCGGCCTGAGTGCCCTCGGGATAGGAGCGGTAGCCTGGCCAGGCCACGTGCAGGCCTGAGGGTGTCCGCCAGACCCAACCCGGGAAGGCCTCCAAAGCTCGAAACCATTCGTCGCCGAGTAGCTGTGGCGAAACCGTGATCCGGACGCAGCCGTCCGGCGCGCCGCCTTGGCCTCCTACGGCCGCGCCGCCACCGCCGCCCGCCATGGGGCCAGCACCCGCAGTGCCCGAACCGCCTGCTGCGGACCGCCCACCGGCCTCCGCGCCGCCGCACTCAGAGCAGTTGGCAGCCGAATCCGCGCCCTGATGCGAGCACGCACAAGCCGGCCCAGTTAGGGCGACGATGAAGCCGAGACAAGCTGCCGCGCGCATGGGGGGACCAGCATAGATCCTATGCGGGCGTGGAACCAGGCCCGCGGCGCCCAGATCGATGGCGTAGACCACATGGAAGCGTTCGCGGGCGTGGCACAGGACGAGTGAGACCACGGTGCCGCCAGCCAGGAAGAACGGAAACAGGCACCAGAAGAGCGCACCCTATGCCGATTCTCAGCGGCCCTTGGCCCGCAGGTCAGCACAAAGTCGCATTTGGGCGATGATGGTCAACTCCAGCTCCCAGCTCAGCTTGACCGATCTCAACACGATTTGTTCTATCTAGACGCCCCGGATTGACCACCCCCTGCGCGAAGCAGCATGATTTAAGCGGTTTCGTGCGGCTCTGTAGGTACAAACTCCGAGCGAGGCGTCAGCGCCGCCCGCAGTTCTCGCTGCTGCACCAGGCGAGTCAAGTGCAGCCGACGCAGCACCGCCATCTGTTCTGCAGTGACGTGTGGGAGCACGTATGCGTCACCGTTCACGCCTTTCGTGTTGTAGAGGCTGAGGCGACACGGCTCGAGTTGCTCGAGTGCTTGTTCCGCCGAAAGACCTTGCTTCTGCAGCCGCGCCGTTAGCTCTCGTTGCACGTACAGCGCCAGCATGCACAGCGCCACGTGGGCGCGCACTTTCAGATCGGTGCGGTGCCGCACCGGCCGCAGCTTCACCACGCTCTTGATGACATGAGAGTCCGCCTCCACGGCGTTCTTGGCGCGGTAGGTACGGGTCAGCGCCGCCGCCGAGCGCTTCAGCTTGGGATGGGCCACCAACACGCTGAACCCATCGAAGCTGCGTCGCCTCTGCCATTGGGCTTCGTCGCGGGTCAACGTCAGCTGCTCAAAGCTGCCGCCTTGGCCCGCCACCGTTTCGGTCTTGGCCTCGAAGACGTTCAACAGATCGTGGTGCCGCAGCCGATCTTCAATCACCCGCAGCGCGCTGCGAGGCTGGAACTTCGAGCGTGGATTGGCCAGGCGTTGATTCAGATGAGCAACGCACTGCTGGAGTTCGTCCACCAGACTCTGCGCCAGCCAGCGTTGGCGGGCGAAGATCTGGGGATTGAAGTACGCCACCGCTCGCACCTGCTGCCGCGGGCTGGGTCGAGCGCGCTGCTGGGAAGCGTTGGCGGCCCAGCTCTGGAGCTGGCTACTGGGCTGGGCCGCTTCTCGTAGCAGCTCGGCAAACGCGGCACGCCGTTGCTTCGGTTGCTTCAGCCTCGCGACTTTCAACAACCGGTTGACGGCGTGCCCGTCGACTCGTCCCGCCAGCACCACCTCCTGCAGGTCGGCATCGAGGCGGTTGAGGAGGCGATGCTGATGTCCCATCTCCGTGCTCAGTCCGAGCGCGCGTGCGGCGGCGGCGGGGGTGGAGAACTTCCGGCAGGCGACGCTCTCCAGCAGACTGAGGCCGCTGCGCAGCGCTTCGGAGCAGAGGGTGGGGCTGCTCTGGGGTTGGGTCTCGTCCACCGGCAGCTCGACCAACCCCAAGTCCGTATAGAACAGATCCTCACTTAGCTCCGTGAGATCGGTATGCCGGGCGCGCGCCACCGCCTGAGCAGTGCACTCGGCGAGCTCGTCGCGCAGCCTGGCCGCTGGCAGGTCAGCGAGAAGCCGAGAGGGAAGTTCGACGCCATAGCTGTCGAACTCTGGTTTCGACAACGAGGTGATGAACGGCACCCGGGCCGCGAGTAGCTGGCGCAGGTACGCCGTGCGCCCCAGCGCGCGGTCGCAGACGATGGGCGTCTGCTCGAGCCACGGCACCTGCTGCACTGTCCGCATCACCTGCAGCATCTGGGGTCCCTCCCCACTGGCTCCCTCGACCACCTGCCAACGCAAGGGGTGGCCTTGCTCGTTGCACAGCAGCACGATGCCAATCTTCTTGCGAACCAACCCTTCCTTGGTCTTGCCGCGCTTAGCGAGCTCAGGCCCTTCACCCTCGAACCAGGTATCGGTGAGGTCGAGAAACAGGGTGGCGAAACGACCCTGCTGCTCGTAGGCTCGGCGGCTCAGGGCGCGCATCAGCTCGCGCTCTACCGGCTCGAGCTGTTCCAGCACCCGATGCACCCGGGTGTTGTTGAACTGAGCTGGCGAGACCTGAAGCAGCTCCGGCAGAACCGTACGCGGAAACCACCGCACGGCATGCAGCTTCGACTGCGGCTCGAGACAGCGCTGGACTACCAGCGCGGTGACGATCCGGTCCGGGGCCACATCACGCTTTTGCTTGGGCAGCAACCGCCCCAGCTCCTCGGTGAGGCCCAACTGGCGCAACATCTCCACGACCACCGCGACATCGAGGTAGCGCAGGATGGCGTGCGGCCGCCGGAGGCGAGCCGCCTGGGTCGTGGCCTCGGCTGCAGTGGCCACCACCGGCGCCAGCCGCTCACCGGTGCGGTTGGCAGCAAAAGCGGCCTGGAGGTTGTCCAGCTGAATCGGGTCGGTGATGCGGCCCAGGTTGGCGACGACACGATGCATGGGCACGCCGTCGCTCTCGCGGCGGTAGCTCTCTACCAGCTGGGCGTACTGATAGGTCTTGTTGCCCCGTTTGACGGTGGTGGCGCGCACCTGCATGAGATGTGCCTACAACATTGAACAGAATGCCTCAAACAATAAGACGGTAGGCGGTATAGTTGTGCCTACGCTGAAACTATCGGCTTCGCAACTGCGCGTGAACAAACGATTTCTCGACTTGACGCGCTGCGGCTGATCAAAATGGGTAGACGCTCGACGAAGTGTCACACCGCGCGACCATGTCGGCGATATCGCCGCTCAACGAGGCTCGACGGTCGTCGTGCGGGCAGCCGCGGTCAATGGCTCAAGACCATGGCACGATACGACACGCGAAAACCTCCTGCGGCCTGGTAGCCTTGGCAACATGTTGGAGACGGGCGGCGCCTCTGGCTGGGTCCTTGATGCGACTACGAAGGGCCGGAGTCCGCGCGGACCGAAAGGACCAAACCTACTGCAGCCGGCTCAAGGCGCTGCTACGCTACACCGAGTTTTAGGACCGTTGCCGGACTCGGAGTCGCCTTCCCCCAGACAAAGCCGTGACCTTCCAAGAATGCATCCATCGTGACCCAGCGATCTGCGGTGGCCAGCCCGTCATCAGAGGGACGCGAGTACTGGTTCGTACGATTCTCGGGTACCTCGCCCACGGAGAGCCCGTCCCCACGATCCTGAAGGAGTTTCCTAGCCTGACGGAGGAGGACGTTCGGGCCGTGATCGCGTTTGCCGCAGCTTCTGCCAGCGAAGACTTGCCGGCACCGGGCCCCATTCCGCCCGTCGCTGAGGTGGTGTGAAGGTCAAGCTCGACGAGAACATCCCAGCCTCAGTCGCTTCGCGGTTGGCCCAACTCGGAGTGGATACTGACACCGTGCTGGGTGAGGGCCTCCGCGGCCGTCCTGATGCCGACGTATGGTCCGCTGCCCAGAACGAAGACCGGCTGTTCGTTACCCAGGACCTCGACTTCTCGGACATCCGCATCTTCAAGCCTGGCACGCACCACGGCCTGCTTCTGGTCCGTCTTCCGGACTCGGAGCAGTGACGGGTCGGCGACTACGTGTGCGCGTGGCTGTCCGCCCCGGAGTCCCCCTCCTGGTCGGGCTGTATCGTTGTGGCAACGAAGAACCAGGTCCGCGTGAGACGGCCGTAGCCTCAGGAACCTGGACCGTTCGGCACGGCGCGAAACACGGCGGGACGGACGCTGCGGAGCCGCACATTGCAGGGGCCACGGGTAGAAGCGAGAGGGCTGCCGGATCTTGAATACGATGGCCACTCTGGAAATGCCCGAGAGCCCTCGGGTGAGCTGAACCAGAAACAGGGCGGGGAGATCCGAGACCGCGTCCGAACTGTGCACCAAAGCACCTTCCTGCCGGTTTTGACCGACGCACCGAAGCCAGCACAAAGATCGAAGCTCACCTTCCGCCTGCGGGAAAGGCCATGTCCTCGCACCGCCAGCAGCCCTGCGCTCGCAGATCCTTTGTGGGATCCACATTCTGGTCACAGAGCCAGCCATTGCCTTCCTCATCCCTAACGTACTTCAAAGGTCGCGCAGCCTTGTGCGCAGCGTTCTCGACGCTCTCCACCTTGTTCTCGTCAGCCATGATCTGCTCCCTTCTGTCCGGGTTTCCCAACAGGGATCCACGCAGGAGCCATGCCACGCTCCAGCGCCACACCCCTCACCCAATAACCCCGAGCCCGACCGCCCATCCCGTGAAGCGACGATGCGGCACCGCCGCAGGAATGCGACTCGGCGCCCGTGGGAGTCGCAATCGTGCACCGCGCTCGCGACGCCGCGTTCACCCGTTCTTGCCGAAGGCGCCACCGGGTCTGCCGTGGCGGTCGAACACCTCGATGCCCAGACGTCGCATCTTCCTGAAGAGAGTCGACTTGTGGATGCCGAGAGCTTCTGCCGCCGCCACGCGACTTCCGCCGAACCGCTCCAGCGTGGAAAGGATCACCCTCCTCTCGCAGTCCTCCAGGCTTTGCGGCGCGCCCTTCGTCGATCCGACGCCACCCAGCCACTCGGGCAGATGCGGAAGCTTGATGAGCGGGCCGCTGCTGAGGACAACCCCGTGCTCGACCGTGTTCTTGAGCTCCCGGACGTTGCCCGGGTAGTCATGGTGCATCAGGGCCTGCAGCGCTTCAGGCGTGAATCCCTCGATCGGTTTGCCGTGGAGGTTGGACAGTCGCTGAACGAAGTGCCTCGCGAGCAACAGGATGTCTTCGGGACGTTCTCGGAGCGCGGGTAGGCTGAGCTCGATGACGCGAAGCCGGTAGTAGAGCGCATCCCGGAACTCCCCGCCAGCCATCATGGCCTCCAGGTTCCGATTGGTCGCGGCGACGATGCGGGCGTTGGTCTTCACCATTCGGCGGCCGCCCAGGGGCTCGTAGGTTCGCTCCTGCAGCACACGCAACAGCTTGGACTGAGCGGGCAGGGGCAGCTCCGCCACCTCGTCCAGAAACAGCGTTCCGTTTTCCGCTCGCGCGAAGCGGCCGGGCTTGGCTCGGTCCGCCCCGGTGAACGCACCGCGTTCGTAGCCGAACAGCTCGGACTCGATCAGGGTCTCGGGAAAGGATGCGCAGTCGATGGGCACAAAGGGGCCGTCCTTGCGGCCGCTCAGATTGTGGATGGCACGGGCGAAGAGCTCCTTGCCGGTGCCGCTCTCTCCGCAGAGCAAGACGGTGCTTTCGCTCTCCGCCACCGAGGGCAGCATCTCGATGAGCTGCCGCATCCTCGGGCTCTTGCTGATAATGTCGTGCGACGAGTAGCTGTTTTCGACCCGTCTTCTGAGATCCTCGATGTGGCGCAGGTCTCGAAAGGTCTCCACGCCTCCCAGCACGTCCCCTCGCTTGTTCCGGAAGACGGCCGCGGACACGCTGACGGGCACTCGGTCGCCGGCCTTGTCGGTGATGTAGACGACCAGACCGGTGACCGGCGTGGCGTTCTCCACTGCGTAGCGAATCGGGCACGCATCGCGGCACAGATCGGACCGAAGCACTTCGTAGCAGAGCCGGCCGATCACCTCCTGGCGGCGGTGACCGGTAATCTGCTCGGCCGCGCGGTTGAAGCAGGTGATCCGCCAGCTCGTGTCCACCGCCAGCACGCCATCCGAGATGCTGCCAATGACGGCTTCGAACCGCTCGGGCGGAGCCTCGGCCGCGGGCCGGTTGTCTACATCGTCCCCAGGCATGACGAGCTGAACCTCTGGTACGAAGTGTGCACGTCTGGCGCTGATGCGCCATGCGTCACGTCATGGCGCGTGGACCGTGGGGGCAAGCGGGCGGGACTGCTCTCAGTACTCGAGCGTACCTCCAGGCACGTGCAGGTCGTACGCAGCGCTCAGGATCGAGGTCATCTCTGCCTCGGTAAATGCGTGAAGCGTCACGGTTCGGACCTTGCCCATCGAACCAAGAGCGAAGCTCACGGCGGCCGCTGCCTCGTGGTCAGGCGCTTCGAAGAGATGAACCAGGTCGTACTGGCCGAGCGTCCAGAAAGTCTCCCTGATGTGTACGTTCTTCTTTGCGGCGTTCTCTCGGAACTCCTTGGCGCGCCTTGCCGTTTCTTTCAAGTGCTTTAGCCCCTCCTCGGTGAAGGAAACCAGCGAGATGTACTTCTGCATGGTGCTGCTCCTCGCGTTCTTTGCTCCGCTGATCATTGACTGGCCAACGTGGCCAGTTGTTGGGCGCCGCCGGATTCCCTTCGCGACTAGGCGGCGCTCGACCTGATGTAGTTGTGTAGGAAAAGAGCCACGGGTCGGTAGACTGAGTGGGCGAATTTCGTAAACGGCAGCAGCAGCACGACCTCCATGCTAACGACGACGTGGACCAGCAGCGCCACGTACATCCAGTTGGCGCCGCTGGGCAGGTACACGGCGGCCTCGACGACAAAGCCGGTAACGCCCGCCAGGAAGAGCAGCCACAGAAACAGCCAGTCCGAAAGCAGTGAATGCGCGAAGTACTTTTCGGGCCTGGTCCAGCGCTGGATGATCGACGCGCCTGCCCCGTACACCATCAGCACTCCCGCCACTGTTCCCAGCAGGCGGGTCGGATGCCAAAGGGCCACCGGTTGCCCAGGATCCTTACCCACGGTCATGTCCAGCAGCCAGTCCACTCCCGTGGCAGCCAACAACCCGATGAACCCCCACATGATCGCCCAGTGAATGAATCGGCGGCCTACGTACCAGGGTGCTTTCGGCTGCTCCTCGCAATCGCGAAAGCTCCGGTGGACCGCGAGCTCCGCCGCGACGGCTCGCGTCGCCTGGATGATGCGCGCCATGCGTCCCGTCGGCTCCGCGTCAGCTACCGCGGCCGGACGCGCAATGCTGCCCGACAGGCGCCGGGCCATACGCAGGATGCCCACCACCGTGGCGATGACCGCCACCAGGATGACGAGAAGTCCCAGGTTGTGCACCACCTGATAGGAGAGGAAGCCCTCCGTCTGCCGGAAGTCGAACAGCTGCGGGGTGCTCGCCGCCATCTTCCCATGTCCGGTGAGGAGCACCGCCGCAAGTAGGGCACTCAGCGCCAGCAGGAACACGGAGGTGAAGAGCTTCGAGGTGTAGAGGAGGCGGGAAATGCCGGTCGGGTCGGACGACGCGATGACATAGCGCCGGGCCGCCGCCATGAACTCGCCGGGCTCGGCCTGCCGCGGGCACGTGTCGGAGCACTCGCCGCAGTAGTAGCACTGCCACACTTCCTTGCACCCCAGCAGGCGCTCTTCCGCACCAATCTGTCCGTAGCGGATCATGCGGCGGGGGAACGCATCGTTGCCACTGGAGAGCGGACACACCGCCGTGCAGTTGCCGCAGTTGAAGCAGGCGGTGATGTCAAAGGCTCCGTATCTGCCGAGTTTGCCCAGAAAGGCCGGATCGACTCGGGTGCTCACGAGCTTCCCTCCTGACTGGAATTGAGCGCGTACTCGAGATAGCTGTCCCGCTCCTGCCCTTCGACGACCTCCCCGTACTTCCTCAGCGCCATCAGGTGCCAGAACACGTCCTGCACGGGCAGCCCGGTCACCTCCGACACCTCGAGGGTCGTCTTCGGTCCGTCCTCCAGCGCCTTCTTGACTTGCCGCTGGAGCTTGGTGCGCTGGTTGCTCAGCTCCACGGCCTGCTTCGGTATCGAGCCGAGACGCTCGCGCAGCTTCCGGCTGCTGAGCTTCGGCTTCGTCTTTGCGGCCTGCTTCTCGGTCATGTTTTCGGTCTGCTCATGCGACGTCCGCCACGATGGCGTCCACCATCGCGTCGAACTGCTCTTGCCTCCATCCGGCGACCTCAACGGCGTGCAGCGGGCACGCGCCCGCACACATACCACAGCCCATGCAGAGTGCCGAGTTGACCTCGGCCACCTTCACGCGCCGGCCTCCCACTTGCTTCTCCACCAGCGAGATCGCGCCCAGGTTCTTGCATTCGTCCAGGCACACAGCATCGCAGTCAATCCCGCCGGTACAGCGCTCCGCGTCCACGATAGCCACGAAGGGATCCAGCTCGATGTACCCCTTCGAGAGCAGTGCAGAGACCTTGACGGCCGCGGCGGAGGCTGCGGCGCAGCTCTCGGAGATGTCCATGGGCGCCTGGCACGCGCCCGCGATCATCACCCCGTTGACGGCGAGCTCGACCGGCCGCAGCTTGGGGTGCACCTCCTGCAGAAAGCGATCCGTGCTGCGGGGCAGCTTGATCATCTCCACCAGCGGACGGATGTCCCGAGGCACCATTCCGGAAGCCAGCACCACGAGGTCAACTGACACCTCGACCTGCTCGCCGAAGGTCAGCGTGTCCTCGACCTTGACTACCAGGGGAGCACCGCTGCCGTCCGCCACCGGCTCGACGACGGGCGGGGACTCCGCCTTCCACCGGAAGAACAGCACCCCCTGCCGGGAGGCCTGCTCGTAGTAGTCCTCGTGTCCGCGCCCGTAGGTTCTGATGTCCTGGTAGAAGTCGTAGACGTTCAGATCCGGGAACCGCTCCTTCAGACTGCACGCTGCCTGCAGCGACGCGGTACAGCAGACACGCGAGCAGTAGGTGTTCAGTGTCCCGTCGGGACCCGGCTGGTGCACTCCTTCGACCTGGCGGCTGCCGACGCAGTGGATGAAACAGAGGCTCCGGATCGGACGGCCGTTCCTCTCGAGCCGGCCGCCGGTCGGTCCTTCCTCGTCCATCATCCGGATGAGCTGGGGCAGGGTCACCACCTCGGGGTGCTGCCCGTAGCCGTACTCGCCCTCGGCCGGACGGTAGTGGTCGAAGCCGGTGGCCAAGACGATCGAGCCGACGTCGAGCCCGATGCGGCGCGGTTCTTCCTCGAGCGCCACCGTCTCCTCGTCCAGGACCTTGGCACACTCGCCACAGCGAGTGCAGATGTTCCAGTCGATAGCCGCAATTGGCGGCGTGCAGTCGGCATATGGCAAGTGCAGCGCCTTGCGCTGGGCGAGCTCGTAGTCGAACTCGTTAAGGGTCCGCTCGGGACAGACGTCTACGGCCCGCGTCAGCTCCGCCGCGCTCAGCTCGCGAGTGACCCCACGTGGATGCAGCAGCACGTCCAGATGAAAGCTGCCCACATATCCGGAAACGGCGGTGACCTCGGCTAGGGTGTGAACGGTAATGTTTGGATCCCGGGTGACTTCGGCCAGCAAACCGCCGACGAGCTCGCGCGCGCTCTCGCCGGTGGGATACACCTGCTCCAGCTGTGCCATTCGCCCGCCAAGAAACGGCGCTCGCTCCAGCAGGGTCGCCCGCAGACCGCAACGCGACAGATCGAGTGCGCAGCGCAGCCCGGCGACCCCGCCCCCGATCACGGTCACGCGCCTGTGCGCTTCGACCCGAATCGGGACGAGCGCTTCCAGCTCCCGGGCCTTGGCTACCGCGGCGGCTACCAGACGGATGGCCTTGTCCGTGGCCCCGACCGGGTCGGACTTGCTGCACCAGCTGACCTGCTCGCGGATGTTGGCGTGCTCGTAGAGGTACGGGTTGAGCCCGGAGCGGGCGAGCACCCTGCGAAAAGTCAGCTCATGCAGGCTCGGCGAGCACGCGGCCACTACCACAGAGTGCAGGTCATGCTCCTTGATGTCGTCCGCCACCAGGTTTTGTCCCGGATCGGAGCACATGAATGTCTCGTGCCGAGCGAGCACGACGTTCGGTAGACGGGCGCAGGCATCGGTCACGCGAGCGACGTCCACGACGTCGGAAATGTTGCCCCCGCAATGGCAGATGTAGACCCCGATTCGCAGGGGCGAGGCTCCCGCGTCCGGTCTGCCGTTGTCGGTCCTGGCCTGGTCCTTGCTCATGCGCCCGGTGCTCCGTTTCTGCGCAGATAGATCGCTGCCTCCATGGCGGCCGCGCCGGCCTCGACGATGGAGTCGGGGATGTCCTTGGGCCCCGACGCCACGCCGGCCACAAACACGCCCTCCTCCTGGGTGCGGCACGGGGCGAGCTTCGGCTGCGCACAGTCCACAAAACCGTCCGCCGCGGTCCGCACCGGGACCACTCCCGTCCCATCCCAGGCGGGTAGAATTCCAGGCGTGAGAACGACCATGTCGTGCTGGCGCTCCTCAACCCGCCCATCCTCCTCCATCACCTCGACGCGCACCACGGGGTTCTGGTGTTCGTCCTCGGTGATCCGCGCGACCTTGCCCTTCACGAACTCGATGTCCATGGCCTTGGCGTTTTGGTAGAACTGCTCGAAGCCCTTCCCGAACGCGCGGATATCCATGTAGTAGATCGTGACGTCGACTAACGGCAGCGCCCCGCAGAAGAGCATGGCCTGCTTGATCGCGTACATGCAGCAGACTCGGGAACAGTACGGGACGCCGACGGCTCGATCGCGCGAGCCGGAGCACAAGACGAACGCCACCGTGTCGGGGATCTTGCCGTCCGAAGGGCGGAGCAGCCTGCCGTAGGGACCGTGGGGCGCTAGCAGGCGCTCGGTCTGCAGTGAGTTCAGCACGTTGGGCAGGCGACCACCGCCGTATTGATCCTTGATGTCGGGTGAAAGCCGGAAGCCGGTGCTGAGCACCAGAGCCCCTACCTCGATCGTCACGCGCTCCGGTTCCTGGAGGAAGTCGATGCACTCGGTCGGACAAGCGCGCTCGCACTTGCCGCATAGGATGCAGTTGTCCAGGTCCACCAGTGCAATCTGTGGAATCGCATTGGAGAAGGGGACGTAGATGGCCCGGCGGGCTCCCAGGTTGCCCTCGAACTCGTGCGGGAGGTCCACAGGGCAGGCGTACTCGCACAGGCGGCAGCCGGTGCAGTCGTCCTCCCGGATGTACCGCGGCTTCTTCAGCACAGTCACCTCGAACCCGCTGCCTAAACGCTGCGCCCGCTCGACCTCCGAGTAGGTCATGATGGTGATGTTCTCGTGGTGCGCTGCCGCAGCCATCTTTGGCGTGCAGATGCAGCTCGCGCAGTCCAGCGTGGGGAAGACCTTGCTGAGCGAGATCATCTTGCCCCCGATGCTCGGCTCCCGCTCGACCACGAGCGGCCGAAAACCCTGATCGGCAAGATCTAGGGCGGCCTGCAAGCCGGCGATCCCACCACCCACCACCAGAACGTCGTACTTTGTTGCCTCGTCAATCATCTGTCGCTGCACTCGTTCACGTTGGCTACGAACCGCCCGCGACGATCTCGGCCATCTGTCGCACTTCCTTCAGGAAGGCTTTGGTGCACACCGTGCAGATGGCGCACAGCCGAAGCCTCCGAGGGTCCAGCCCGCGCTGCTTCATGTCCTGGTGTGCTTGATCCATCCGCTTCGCGAGACGCGCATATGCTCCGCGAAACGGGCATTCGTGCCCACAGCTCATGACGATGACCCCGCTGATGCCCTTCTCGAAGCAGCGGAGATAGAAGCCTCGCGAGAACAGCACCGGTGCCGGAACGCGAATGATGTACACGTTCGTGGGGCACTCGGCGTGGATCTGCCCAACGCTGTCCGCGCCCGGATAGGCACAGGCTCCGGTTGCGAGCGCGAGTATCTTCGGCTGCTGCTGCCGCGACCCTTCCGCCATGGTGACATCTCCCTGTGGTCGGCGGACGTGCTGGCCGCGTCCGCCGAGTCTGCCGGCCGCGCGCCCCGCGTCCGTCAACTCGCAGGCTGGCTAGCCACGCGAGCCGCTGACGCTTCGCGCATCAGCGGCTACTTTCTCCTGGTGACGAAGATCCTGTCGTATCCGTCGGCCGTGGCGGTTCCGAGAAACTCGTGTCCCACTTTCTGCGCCCACCTGGGGATGTCGTTCTTCGTGGATGCATCTCCGGAGAGCACCTCGATGGTCTGCCCCACCGACACCGACCCGATGGCCTTCTTGGCCTCGAGCAGCGGTCCCGGACAAGCGCTACCCCTGGCGTCCACTACCTTGGCAGCTTCGATGGAACTGGGATCAAAGTCGCTCATGCTTCATGTCTCCTTTTGTAACCGGACTGCCAGCCGAGTTCAGGCAAACGTCAGCACGACGTCGGCTTCCTCGGCACCCGATACGAACGTTGCCACCCCGCCACACTCAACCCCCTCGATCAGCTCTTCCTCCGTGCACCCGACAATGGAAAAGGCCGCGGAGCAGGCAATGAGCTTCGCCCCATTTTCCCGGAGGATCTGCACGAACTCCGGAAGCGTCTTGGGGGCGCCGCGCAGCGTGATCTTCTCGGCCCCGCCCCGCCTCACGATATTCAGGCCGCTCATCGTGAAGAACAGGTTGACCTCCATGTCCAGGGCCAGCGCACCGGCACCCAGCATGAACGGCGGAAACGCCTTCTGAGGTTCATCAGATCCGCAAAATATCCAGACGCTCGAGGCCATGTTTCTCCTTTCGATGATCAGTAGGAAACCTACCTGGGCCGAACTGCCCGTCGCTCGCCTCGTTTCGGTGAGGCGCGCGACTGCTTGCTCCTCTGCTTGGCTACTTCGTGGCTGCGCTCGACCGCCTCCTTCACGACCTGAAAACGCTCGCGATTCAGCACCGGGTGCTTCGCCGCAAGGAGCGACATGAGCTTTCGGATCAGTGTGGGTTGGAGGACGTAGTAGCAGCGCAGCGTTCCAGAAGAATGGCAATGCACGAGGTTGGCACGCCGAAGCGCCGCCATGTGCTGCGAGAGATGGGGCTGAGACACCGGCGCGAGCGCGTTCAGGTCCTTGACGCAGCGACTGCTCTCGGACAGCGCGTCGAGGATCATCAGCCGTACCGGGTGAGCGATGACGCGAAGTAGGCGAGCATGCTCATTCCAGCGGCTCTGCTGCTTCTTCGAATTCTTCGGTGTCGTCGCGCGCCGTTTTTTTGCCGTGGCCATTGCTACCCGGCAGGTACCGCAAAGCCGTCCTGCGGGGCCGGAACATTAGACAATGCTAATATAAAGTCAAGCGAATATTCGCGGCCCGCTATGCTAGCAGCTGCCGGGGTGTGCTGAATGAGGCCGCGTGACGCCGGCGCAGCGGCCCGGGACCCTACCTCAGCCGCTCGTCGATGGTCATGGTGACTGGCTCCCTTCGAGCGGGCTCCTCGAGCAAGTCGAGGCGCTGCAAGATCAGGCAAGTACGTCTACCGGTCCCGCGTCGAGCTCGACGCTGACGGGAAAGCCGAGAGACGCCGATATCAGGCAGTACTTCTCCAGCTTGTCCTCGAGGTGCAGGGACGCAATCTTCTCGAACGCGCCGCGGTCAGCCACCGTGCACTGGATCAAAACGTCGATTCCGGTGAACCGCAGGCCCTCGGGCGTCTTCTCGACGGTGCCCTGCGCGGAGCTCGAATAGGAGCAGAGCGAGAGCTTGAAGCGTTCGGCGAAGTAGAGAAACGTGGAAAGCAGGCAGGTCTCCACCGATCCGACCAGGAAATGCTCGGGCGTCCAGTGACCACCCGGGCCTCCGAACTCGGCAGGCGTCGAGGCCGTGAGCGCAGGCAGACCAGCGCTCTTCACCTGAAATACTCTGTCGCGTTCCCACAGGGTCTTGGTCTCGAAGATGTGCATCTTGTCCTCACGGATTCTGTAACAGACGGGGTGAGTGCGCAAGCGAGGGCGTTGGTGTGATGGGGTGGCCGCGGATGAGGTTTGCAGGATGGAAACCACCTCCCGAGTTGTCAGGCACGCTTGCCGCGCCCGTCCCGATCGGAAGTGTCGATCCCGAGTGGCATTGGTGCATAGCTCGAAGCTGAAGCTCCAGCTAGACCTGTAGGACCCAAGCAGGAGCGACCGCGGATGAAATACCCGAAATGAAGCCAGTACAAGTACACGAAGAAGGCCTATCGGATTCGTAATTGGCGCGCGTACGAGGAAGGCTTGTGCCAGCGGGGGGACCTGACAATCTGGCTTTCGGAGGAGTCCATCAAAGCATGGAGAGCACCCGCCAGCGGGAAGCCCGGGGGTCAGCGTATTTACGCGAACATCGCGATCGAGACTGCCCTGACCGTTCGCTTGGTCTACCATCTTGCCCTGCGGCAGGCCGAAGGCTTCCTGCGCTCGCTCGCCTCGCAACTGGAGTTGGACCTTCCGATCCCGGACCACACGACGCTCTCCAGGCGGCCCAGGAAGCTTGGCATTGCGCCAGGCAAAGCCTGGGTGAGGAGGAAGCGGATGTAGACGAAGCGGAAACTTCACTAGGGACCTAGCGGGTAGCCAGCCCCGCCCGGCAAAGGTTGACCACCAGCCGGAAGCGAGTCTTGCGTGGCCGTACGAGCCCTTCGGGGTGAAGGAAAGCTGCGAAGCGTAGACAGCGAGTGAACAGGCCGTGTGATGGAGCCCCGAAATTTCCAAGATTGTGGGAGCCGACGTCTTTGCTAAGGTGGAAGGCTGCACCCGCGCGCCACGAGGCGGAGAGACCGCGACCAGGGAGCGGATTGAGGCACCGGCAAGGAGCGAAAGCTGCCGGCAACAGCTACTCCCCGCACCTCATCCTTGATCCATGTTTCGGCGGTCGCTGGCGGCCGCCGAAACATGGATCAAGGATGGGTCGTCACCTCGCCTGCTGGGTTCTACCTTCGCCGTCGGCTACAATGCCGAACTCAGGGGCCATGCGTGAAGACCCGCGCCGATGTGCATCGATAGGAGCGAATCATGGCGAGTACGAGACTTCTGGTGGGCGGGGCTTTGGCAATCCTCTGCATGGTGGTGGCGCCAGAGGCCCTCGCGCAGTGCTACGTGGATAGCGAGGGCGGCAACGACAGCAACGACGGCCTGTCTGAAGCGACTCCCGTACAGTCGCAGGCCGCCATCCCCTCGAGCTGTACCGAGGTGCGCTACAAGCGGGGCAGCGTCTTCAACGAGGCGGTGAGTATTGGGGGAGGCTTCGGCGGTGGCGGTCGGACGGTCTTCACCAGCTATGGCGATCCGAACCTGCCCAAGCCGGCATTCGTCGTGCCGCACACCACCAACAGCGGACCCCTCGTCTCGGCCTTTCAGGGTGGCATCACGATCGACGGTCTCTACCTCGCGGGCTCGAAAGGCGATGGCACCATGCCGGGCCTCGGGCAGGGAGTGTGCGTGACCATTGGTGCCGGCAGCCAGGTGCTCAACTCCGAGATCACGAACTGTGACATCGGGATGATGCTCCAGGGCGAGGGCTCGCTGATTCAGGGGAACTACTTCCATGACATGACCATGGCAGTGGACGCAGCTCAGGGTTCGGTCGATCCGAACTCGGTGGGTGGCGGCAACGGCATCTTCATCCATGGGTCGAACAATGAAATCGCGTACAACAGCTTCGTCCGTTGTGCGGATGTCGCCGAGTGGACGGCAAGCTCCTGCGACGGAGGCGCCACGGAGATCACGGTCGCGTCGGGCGCGACGGTGACGGGCGTGAAGGTCCACCACAACTTCTCCTTGGAGAACTGCGGCTTCCTGGAAATTGCGAGCATGGCCGGCGAGACTGGGCGGTTCGAGAATTCGGAGTTCTACTACAACGTCCACATCGACGGCGGCTGGCTGATGCTGCTGCAGGTCAACAACACGGAGATGTCGAACGTCACCTTCACGAACAACACGGTTGTCCAGCGCAGCGGTTCCTACAACTCTGGCATGGTCGTCACCGTGTTCGACGGCTTCTCCTCGGGAACAGAGGGAGGCACACTGGACCCGGGCGAAGTGTCGATGACCAACAACCTCGTCATCCTCGACGGCGTCACGTCCTTTGGCGACGTCATCGATCCAGCAATCGCGCAGGCCGGCAATCTGATCATCAACACGTCGAGCCAGAATCCGGGTGTGGTCAATCTGGCGGGCACCACAGCCGAAGAATTCGACCTCGTCGAGGGAAGTCCGGCCATCGATGTGGGGCAGGTGACGAGCTACGCGCTCGACTACTTGAACCGCACGACGCCGGACCCGAGCGGCCTGCCCGACGTGGGCGCGTTCGAGTACGGATCTTCGGTTGGGGCCGAGCGCCCGCAGGTCGCCGAGCCCAACCCCGGCATGGGCGGAGGCGCGGCCGCCGATGGCGAGACCTCGTCCGAGGATGACGGCGGCTGTGGCTGCGCCGTCCCGGCGAGCCCAACCGACAGTCCTTGGCTGCGCCTTGTCCTCGGCGGTCTGAGCGGCGCGCTGCTCGTGATCCGTCGGCGGCGGTCGGCACCGCCCCGCTGCTGAATGAACCACACCTGAGTGGGCTCCTTCAGTCTTCTGGAGGTGTCGCGCGACCGCAGGCATGCCCTGGCGGAGCGGAGCAGCCGCAGCCGTTGAAAGCGCTGCTGCGCAGTGTGCCCCAACTTCCGCAAGACAAGACGGTACGGTCTGAGACAGGTGTTGGCTTTCCCAACCGCCGAAGTCTAGTCGCCGATCTCCGTCGTCCCATCCAACCGGAACCCGGCGGAGGAGGGGACCCCGTCACATGCGGATGCGGTGACTTCGGTGACACAAGTGTGTAGCTCGAAGCCAGCGACCCCCGTATCCGAAGCGTCCGTGTCGTCGAGATCCGGGTTGAGAGTCAATGACGAGTCGGCATTGGAGATCCCGGTCCAGGCATACTCGATGAGAGTGCTGCCGGAGCTGTCTGCAATGGTGATCGTGTCGGCGGCGTTGTTCAGGGAAAGATCTCCCGTGCTTGCTGCGACCGCTTGAGTGTCGACCCACCCGCAAGCCATGGTGCCGCCGCCAAAGACGACGATGGCTCTGCCGGGCAGAAGGTCGGTGTTCTGGTGGAACGTGTGGCGAACGCCAGTCTGATCTGAAATCGTCACGCCTCCGAGGTCGAGTGTGACGCCCGGACTGGATACGTTCACGATTTCGATGAACTCGTCTTCGGTCGTGCTCACGACCGCGTCGCAGTTCGGATCCCATCCACTCGACGGAGGATCGGCCAGGAACTCGTTGATCAGCAGGTCACCGGGCGCCGGCGCGTTTCCCGTGCCCCCACCGCAGGCTGAGGCATCGATGTTGGTGATGTCCTGGTCGGGGGTGTAGGACCGGATTGAGAAGTCACCTCCGACGTCTGCGACGGGGGCGACGATGTCGAAGGTGGCCCCGACGCACAGTGGTCCGCTGTCCGGCACCATCACGGTGCTAGACGACCCTCCGCCGTTCCACTGGATGGCGACGGTGCGAGCATTGATGGCGGTGACCAGTGCACCGGTGAGACTGATCAGCTCCGACTCGAAAGACTCGTCGAGAAATGCTCCCGAGGTCAGATCCTGAACCAGGGAGGTGACGTCCAGACCGGTCGTCTGGGTTGTGACTGGATCGTGGTCCTGAATCTGCTGCATACCGAAGTAGGTCGCTACGGCGGTGACGTGCATCGTCAAGAGATCCCCCACGGCCACATCTGGGGTCCAGTTTGGCATCTCGACGACCTGAATCGCGGGCCCCGCGGGGTCCGTCTGGAGGAAATAGCCGGAATCCGAAATGTACGTCACCACGGCGTTGCAGATCGTGAGGTCGACGACTCCTTCGGCTGCGGCGCGAACGTCCGCAATCGAATTCGCGCACGTTGCGTAGATGTCCGCCGAGCAACTCTCGAAGGTGAACGTCCCGGTCCAGTCCCCCCAGACACCGGCGTTACAGGTTCGGGTTTGACTCTCGGAATTGCAGGCAGTGCCGAACGGAACGACGTCCGTTTCGAAGCGAGTGCGGCTCTCGGTTCCGCCGTGCGGAGTCCCGTCACATTCTGCCATTGGAGCGCTTCCGGACTGGCCGCCGTGAGCTCCGCCCGCTCCGGTCCCTGCCGCTCCTGCCACCATCGTTCCGGCACTCCCGGCGGTCTGCCCGAGGCCGGCTGCGCCCGAGCTTCCGCCAGGGCCCGGGCGGTGTCCTGCCGTGCCCGCGCCCGAGTCCCCCCCTCCTGCTCCTGCTGCGCCGCCACCACCGGCCGTCCCGCCCCCGGTGTCGCTTCCGGCTTGCCCGGCGGCTCCGGCAAGCTGAAACCCGCCTTGCCCGCCGCTGCCCCCGGCACCGGCACCACCATCCTCGGTTCCGCTCTGACCTCCTGCGCCGCTCGGGGCCGCTCCTGCGGCACCGCCGCTCCCAGCGGTTATCGCGAGTTGACCGCCGAATCCTCCGGGAATGGCCGTGCCGCCGTTGCCTGGCGCACCAGCGGAGCCTCCGGTAGTCGCCGTGCCGCCTGCGTCCGCCGCGCCCGCCGCGCCGCCGGCTCCTCCCGCTGCGCCTGAGCCGCCGTCGTCCCCGCCGCAGGCCACCAGCAGAATTCCCGCAGCTGCCGCTACTCCGAACGAATGACGTGTGGTACGCATGGTCATCTCCTCGCCCTGCCTTCATCGTTGCGTGGCTCGGCCGAGGATATCGGAAGCCCGCGATATGGGAAGTGCGTCGCCCCCGGGGGCGTCCCGCCGGCGCGCCAAGTCGGTCCAAGAGACGGCGTACGGGAGGTTCTACTGGTACGTGCCGGTGTGGGTGGCAGCGGACGCCGCCTTCTCGATCGGCGTCGCCGTTGCCTGAAACCCCACGGGACCCTTCACCGATGCAATCGGACAGCCCCTCGTGGCCACGGCGATGACGCCGTCGACCAGCGATCACGACGACATCGACCCCGCCGTGTTCCTCGACAGTGACGGCCAAGCCTACATGTACTGGGGTAACACCGACCTCTACCGGGTACGCCTGGCGGACAACATGGTCGAGCTCGATGGCGCCATCGAGTCCGTCAGCGCCACCGCTGCGAGTGCCGACGTCCAACAATCCAATTGCGTCAATGAACCTCGCCAGCAGTGGCGACCGGTGGGCACGCCGAGTGGCGCCTACATGTGGACGAACCTCAACAGTAGCCAGCTTCTCGAAGTGGCTGGGGGATCGACCGCTGCCGGCGCCAACGTCGATCAGGGAACCTATGCGGAGCAAGACCACCAACTGTGGTCGGTTTCACCGAGCTGAGCCTTGCTCCCGTTGGCCCTTGATTCAACGCGCTGCTAGCGGGATCACGTAGGCCGTCACCGAATAGGGGGCAACGCTTGCCGTGAAACTCCAATCCTGTACCGCAATCGGGGATAGCTGCACGAGATCCTCGGTCTCCGACGTTCGATAGACCTCGACGTTTGCCCCTACGGAAGGCAGCGCGGTGAGGTCGAAGGTGTAGTCTGCGGAGGCGGTGAGGTCAGTATTGAGCACCACCACCGTGAGCGCAGAGCCGTCCGCGACCAGTGCTGCCACCATGCCGCCATTGTCGATGTCCACGAAAGTCGCGCCGGGGCGAATGAAGCGACTGAATGTGGCATGCATGTAGAAGCGCTTTACGGGAGTTCCCGTCTGCGCACCGTCATTGATACTGAAGCTCGTCCACGGGTTGCTCGTGTCGACCGTCTGCCAGTCAATCCACGCGGCCGGCTTGAGCTCGCGGAGATCTTCTATGATTCGCCCTGCCATGAAGATCGCAGCTTGAGTGTTGGTGTCCAAGCCGGAAATGCCGAGGGGCCCGGACTCTGATTGCCACAGGCGCTTGCCCGTGGACGCGGCGAGTGCTCGGAGCTCGTCTCGCTGGGAGCCCGCGTAGGAGTGAACGTTGATTTGCTCGATGAACCCGAGCGTCGTCGTATCGTACCCACCGATGATGCTGAACGCGTCGTTCATGCTGTTTTCGTCCGAGGCGCTCACCCGCGTTTCGGACAGCCCTTTGGCATCCAGCTGCTCGCCCACGGCTTGGATGATCCGTTCCTGGCTGCTCGGGCCGAAGTGACAGCCTTCCTGGCTCCCGTTGGCGGTCCACCAGTTGGCATTGGGCTCGTTCAGCGGCTCGAGCGTACGGAATGTGATACCCAACTCGTCCCGGTAGTGCCTGACGACCTCGGTGAGATAGTCGGCGAAAGCATCGTAGGAATCATCCCTCAGATTGTCGGAACCATCGACACTGCCTGACGAGCAACCGCTATTGGTCATGAAGTAGGGGGGTGAATTCGAAAAGGCTTCGAGGATCACGTCCTGTCCGGTCGAAGCCAGCCGTGTGAGGACCGCCGTTTGCCGCGCATCCGCGGTCCAGTCCCAGGTGCCCCCTTCAGACAGGAATCCGGGTATGTCCCCGTATTCGCGCATGTGATCGTGAGACGGATCGTCGCCGCCCCCGATGTTGTAGCGAAAGATGTTGTACCCGAGACCAATCTGCGGATCGACGATCAGATCGAGGAACGCATTCAGGTT
>CAZSVU010000077.1:0-28078 GCA_964610275.1 uncultured Polyangiaceae bacterium | reverse complement strand
CTGACATCCAGGTTCCACAACTCGAGACACGCGTCGCCATCGTGCTGAAGAAGGCAGAGCTGGAAGGGATTTCCGCACCGGACGAGGTCGCGGTCTTTCTGGCTCAGCACGTGCAGAGCAACGTGCGTGAGCTCGAGGGCGCTCTGATCCGGCTGGCTGCCAAGGCTTCCCTCACCGGGCAGACCATCGACCTGGAATTTGCGCGGCGGGAAATGACCGCGCTCCCTGGCCAGCGACAGGAAGTCGTGAGCGTCGAGGACATTCAGCGCGCAGTGTGCAGCCACTTCCGGCTTTCCAGCTCGGAGCTTCTGAGCAAGGACCGACACAAGACCATCGCCTTCGCCCGCCAGGTCGCCATGTACCTCTGCCGTCAGCGACTCAAGTGCAGTTTCCCAGAGCTGGGCCGCGCATTCGGCAATCGGGATCACACCACCGTGATGAGCGCAGTGCGTCGCATCGAGGCCCGAGCGCAAAAGGACCCGCAGGTCCTCGCGCACCTCGAGGCCATCGAACAGCGCCTGGCGTCATCCGACAGTTGAAGGGCCTGCGGGCTCAGGGGCGCGCGACCAGCTGCGGCTCGGCTGTGCGGTGGAGCTCCGCGGTTTCGACCACGGGCAGCGGGATCGCAAGCTGAGACTGCGGTTCCGGAAGACTTCCCAGCACCGACGCAATGTGCACGCTGACGGCGTCCAGTACTTCCCCGGCGCCAATGCCCAAGGAGCGTCCGTAGGCAAAGTCAGCCCGCGACCGCGAGACGACGGTCTCGCCCGCTACCGGAAACCCGTCTCGGATCAGCTGCCAGCGTCCCCGGACCGCCGCCGACCACCCAGGCCGAGTGTCGTGGGGGCCCTGCGCCTCCAACCCGAGGTGCACCCAGAGCACGTAGTCGCCCGGGGCCAACTCGTCGCCGTGCTCCTTGACGGCAACTCGGGGGAAGCTCGGCCAGAGGCCACGCTCGAGAGCGCGGGCCAACGCGTCCCTCACGTTCTCGAAGCAGAGTGCCCGGGTCTCAGCAGGCCGGACGCACTGCGTGTCCGGGGTGTGTCCTTCGAACGACAGCCACAGCCGACCGGTGTGCAGCACCTCGGGATGCACCGGCGGGGGCACCGACGAGGCCACGGGGGCGTGATGCCGCTGGGTGCAACCGGCGGCGGCGCTCAGCGCCAACAGGAGGATCCAGCGGTCGGTTCGTGCCTTCGCCATCACCCGCCCAGAGTGCGGCGGGCCTCTGATTTCAGCCAAGTTTTGCGGGCCAGCCGGCTCAGTGAGCAATCGCAACCAGCGGAAATATCTCGAGTATTGACCTCGGGACCGGTCGCCTGCGAAGTTCGCGCCCCCAACCGAGTCCCCCGGCCGGCCATTGGCTCAGCCAACACCGGCCCGTGCCGGTCCGTTGCAACCACCAGAAACTGGTCTGGATCGGGGCCAGCCTTATATTGAACGAGTGACATGGCAGATCTCCGGCACATCCACCAGTACATGACGGATCGTCGCCA
Source organism: uncultured Polyangiaceae bacterium (assembly GCA_964610275.1). Lineage (GTDB taxonomy): Bacteria > Myxococcota_A > Polyangia > Polyangiales > Polyangiaceae > JAFGBI01. Next base: position 26,582 of record CAZSVU010000077.1, on the reverse strand, counting down.
GGTGCTGCTCGACGACGGCCGCACCGGCAAGATCGTCCGCGTGGATACTACGTTTCCCGCTTGCAGCACGACCGTGTCGGTCTGGACCGAAGACACCAAGGGGCCGAGTGTCGCCAAGGTGGACATGGCCCGAGTCGTCGGACCCGCACCCAAGAAGGAAACCGCGTAGCTCCCGAGTCCCGCTACGTAGAGGGATCGACTTCCCCTCCGTACATGGCCTCGGCGATCTCGAAGGTCGCATTCTCCAGCTGCGAGTACGCCTGGCGCAGACTGTCGAGATCCCCTCCACCGTCGAGCAACTGCCGAAGCTCGTCGAGCTCGGCCCGCACGCTGTCCACCTTCTCCGGCTCCAATAGGTCCGCGTATCCTTCGAGCGCCTGCTCGGTCGTGTAGATGAGTGTCTCGGCCTGGTTTCTGAGCTCAGCGAGGTCCCGCCTGAGCTCATCCGTCTCCTTGAACTTCTCCCCCTCACTGATTAGACGACCGATCTCGTCGTGGGTCAGACCGCTGGTCGGGGTGACGCTGATGGCCTGAATCTTGCCAGTGCCGAGATCCTTGGCTTCGACCGACAGGATCCCGTTGGCGTCGATGCGAAACGTCACTTGGATCTTCGGCACGCCTCGCGGAGCCGGTGGGATCCCGGTCAGCTCGAAGCGCGCCAGGCTCCGGTTGTCGGCGGCCATCTCACGCTCACCCTGCAAGACGTGAATGGGGACAAACGGTTGGTTGTCGACGCTGGTGGTGAAAATCTCGCTCTTCTCGGTGGGGACGGTGGTGTTCCGTGGAATGAGCTCGAAGGAGACCCCTCCCCCGGTCTCCACACCGATCCCCAGTGGGGTGACGTCCAGCAGCAACACTTCGTCAATGTCGCCCCCGAGCGCCGCTGCCTGGATGGCCGCTCCGACCGCCACCACCTCGTCCGGATTGACGTTCTTGTTGGGACCCCTGCCAAAGAGCTCTTTCACTGCTTTCTGGACGGCCGGCATGCGGGTCATGCCACCCACCAGAACGACTTGATCGATCCCCTCGGGTTCGAGCTTGGCGTCAGCCAGCACCGCCTGACAGGACTTGACCGTGCGCTCGACGAGGTCACGCGTCAGGATCTCGAGCTCGCTGCGCTTCATGGTGCGTTCGAGATGCAGCGGCCCAGCCGATCCCGTGGCAATGAAGGGAACGTTGATCTCGGTTTCCAGAGAAGACGACAGCTCGTGCTTGGCTTTCTCGGCGGCCTCGCGGAGCCGCTGCAGCGCCATGTTGTCCTGCCTGAGGTCGGTGCCGTGTTCCTTCAGAAACGCTGCCGCCAGCTTGTCGATGATCTTGGCGTCAAAGTCCTCGCCGCCGAGATGCGTGTCGCCACCCGTTGCCCGCACACTGAACACGCCCCCCGAAATCTGCAGGATGGTGATGTCGAAAGTCCCACCGCCGAGGTCGTAGACGGCAATGGTCTCCGGCTTCTCTTGGTCGAGACCGTAGGCCAGCGAAGCCGCCGTTGGTTCGTTGAGGATGCGCTTCACCTCGAGGCCGGCAATCTTGCCGGCGTCCTTGGTGGCCTGGCGCTGCGCATCGTCGAAGTAAGCAGGGACGGTGATGATGGCTTCCTCCACCGGCTCACCCAGGTAGGTCTCCGCGACTTCTTTGAGCTGGGCCAAGATCATACTCGAGGCTTCCGGCGGCGAGATCGCCTTGTCACCGAGCTTGACCCAAGCGTCACCGTTGTCGTGCTTCACCACCTCGTAGGCCACGTTGCGGGCGTGGTTCTGCACCTCGGCGTCGTCGAACTTGCGACCCATTACGCGCTTCACGGCACACACGGTACCGTTCGGGTTGGTGGCCGCCTGCCGTTTGGCGACCTGACCCACCAAGCGCTCGCCGCCCGCCGAAACCGCCACCACGCTCGGCGTGGTCCGCGCGCCGTCCACATTGGGTATCACTTTCACCTCGGGCTGACCCGACGCGCTGGTTCCCTCGAGTACAGAAACGCACGAGTTGGTGGTGCCCAAATCGATGCCGATGATCTTCCCCATGTGGACCGGAAGCAGCATAACGCGTGACGTGCCGCAGATGCACGCCTGTCTGCTCGGAGCGTGTCATCGGTGCCCGACTGGGGAGAAACCCTGACCTGGGGCCCCCTCGCCCCTGATCGTATGGTCCCTACTCGGGCTGCTCTGCTGGGCTCTCGGGCGCCTTGGCCACGACCACCAGGGCCGGGCGCACGAGCCGTTCTCCGCGACGATAACCGGCCTGAACCTCGGCCGCCACGGTTCCAGGCGGGTACTCTTCGGTGGCCAGATGCTGGATGGCCTCATGGAAAGCGGGGTCGAACGCTTCGCCCACCGATGGGACCCGCTCGACTCCCAGCTTGGCAAGCGTGTCCATGAACTGGCGCATCACCATGCGGATTCCATCTGCAAGCGACTGGACGTCGCTGGCGGTTTCCGCATGGGAGGCGGCGCGCTCCAGGTTGTCGAATACGGGCAAGAGCTCCTTGAGCAGGTCCTCCCCACCACGACGACCGGCGTCTTCGACCTCTCTCCGACTGCGCTTGCGAAAGTTGTCGAAGTCCGCAGCAGTGCGCAGGCACTTGTCCTTCCATCGGGCTGCTTCGGCTTCGGCGATCTCGAGCGGGTCCGCGGGGGGAGCCTCTGGCTCGGCCTCGGCGTCGTCGGTCTCGGCCTGGTCAGCGCCGGGCGGGGCAGTGGCCTCCGAGCCCTCCGCGCCGGCCTCGCCGTCCGACCGGTCGCCGCCCGCGGTGCCCCCGGGTTCAGACGAAGCAGTCGTCGATTCGCTGCCCGCCAGCGGCTCGGAATCCGCTGCATTGGCCTCGGGGGACTCGGTGTCGGGGCTGGGTTTCGTTTCTTCTGCCACGGCGGACGGGGAGTATAGCCACTCGAACGCGCTTGCCAACTCGGTCCGGAGCGCGCGGCCCCGCACGGTGAACGAGCTGCGGGTCCGCCGGGGCGAATTGCCCTGAGCGCGCCGATTTCTTGGGAAATCATGGACCCCGAGTGCAGTGAGAGTGTGACGCGGGCGTGATGTGCAAGCCGGGTAATACCCGTCCCGGTTTTCCCTGGGGGAGGACCTGCCGCTGCGCTACTCTTGCCTCGCGGACTTGGTGGAGCACACCCAGATGGTGCTGGGCCCTTGCTCGGGGACTACGGGTAGCCCGAGGCGCGGCTCACGGCCGCGCAACTTGATGAGGAGGACGACCTGATGAAACTGCACATGTGGATAGCCTGCGTGGGGTTGGTGAGCGTGCTGTCGGCCTGTCAAAGCGACGACGCTCAGACGGTGACGCCCGCTGACAAGAGCGAGCGCGGCGAATCCTGCCAGGCGCGCAACGACTGCGTGTCTGGGCTCGCCTGCATCGCAAACCGGTGTGTGCTCAACGAATACCCCATAGCGGTGGACGCCCGCGAGTGCGTCCGCGTCGACTGCGCGACCCGCGACGAGTGCTGCCTGGACTTCACTCCAACCCAGGTGACGGAAGCCACGTGCATCCAGTACGACGCGGATTGTAGAGCCCTCCTCGACCAGGCATCGTGCGATCTTTACAACCGATATTGCATCTGCAACCTGGTCTGCGAGGATGAGCGGTGCGTCCCGGCCAACAACTGCTCGGACACGATCCCGTGCACCTCGGGCGTGTGTAACAACGGCGTGTGCGTCGAGTGCATGGTGGACATCGATTGCCCCGGGGAGGGAACCTGCAACGTGACCACGAATCACTGCATCGACCACTGCACCCGCAACGAAGAGTGCGCCCAGTTCGAGAGTTGCGTCAGCGGCCAATGTGAGCACACCGGGTGCACCAGCGACCGCGAATGCTACTTCGACCTTCAGAACCCGCGCGCCGAATGTCGAGACGGCGAATGCCGCGTCCCGTGTGAGAACGACGCCGAGTGTCTCCAGGATTTCCATGCCTGCCAGGGAGGCCTGTGCGTCTTCATAGGCTGCGAAACCGATGAGGAATGCCGCGTCTACTTCGAGTTGTATAACGTGACCGGCTTCGAAAGGGCGGAATGCAGAGCCCCCGATTCCTGATCCCGCTGCGCAACCGGGAAGGATCGGTCCCATCAGCCAGCATCCAACCTCGGGTGCACCGAGCTGGCGTCTCGAGCGAGGGACGACTCATGGCTCGAGTCGGTTGGCCGGCGCCAGATTCTGCGGATTCGCGCGCCGGCGGTTGATCCAGAGCAGCGCCGCGGCGGCCGTGACCACACAGAGCGCGGTGTAGAAGGCCAACAGCGGCATGATCGTGTACTGCGCACCGAGCCCCACGAAGGGACGACTCGGAGTGGCACGGAAGGCTCCGAGTTGCTCCGGTCGCACCAGCGTGCCGACCATCAGCATGGTGACGGCAAACGCGGGCCCGAGCGCGGGCCCAATCCACAGCACCGCCTCGGGAAACCAGAAGGCGAGGGCGGCGCCCGCCACGATCGCTAGAAGCACGGCCATCGTGGAACTCCGAAGACGTGGCCTTGGATACCTCACATCGGCTACCGCCGGGGCCTGTCCAAGGTGTTCCGCATCCCGGTCGGCCCACCGTCCCAGGGCTAGTGCAGCCAGGACGCTGGCCATCGTCCTCCGTGCAGACCAAGTATTCGAAACCTCGATACGAGGAGCCGGAGATCGTCACTCATGTCCGGAACACTGCTGCTGATCGTAGTGAGTACCCTCTACCTGGTGGCCTACTTCACGTACGGGCGCTGGATCCGCGCGCGTCTCGGTGTCAGCGACGAGAACCCCACGCCAGCTCACACGCAAGCGGATGGCGTCGACTACGTGCCCGCACGGCGCAGCGTGCTGCTGGGACACCATTTTGCATCGATTGCGGGCGTGGGACCCATCGTGGGACCCATCCTCGGGGTGACCTATGGGTGGTTGCCTGCACTGTTGTGGATCGTGGTGGGCAACATCTTCATCGGTGCGGTGCACGATTTCACCGCGCTCGTCGCGTCCGTACGCCACCAGGGCAAGAGCATCGGATCCCTCACCGAGCACTACCTCGGCCGATCCGGCAAGCGGGTCTTTCTGGTCTTCGCGTGGTTCGCGCTAACGCTCGTCATGGCGGTCTTCACCATCGTGGTGAGCAAGACCTTCGTTGCACATCCGGAGGCTGCGACCTCGTCGCTCCTGTTCGTCGTGATCGCCATCGGTTTCGGCTACGCCCTGCACGTCCGCCGGGCTCCCTTGCTCCCAGCCACCGCAGTCGGTGTGGTGCTGCTGTTCGGCGGTATCTGGGCCGGGCTCCGCTTCCCGCTTTCCCTATCCTATTCGACGTGGGTGGCGGTGCTCCTGGGATACGTCTTCGTGGCCTCGGTCACGCCCGTGTGGATCCTGCTTCAGCCGCGGGACTACCTGAACTCGTTCCTTCTCTACACCCTGCTCCTGGGGGGCGTGGTCGGCCTGCTGCTCGCCCAGCCCACGGTTGTGCTGGAGCCGGTGGCGTCGTGGAACGATCCCAAGCTGGGCCCCGTGTTTCCCATCCTCTTCGTGACCGTGGCGTGTGGTGCCATCAGCGGTTTTCATTCGTTGGTGGCCTCGGGCACGACGTCCAAGCAGATCGACCGGGAAAGCGATGCCCAGTTCATCGGCTACGGCAGCATGCTGCTCGAAGGCGTGCTGGCGGTGGTCGCTCTGATCACCGCTGCGATGTTGACTCGAGACGTGTACGCAGAAACGTTGTCGAACGCCGGTCCGGTGGCTCTGTTCTCGCAAGGGTTGGGGTCATTCGCCACGAGCTTCGGAGTCCCGGTCGCCATCGGGACGTCGTTCGCAGCTCTGGCGATCAGTGCATTTGCACTCACCACACTCGACACCTCGGCCCGCTTGGGACGCTACACCTTTCAAGAGCTCTTTGAGGGCACACGCTACGAAGCCACGCTCTCCGGGCGGTGGGTGGCCACGCTGGTCACCGTGGTCGCGGCTGCCGTGCTGGCCCTCAACAAGGGCGGCACCATGAGCATCTGGCCACTGTTCGGCGCTGCCAATCAGATGCTTGCCGCCCTGGCGCTGTTGGTAGTGTCGGCCTATTTGTCACACCGGTCCATCGCCAACCGCTTCACCCGGATCCCCGCGGCGGTGATGTTCCTGGTGACGTTGGCGGCAATCGTCTGGCTCATCGCCAACAACCTCCGCGCACACAACTACGCGCTGGTGGTCATCGCGTCGATCTTGGGAGCCGCAGCGGTGTACCTGGTGGCGCTCGCCTGGAGGAAGCGCCCCTCACGGGCCGCCGCGGAGCAGCGCGCGCAGGGGTGAGGCCGCGCGCTCACTCGGCGAACGCCTCAGTCGCTGCGGCCCGTACGCTCGCCGGGGCCTCTCGGCAGGGTGACTGCCGGAGCGCGGTGCGCGTTCCCCCGCTGCTGCGATCGTCGCCTGGGCTCGGCGGGGGGTTGGGAGCGAACCAGGCGTCGACTTGGGGAAGAACCCAGAAACGGTCGCGTCTCAGCAGGGGCACCCGGTCCAGGCCCTGCGCACCTGCCTGACCGTAGCCGACCGTCTCGAGCCAGAAGCAGTAGGCGTCACTCCCCGGCGCGTACAGGTGCTGCCGACCGGCACGCGCCTGAACCGTCGCTCGTGCGACCGTTCGCGAACGAGAGTCGACTGCCACCAGCTGCCGCGTGCCAGCAGGCATCCTGATCTCCACGCCGGCGGCCGGGCTCTCGGCGCTGGTGGGCTCGAGCGTGGCCAGAGGCGCTCCGTCCACGAGCACCGTCAGCTGCCCCGACGTGAGGTTGACCACGCGAACGAGCGGTCGATGCAGCCAGTAGAAGAATGGCGCGACCACCAGCGCGAGCACCGGTCCCGTGACCATCCACGGCGAGCGCGGCCGGTCCCTCAGGGACACGGGCCGAAGGGTCGAATTCTGGGCAGCAGCCAGACTCTCCGCCCAGGCGGGACTCGCACAAAACAGCTCGCCATTTGGCAGCCACCACACGGCTCTCCCACCGCTGGTGTGCCCGGCTTCGCGCCGTGGGGTGTGACGCAGGGCAACCGCCAAAGGCAATAGCGCACCCAACAGCGCCAACGCCGCAAGCGCAAGCGCGTTCGCCTGCTGCCACAGCAGCGGTAGTACGGCCGCGAGCGTGCCACCGAGGACGCAGGACGCCAGCGTGGAAGCGAGCACGCGCGTGGACGCGCTGGACGCATGCCGCTGGCATGCGTCGCAGTAGGGAACGATGACGCTGAGTCCGTCCGTTGGCGTCCGCTCGACTCGCGACGACGAGGCCACGGCTCCGCAACAGGCGCACTCTGCGGGGACGATCAGGCCGGTGGGGTTGACCTTGACGGCGCGTCCCTCAATGCGGCCGCTCCAGCGCTGCGCCGCACCCCGCTCGGAGGGCGACCTGCGTCTGGTTGAGTGTCGTTCATGCCTGCTCACTGGCGGTGGCCACTATCGAGGATCGGCCGGGCGGCGGAAAGGGTGAGATTCACCAGGGCGGCACGCCGGGCGTCAGCTCAGGGTAGCGCGGCGGGCCAGAGATGTGTGAACGTGGCGCCATGTCGACCGAGCCGCCCGCCCAAGTGGGACCGTCCCAACTGAACGAGCCGCAGGCGGTGGCGGTGCAGCACGCCGAGGGGCCGCTTCTGGTGTTTGCCGGCGCGGGCAGCGGCAAGACTCGAGTCATCACCTACCGCGTCGCCAACCTGCTGGCCACGCACCGGATCCCGCCCTACCGCATCTTGGCGGTGACGTTTACCAACAAGGCCGCGGCGGAAATGCGGGCGCGCATCACCGACCTGGCCGGGGCCGAAGTCACCCAAGACCTATGGGTGGGTACGTTCCACGCGACCTGCGCACGCCTGCTGCGCCGTCATCACGACGAGGCCGGCCTGACGGGCAAGTACAGCATCTACGATGACTCCGACCAGCGAGCGGTCGTCTCGAGAGTGCTCAAGCAGCTGGGGCTGGACGAGCGCCGCTTCGCCCCGAAACAGGTGCTCGGCCGCATCAGCGCCCAGAAGCGCGAAGGACGGGGCCCGGACGAGGCCGCGACCACCGGCGCGTTCGACGAATCGATGCTCGAGATCTACGGGCGGTACGATCAGGCGCTCAAGACGGCCGACGCGGTGGATTTCGACGACCTGATTCTGAACGTCACTCGGATGGCGGAGAACCCAGAAAGTGCGGCGGGCCGCGAGCTGCGGGAGCGCTTCGAGCATGTGTTGGTGGACGAGTTCCAGGACACCAACTTGATCCAGTACCGCCTGATCCGCGCCCTGGCAGCGCGAACGCGCAATCTGTGCGTGGTGGGTGATGACGACCAATCCATCTATCGCTGGCGTGGCGCCGACGTCCGTCTGATTCGAGGTTTCCACCAGGACTTCCCCGACGCCAAGATCGTCAAGCTGGAGCAGAATTACCGGTCGACCGGAAACATCGTCAGCGCGGCGTTGGGGATCATCGCACCGGCTGCCGACCGAGCTCCCAAAGAGCTCTGGACCGCGGCCGAACCAGGAAACCCCGTTCGCGTGCGAGCCGTCCGGGACGAGCGGGACGAAGCGGAGTTCATCGCACGTATCATCGCTGAGGAGCGGGATCGGGGGCTCGGGGCACGTGACATCGCCGTGTTCTACCGGGTCCACGCTCAGTCTCGAGTCATCGAGGAAGTCCTGCGCAGCCGGAATATCCCCTACCAGATCATCGGGGGAATGAAGTTCTTCGAACGGGCGGAGGTCAAGGACCTCCTGGCCTACCTTCGGCTGGTGGACAACCCGCGCAGCGACGCCGATCTCGCGCGCATCATCAACGTGCCGGCACGCGGCATCGGAACCAAGACGCTGGAGCGTCTGATGCAAACGGCGGCCGAGCAGCAGGTCGGGGGGCTCGAAGCAATCGATGCCGCAGTTCAGAGCTCGGGACTGGGAACTGCGGCCAAGAAGAAGCTTCGCGCCTATCGCGAGCTGATGACTGAGCTCGCGGAGGCCAGCCAGACACTACCGCCCCACGAGCTGGGCGAGTTGATCCTGGACCGCTCCGGATACCGTCAGACTCTGGAGAACGCGGATACGGCAGAAGCGGACGCGCGATTGGGCAATCTGAAGGAGCTCCTGGGCTCGATCGCCGAGTACGAGACGAGCGCGCAGGCCACCGGGGAGGAGCCGACCCTGAGCGGGTACCTGCAGCGGGTAGCCCTCATCACCACGGTCGACTCGATGCAGGATGTCCCGGCCGTCTCGCTGATGACCGTGCACGCTGCCAAGGGGCTCGAGTTCGAAGCGGTGCTCCTCACCGGAATGGAGGACGAAGTCTTCCCCTATCGTGGCCTGGACGAGGACGAGCTCGAAGATCTCGAAGAGGAGCGGCGGCTCGCCTACGTGGCGATCACTCGGGCTCGACGTCGCCTGTGGATCACCCACGCCGGCCAGCGCACGCTGTTCGGTCGCACCCGCTACCTGGAATCCAGCCGTTTCCTGCGCGACCTGCCCGCCACTGCCATCAGCCACGAAGGCTCCGCGCCAGCGAGCCAGCGCAGCGCACCGAGCCATTGGCCTGCCCGCGGAGTATCCGCGACTGCGGGGACTTGGACGGCCGGATTCAGCGCGATCCCTCGCGCTGGTGAACGCATCGTCGATCGCAGCAGTGGGGACGACATCCCGTCGGACGACGCGCCGGTCACACTCCAAGCAGGGGACTCGGTGCGGCATCCACGCTTCGGGGAAGGCGTCGTCGAGCGTGTGGAACCCGGTGCCAAGCCCATCGTGGTCGCAAACTTCCCGGACCACGGCACCAAGCGTATCGTCGCCGACTACCTGCGGTTCGATTGACCGCGCCCGAGCGGTCCGCCCCCGAGCGAAGCTCGGGGGCTACGTCTGAACGCCCGAGCCCCAGCTCAGGTCAGCGCCCGAGCGCCAGCTCGGGCGCTCCTTACCCAAACGCCGTCCCCCTCTGCTGCTCCAAAACCACCTGCGCCACAGCAGGTTTCCGCGCGCTACCCGCCAAGACGCGCGACACGCCCTTCCTCGCCCCCCTTTTCCACCCACTCGCCCGACTGCGTGCGATCACGCCCGCCCGTGACTCGTCCCGCTCCCCACTGCGCCGGCAATGAGGTGCGCGATGCGCAGGGCCTCGGGAAGCGCACCGTGAACCGTGAGCTCACGCAACAGCCGCTCCGCCGCGCTCGTCTGCAATCCCACCCTCTGGACGAACACTCCGGCGAGCGGCTCCGAGGGTCCTGCGCGCTCGATGAGGCTCCACTTGCGTGCGCCGTCTGAGACGTGGCTCAGGAGCGCGCTACGCACGCGCTGGAGGTTGGGGCGGCGCCGGGCCACGACCAACACCGGCAGGCCGCACGTCTGGTGCAATTCGTGCACGTCAATCACGTTGAAGCCGGCCACGGTGATCCCCTGAAGCAGCACGGCGCGGATGTGTTCGGCAAAGGGGGTGCTCCCCACCATGCTCAGGATCTGTTGCGTGGCATCTGCCCCATCGCGGTGTACGTGCCGGATGACGACACCATCCAGCCGGGTGCGGGAGAACACCGCTCCGATCAGGGCAACGCGCCGGTCGCGCCGGGTGAACGGAGCGTCGTCGATGCCAATGATGTTGGAGATCCGACGGGGCACGGCGCCCATTGTAGCCAACCTGGACTCACGGTAGCATCCAGGGACCCGATTCACTCGACGGTGCCGGGTGAGCTCGGGTACCTTCACCCGGTTCGCATGAACAAGCGCCTGCAGATGCTCGAGAAGCTCGTGGCGGACGGATCGTCCGATCCCTTCCATCACTATGCTCTGGCGCTCGAATACAAGAGCGCCGGCGAGACGGAACGCGCGCTCGAGCGCTTTCACGTGCTTCGGGAGGCCCATCCCGCCTACCTGCCCACCTACCTGCTCGCCGGCTCGCTGTTGGCCGAGCTCGATCGCGGCCGGGAGGCCCGACCCTGGTTCGAGCAGGGCCTCGAGGTCGCCCGCAGTCAGGGCAATGGCAAAGCTGTGAGCGAGCTGGAGGAAGCGCTGGCCGACGTCGACTGATCCAGCCCGGGAGCACAGCTCCCGGGCTTCCTCGAGCACTGCCGTTCACCCATTCTGCTCACCCCCGATACGCGGCACGGCTGGCTTCAGCGATTGACTCGGCCAAACGCGTTCCCGCGCGCGCCTCTCGCCCGGAAGCGTTTGCGCACCTCTCAGATGCCCTCCCCGTGCGGCGCGACGCGCTCGTCGGCTTCCGACGCGCCCAGCAGACTCATCACCACGAGCCGCTGGCGAAACAGTCTGCCCAGCTGGGGATCGCGGATGGAGTCGGCGAGCTTGCGCGCGTGTGCCGCTGCGCGTCGAGTCATGGCTCCGGCCTGCGGGGAACCGGCCTTGCGCATGGCCTCGCAACAGATCGCCCGCGTTTCCAATCCGTACTCCGAACCCTGGATGGTTTCGATGGCGCCCACTGCGGTGGTGGCCAAGAGAATTCCCGTGTGCTGCTCGCCGATCTCGACCCGAGACGCGGCCTCGACCGCCATGGCGTAGAAGTGATACGCGACGTACGCTTGGGCCTCTGCGCCCTGGCGCGCGTCAAAAGCGTGCATCACGGCGGTGCCCGGGTCGTCGGAGGCCATGGCCAACACTCCGCGCAGCATCTTTTCGTGCACGAGGTCGTATGCGCTTCCGCTCACGGCGGTCAGCGCCCCCGCGTCGCCGACCAGGCTTTCGGCCGCCGCCAGGTCACCGAGCTCGACCAGGACCTCTGCGGTGCACAACAGCGTTTCGGCCCGAGAATCCTGATCACCATACCGCTCGTGTGCGTCCCTCGCCCGCCGCAGGTAGCTCAGCCCCCGATGCAAGTCCCCGAGCCGCGCATAGGATTGTCCAATGGTGCTCAGCGTTCGCGCAATCTGGAAACGGCCGCCGATGGCCAGATCGATTCTGATAGCCTCCAGCGCGAGGGCAATGGCGTCCTCGAAACGCCCCAGCACGAACAAGGCAAACGCCAGGGAGTTCTTGGCACGCGCCTCGTGCCGTCGCGCCCCCCCTTGCTTGAAAAACGCGATGGCCTCAGCGTAGGCCTCCACCGCTTCATCGACGCGTCCAACCCGCACCAGCAGGGTGGCCCGCGTTCGGAGCACCTCGGCGCGCAGCCGAGACGGCACGGACGCGTCCGACGCAGTGTCGAGGGCCCGGTCACACGCGGCCAGTGCCCCTTGCATGTCCCCCAGGTCGCGCAAGATCTCCGCCATCAGCGACTGTGCCTGCACCGCCGCAACGGCAGAGCCGGCCCGGCGGGCCACCAGTTCCGCTCGTTGCGTCGAGGTCAACGCCGACGCGAGCCGCCCTTCGTCCAGCTCCAGCTCAGCGGTGCGCAGCAAGGACGTTGCCACCCAGCTGGGCTTCTCACATGCCCGCGCCAGCTTGCGCAGAGCCGCCAGGTGTCTGCGCCGCTCCCGCCAGCGCCCCTGTATGCGCGATCCGGCTTCGAGCGCCTCGTGAGCTTCGAGTCGTCTGAGATCTCCCTCTTCGAGCAGTGCCAACGCGCGGCGGTAGTAGCGCGAAGCCAGCCCCAGCTGGTAGCTGGCCCGCGCCGCAGATGCCGCCTCCAGGTAGTAATCGGCCGCTTCGCTGCGGGCATACCCGCGCGCGAAGTGGCGCGCCACCATCGCGGCGGCCAGGCCCTTCCCCAGGCGGGTCGTCGCCAGATGCTCCCCGAGCAGGCGATGCTTGGCAATTCGCGCCGAGCGCTCGAGGGTCAGGTAGGCGACGTCGCGAGTGAGGGGGTGGCGCACCTCCACCGCATCGTGCTTCTTCTCGCAGAGCCTGCGCTCGCACAGGCGCGCGACCACTTGGTCGGAGTCGCTGTCGGTGAGCGTACGCAAGTCGCGCTCGGTCAGCGGTCCTCCCGCCACTGCCAGCCACTCCACGATCGCGTGTTCCTCGGGAGGCAATTCGTTGAGACGATCGGCGATGAGTTGCTCGAGGGTGGAGGGCAGCGGTTCCGCGGCTTCACCGGGACGCTCGACGCGCAAGAGTTCTTGCCTGCCCTCCTTGGTCTCTCTGAGCTCGAGCGTGCCACGTTCGAGCAGAGCGTCGACCATCTCGAGCAAGAAGTAGGGGTTGCCCGCCGCGCGTGGCAAGAGGTCGGCACACACCTGCGCAACCCCCTTGGTGGCGCCGATGCGGGCCTGGAGCAGTCGGATCTGACTCTCCGGATTCAACGCCTTGAGCTCGATGCGCACCAGCCCCTCGAACGCGTCGCTGACCCGTTCGTCGGGTCGTGCAACCAGCACGAACATCACCGGTGCCTGCTCCCGTTCGCGCAGGAGGTCGGCAATGAGCTCCAGGCTGGGCCGGTCACTCCATTGCAGGCCCTCCAAGACGATCACCAGAGGCCCAGCGGCGGTGGCGGTACTCAGCATCCGTCGCAGGCCGGCGGTCAGCAACTGTCGCCGATGGGCAGCGTCGCCCTCGTCCGCAGCCACCACCACGCTGCCCGTGACGAGGTCGGTGAACCGCGCGATGATCTCGTCGTCTCGGTTGCCCGTAGGTGACTCACCGAGCGCGTCCCGAATGGCGTCCCGGACTTCGCTGGGCGACTGGTTGGGGCGAGTGTCGGTCAGGTCCCGGACCCACTCGGCCACGCTGGCGAAGGGCAGCTCACTGCGAGCCGGAGAGCATTCCACGCGGATTGAGTGGACACGGTGTGGCAGGCCCTCCAGAAAGGCCGACACGAGCGCACTCTTGCCGATGCCCATCTCGCCGATGACCAACCGTACCGTGGCCGCGCCGCGGTCGAATCCGGCACTAGCCGAGATCGCGCGGTGCAGCGCTGTCTGTAGATCCGCCAACTCCGCATCGCGGCCGATCAGGTCACTGGGCGCCAACGATTGGTCGCGTGCCTTCTCCTCGCGCGACTTGGGGCGTACCAGCGAGTAGATGCGCATCACGCTGGGCAGATCTCGCGCCACCGGATCGTCCATTTCGATCTTGGGAGCCTCTTCCCAGACGAAATCATGACGGACCAGCCGAAACAGTCCACCCGCCACCCAGGTCTGCCCGGCCGGGGCGCGGTCGCCGAGCATGGTCGCCAGGAAGTCAGCCGGACGCTTGAGCGTGTGGTGAATCAGATGTCCGGCCTGGTCTCGACGCCCCGACGCGATCGCGCGAACCACGCCCACGCTGGCCCGCAGCTTGACGGTCGAGTCTTCGGCCGCCCCGCGCACGACTTCGTGCACGTCCACCGCCAACCAGGCAGCGTCACTCGCGGCGCGGGCTGGGTTCTCGAGCAGTCCGACCACGGCTCGGGCCGTCTCGCCGCGAGTCGGGGTTTGTTCACTGGCCGACTCACTTCCCCAAGACCAACGCGCCCCACGCTTGAAGGCGAGCTCGTCGAGAATGTCGCGAAGTTGCTCGGTGACGTGCGCGGCGGCATCGGCGCCCAGCGCCTCGCGCAGCTCGCGCAGCCCGTGGATGCGAAGTGTGATCACGGCCACGTGCCGCACTTCGCGGCCGATCCGCTCCCGCAGGCTTCTGCGGTCGCGTCCCACACCGGTGATTTCGTCTGCGCGCCAGGCGTCGCGGCCTCCGGCCTGACCGGACAGGCCACTGGCATCCGCGAGGGAGGGCGTCCGCGCGGCTTCATCCAGGACGTCGCTGGGGGCCGCACTCGGTACCGGTTCGTCGACTCCTGGAGAGGTGTGCTCGCGACCGACGAGCTGTCCGATCACAGTCTCCAGGAGATGCGTATCGACGAGCTGTTGCTTCTGAAACAGCGCGCGGGTGATCGCCGCTCCCATCTCGCGCGCCGATTCAAATCGCTCGCCGGGAGTCTTGGCGAGGGCGCGCATCACGATCAACTCGAGCTCCGGAGGGACTTCTCGCGCAAATGTGCTGGGCGCTTCGACGCGCCCCTCGCGCACCAACTCCAGCAACTCTTGGCCTTCGGCAGCCCCGTGAAGGGGGCGCCCAGTGAGCAGCTCGTGAAACACCACGCCGAGCGAGTACACGTCGGTCCTACGGTCCACGCGTTCCCCGCGCGCTTGCTCCGGCGACATGTAACCGGTCTTGCCCTTGAGGACTCCGAGCTCCTCGCGGAACAGATTGGCGGAGGCAATGCCGAAGTCGGCGATCTTCACCGCGCCTTCGTAACTGAGCAGGATGTTTTGTGGCGACACGTCCCGATGCACGATGGCCAGGGGCTGGCCGCCCTCGTCCTTGCGCTCGTGCGCGTAGTGCAAACCCTTCGCAACCTCCGCGATGAGGTACCCGGCCACGAAGGGCGGAATCCGCGCATTCTTGGCCCGAGACGCCCGCTGCACCTTCTTCAGGTCCGGCCCCTCAACGTACTCCATGCTCAGGAGTTGGCCGTCCTCACCGTAGTCCTGGAACTCGTACACCTGGACGATGTTGGGGTGGTTCAGGCGGGTGGCCAGCTGAGCCTCTTCGGCGAACATCGCCCGGAACCGACGCGAGGAGCCGTGGGCGGGTAGCACGCGCTTGACGACGAGCAGCTTGAAGGTGCCCTCGGCGCCCCGCTTCTTGGCCAGGAAGACTTCGGCCATGCCGCCGACACCCAGACGCCGAACGATCTCGAATTCGGCCAGGCGCTTCGGCACGGGTCGCGAGGGTTCGTCAGTCATGCTCGGCGGCGGGATCCTAGCCCGGATTTGTCGCCGTCGGACGACCGAGTCAAGAGAGGCTCGGCCGGATTGTGGCCCCAGGGCCCAACTCACCCCGTGCACTGCGGGGAACCGCGTGTAGACTCCAGGCGATGCGACCTCTGGCCCATGGTGCGCTGATCGCCCTGCTCGCCCTGCTCCTCGCCCCGGTTGGTTGTGGGCCGGCCGTCCCCATGGGCCCAAGGGCTCCAGGTGCCGGCGCGGCCACGGCCACCGTCGTGCCCGTCCAGGTGAGCGAGCAGGCTTTTGCGCATCAGACCACCGCCGTGCTGCGCAGCGGCAAGTACGACCAAGAGCGACTCAATCTGCTGGCTGGCGTCGTGCGACGGCAGCTAGCGCGAGCCCGGAGTCGCTTCGAAGAAGGGTCGCCTGGGGCGGGGCTGGCCGCACTCACGGGAGCCTTGTACCTGCTGCGGGCCGGCGAGTACCGGCGCGCCATGATCAAAGGCCGCGCGGCGTCACTCCGGTCCGGAGCTGCCGAGGTGGCTCGCGCCGGCAACGAGGGCCGCTCGATGGCGCTCTACACCATGTTGCGCGAAGTGCTCCCGCCGGGCGCCACCCGAGACGACGTGTCCGCACACCTGCGCGCGCTCGGCAGTTGGACCCGCGCCACGCGACGCTCGGGCCCGATGCAGGCAGCGGCAGCGGATCAGCGGCAAGCGGTGGACCGGTCGCTGTTCGAGGCGACCCTGCCGACACTGGAGGCAGCACGGGAGGCAACCACCGCGTGGATCGACCGAGCGCTACGAGCCAGCACGGTGGAGCAGCCACTGACGTCGACGTTCGACCGTGACGAGGCCATCGAAGCCTATCGCGCGATCCGTTCCGGCGGCGCGACGTTCGTGGCCCTGCACCTGCGGCACGGGGATGCAGTCGGCGCCTACACGACGCTCGAGCAGCACGACCTGGCGCGTATCGTGCCACCCGTTCTGTTGCGGCCGCTGGAACAGGTCGCGATGGAGAACGACCCCACGGCATGGTCGGAGCTCTTCCGCCTGTTCAACGGCGCAGACGAGACCGATCATCCGCAGACTGCCATCGACGCCGACCTCGCACGGGCGGCGGCCTGGGGAGCAGCGGTCGAGCTGTACCGCAGCGATCCAACCGTGTTCGCCGCCGCCGTGCCGCTCGCCACGCTGCTCCCCCGCTACGGGATGGCTGAAGTCGCGCCGGTCATCCTGGCCGGGTCGCTGGGCAAGTCGCCCGCGGCCAACGAAGTGAGCTTCGGTCTCGCCCTGGTGCTGGATTCGATGGTTGCCGAAGACCAGATCGGTCAGCTGTCCGCTGCTCGGCGTACCTTCCAGGCCGCTGCCCCACTGCTAGCGCTGGCGGAGTCGAAGGCGCTCGTCCGCCGAGTGCACCCGAGCGCCACCCGGCTGCGCTACGTGATGGGAGCCCTGGAAACCCGAGCCGGCGAGCTCGAGCGCGCTCGACCGCACATCCAGGCCGTCGTGCGCGCGGGACCGAACGTCGACGCGCTGGCGCTGCTGGCCGCCATCGAGCGCCAGCAGGGTGCACGCGATGCGGCGCTGGCGACGCTGCGCAAAGTGATCTCCGCGGCGCAGGCCAACGGCAGCCACGCCTCGATCGCCGAAGCTTGGCTCGCCTCGTTCGAGATCCACCGCGACGCCGGGGCTGCCGCAGCGGCCAAGAGCGCCCTGCGCTCGGCGTTGGAGACCACGCTCGAGGCTCGCCGGCTCGCCCGAAACACCCCCGGGCAGGCCAGAGCCGAACGGCTGTTGGCGCGGGTGCTCGACCACTACGGTGACCAGCGCGGAGCGCAACGCGCAACCGAGCGCGCCTTTGACGCGGCCGGGTCCGACCTGAATCAACTGGCGGCCACCGTGCTCGATGCATCACGGCGTGCCCTCACCCGTGGCGACCTCGCCGCAGCCCGGGATGCCGTGCATCGTGCGCTCGAGGTCGGGCTCGCGGACGAAGATCTGGTGTACGTCGCGCTCTGGCTGCGACTGCTGGAGCGACGTCTGGGCCTCGCCGGCGACGGAACGGTGGAGGAGGCACTGGACACGGTGGAGAGCCGATCCGGCTGGCCAGCGAAGCTGCGTGCTTGGGGCCGGGGACAACTGGATGACGCCAGCTTGCTCGGAGCGGCCAGAAACCGGGTGGAACGTACCGAGGCGCTCTTCTACACATCCCTGAGCAGGGACGGACAGAAGGAGCACGAAACCGTTGTGACGGGCCTCAAAGCGGTGGCTCGCAGCGAAGCCATCGAGCTGGTCGAGGTCACCATCGCCCGCGACCTGCTGGCCGAGCAGCGCGCTGGGCTGGAGCTCGAACTCCCAGACAACGTGACGCTGCCGTAGGGCGCGGGGCACCACTCGCCGGATGGCCATGTTTCGTCTCCACAACCCGATCCAGCGCTACGCGTGGGGATCGCGCTCCGCGATCGCCGACCTTCTGGGCGCACCCAGTCCAGCGCCCACGCCCGAAGCGGAGCTGTGGCTGGGTGCTCATCCCAGCGCACCATCCCGGGTCGCCGTGCCGGACGGAGAGCGCTCGTTGCTGGAAGTCATCGAGGAGGACCCGGAAGAGCATCTCGGGCCGGACGTGAACCGCCAATTCGGCCCTCGACTGCCGTTTCTGCTGAAAGTCCTTGCCGCGGCGGCGCCGCTGTCGTTGCAGGCACATCCCAACGCCGAGCAGGCGCGCGCCGGATACGACGCCGAAGAGGCGAGAGGCGTCCCGCGGGACGACCCTCGCCGCAACTATCGGGATCCGAGGCACAAGCCGGAGCTCTTGTGCGCCCTGGGACGATTCGAGGCGCTGTGTGGCTTCCGGCCCGTGCGCCCCACGCTTCGACTCCTGGACGAGCTCGAGGTCAGCGCGCTGCGCCCGCAGGTCGACCAGCTGCGCGCGCAACCCACTGCGGACGGTCTGCGGGACCTGTTCGCTTTCCTGCTTCAGGCGCCACCGGGGCTCAGGCGAGCACTGGTGGAAGGAACGCTTCGCGGGTGTGCTCGTCTGGCAGCCGGACGTGGGGAGTTCGCCTCGCACTGTGCGTGGGCTCTGCGCCTGGGCAACGACTACCCCGACGACATCGGGATTCTGGGCTCGTTGCTGCTGAATCTGTTGGTGCTTCGTCCTGGAGAAGCCGTGTATCTGCCGGCCGGCAATCTTCACTGCTACCTGGAAGGGACGGGGGTCGAGATCATGGCCAACTCGGACAACGTGCTGCGGGGTGGTCTGACGCCGAAGCACGTCGATCGCGACGAGCTCCTGCGAGTCGTCGATTTCACTCCGACCGTCGTGACCCCGCTGGCGGCCGAGTCGCTCGGGCAGTCGGAGTACGTCTATGTCACCCAGTCCGCCGAGTTTCGGTTGTCGCGTATCGAGCTCGAGTCCGTGTGGTGCGGCCAGACCGAGGGGCCCGAGATCCTCCTCTGCACCTCGGGGACCGCGTCACTGACCGGAGCGACCCACCAGCCTGGGCCACTCCGCCGCGGAGATTCGGTCTTCGTGAGTGCGCGTCAGGGGCACTACTCGCTCGCCGGCGATGCGGTCCTGTTTCGCGCCACGGTGGGCACCACCGGTCGCTGATTCAGGCCTGCGGCAACCTGCCCGCCAAGTCACTTCTGTGGCGGACGGCCGAGTAGCTTCGTCGCCAGCTCCTCACCCAGCTCGTTGGCCAGCAGGCGCTCCACTGCGGCCTCCTTTTCCCTGCGCTCCTCGTCGTCGCGGTACTGAAACTCGATGCCCATTCCTGCCGGGTTGGCCGGGCTGGCATCGGCGACCGGGGTCAACCAGATCACTTTCCCGCGCAGCCGCAGCGGTTGATCGAGGTTGGGAACGCCGAGCGCGAAGACGAACTCGGTGTCCACCGGCAGCGGACGCTCGGTCGCGATGAACGTGCCACCGCGAGAGATGTTCTTCGTGTAGTCGGCGAAGAAAGTATTGACCCGCTTGTACTCGACCTTGAGCTCAATCGGGGCACGCAAGTTGCCCCGTCGGTTGCCGGGCGACTCCGAAGGCATCTTCAGGACCTGTAGAGTAGTCGTCCTCGTCCCGCGGGCCAACCACACGACATCGCCGGCCCGAGGTCCCTGCGGCGCCACCGACCCGCGGGCACCGGCTCCGGACGGGCCCAAGGCGGGCTAGCGGTGAAAATGCTATGGGGGACGCTCCGTGCGTGACCCCTACGAGTTGCTCGGCGTGCACCACCAGGCGACGACCGCCGAGGTCAAGGCGGCCTTCCGGAAGCGGGCCGCCGAACACCATCCGGACCGCAATCCGGGAGATCCTGAGGCGCAGGTGCGGTTTCGCGAGCTCAATGAGGCGTACCAGATCCTGAGTGACCCGCAGAAGCGCGCCGCATTCGATCGATACGGCCCCGCAGCCTTTCGCCCGGGTGGAACCAATGGGCGGGCCGGAATCCCGGACTTCGGAGGGCTCGACGGTCTGCTGAGTGACCTGTTGGGGGCCGTAGGCATACGCACCGGCAGTCGTGGGGACCTCCGCAAGCGCCTCGAGGTGAGCTTCGAGGAAGCGGCCCTCGGGTGCAGCAAGCAGCTCACCTACGACCACCTGGAGACCTGTGACCGCTGTCAGGGCACCGGAAGCAACCCCCAGAGCGGGGTCGTGGTCTGCCCGGGCTGTGGGGGACGAGGCCGGGTGCGACTCAAGCAGGGCCTGCTCGCCTTGCCCCTCGAGCGCACCTGCCAACGCTGCCGCGGCTCGGGACAGGTCGGGCGCGAGGGCTGCTCGGAATGTGGTGGCCGTGGCCTTCACTCGCGGTCACGCACGGTGGCGGTGGCGGTCCGAGCCGGGGTCGAGAACGGTGCCACCCAGGTGGTAGCCCGCGCGGGCGACTGCGTACGTCCAGATCAGGCCCCCGGTGATCTGGAGGTGGTCATCGGCGTCGCCCCGCATCCGTTCTTTGGTCGTCAGGGCGACGACGTCCTGTGTGACGTGCCCATCAGCTTCACGCAGGCCACCTTGGGTGGGATGCTCGAAGTGATGACCTTGGACGGACCGATCAAGATGCGGGTGCCACCTGCCACGCCGTCGGGGGCCGTGCTGCGGCTGCGAGGCAAGGGAGTTGCGCATCGGCTCCGCGCGGGACGGGGCGACCAACTGGTGCGGGTCACCGTCCACGTGCCCGGCGAGCTCAGCGACCGCGCTCGCGAGTTGATCGAGGAACTGGGTGCCGAGTTGGGCGAAGCCGTGCACCCACAAGAGCCGAGTCTGGCGGACAAGCTGAGAGGATTCTTTCGCTGAGCAAGGGCAAGCCATCCGCCCGGCGCGGGGAGCTCCAACATCGCGGACCCGGGCCGGCCCCGGTGTCCGGAGCCCCAACCCACCTGAGAGGAGTGTTATGGTGCCGGCGAGGTGAAATCGTCATGCAACAAACGCGTATTGGCCTGCTGGGGGCCGGCAACATCGCCGGTGCCCTCCTGCGTGGACTGATTGCTTCGAAGACCGTGTCCGCCGAGCGCGTGCGTGCGAGTGACATCCGCGCCGACCGGCTCGCCGAGCTCGAGCGAGCACACGGGATCACCACGTGTCTGGAGAACCGCTCACTGACGAGCTGGGCAGACGTGGTGGTGCTCGCCGTGAAGCCACAAGTGATGCCGGCAGTGCTCGAAGAGATGGCTCCGTCCGTCGATTCCAGCAAGCTACTGATCTCGGTGGCGGCGGGTGTTCCCATTTCCGCACTTCAGGCACGACTGCCAGACCGAACGCGGATCGTGCGGGTCATGCCCAACACCGCTGCGCTCGTCCTCGCCGGCGCCACCGCCATCGCACCTGGGCCAGCGGCGACCGCCGAGGACGTGGCCTTGACGAGCTCGCTCTTCGCTGCCGTGGGCCGGACTGCAGTGCTGGACGAGTCGTTGATGAATGTCGCGACCGGGTTGTCCGGAAGCGGCCCCGCCTACGTGATGCTCATGATCGAGGCCCTGGCGGACGGCGCGGTTCGTCTCGGCATGCCGCGGGACACGGCGTTGCTGCTGACCGCGCAGACACTGTACGGCGCTGCCAAGCTGCAGCTCGAGACCGGGACCCATCCGGCGCAGCTCAAGGACCAGGTCACCAGCCCGGGCGGGACCACCGCAGCGGGTCTACACGCGCTGGAAGCCGGCGCGGTACGCGCGGGACTCATGGCTGCAGTGAGCGCAGCCACCGAGCGAGCGGAACAACTCGGGGCAGCGTCTGCCAGTCCTCAGCGCCAAACGGGTTGAGAATCGGCGCAGCGGTTTTGGGGTGGGGCCCCGCCACGCGCGCGTGGTGGGGCGGGGTCTTAGTCAAAGACCCCGGAATGACAACGCTGGTCGGCGACAGCTGGGGCTGCGGAGGATGACGTGCGCCCTCGCCCATCCGGGGCGCACGTCGTCCGGAGCCCACCTCGCGCCGGGAACCAGCCACGCCGCGCTGACGGGCTTGCACAAAAAAAGTGTCCGCGCAGAGGGGCCGGGGGGGGGACAGCCTCGCTCCACGCGGACGCAAATTCGAGTAGCAGTCCGCGTGCCAAAATGCAAACAAGTGAGTAGCACTTTTTTCGCGCATCTGACCGCTGCTGCACTGGGTCGTCACGCACGAACGACGAATGCATTTCAGGTTTGCAATACCCAGGCAACCTAACTGTTCAACGCGTGCACCGGAACCCCCACCGTCCCCTGCTTCGCGCCCGGTCGCTCATGACCATCAAGACTGTGGGCCGATGTGGGTCGAGCTGCTCGGACCTTCCCGGCAGCCGGGCGGGCACGGCCGACTCCGCCCGAGCGGCAAGTGCGTCCACGCAGAGACCTCGAGGATTGGCGAGCAGCCGTGCAGTGAGCCTCCGTGGAGCACGCACCGAGTCCAATCCCACGAGGTCGACATAGGGGTCGACCGGGGGGCTCCCTTCGAGCAGCCACCCGTCGGCACCTTCACTGCAAGGCGGTGGCAGCTCGCCCAGTTGCTCGGGCTCGATCACCAGCGGTTCGTCGACTTCGCCGGTCTGCGGGTGCACCGGATAGACGAACCAACGGGTCGCCGATCCCCTGACCTGGAGGTCCCTCACCCAGATCCCCAGTGCGTCCGCATTCTCGTTCCGCACGACGCTGCTGAGCAGCCGGGAGCTCGAGCTGGAGCCCGCGAGCTGGGGATAGTACCGCAAGATGTCGATGCGATCGCCGTCCACCCTGAAGAGTCGGAAGCCGGACGACCCACGGTGACCGACATACCAGGTGCCTCCCACCTTCACGGCGCCGGCCGGGTGAGTGACCTCCCATCGTGCCGCGTCTCGAAGCGGCACGATGCTCCTACCTTCCTCAATCAGGTAGAGCTCCCGGTTGCCCGTGTTGTTGATCGCCAACACGCCCGCCCGTCCCGAGGGCTCGAGGGCCACGGTCCAGTTGGCAGGCGAGTCCTGACCGAAGGCCCTCGCCGCCTCGGCAGCGTTGGACCACGGGCTCCGAGTCACTGCCGTCTCCCATACGGCCTGGTCCACGGAGAAGCGGTCGCTGGCAACGATCTGCCACTTGCCCTGTCGCGTCCAGTCGGCGCTACGGTCGCCCCACGCGTAGCCGTGAATCTGCACGTCGAGGTGTTCGGTCCCAGTGTCGAAACCGAGCTGCGCCGGCCGCTTCGGGGGCGGACGCCGCCCCAAGAAAGCGCTCCACTCGGTGCTGCTGAGCCCGGAACCCGAGGGGGGAGCGTAGCCTCGTCTCGGCGTGGGGGCACGGGCGGCGCGCTTCGCGGGTCCGGGCCCGGCGCCCTGACCGGTGGCTGCACAGTTCAAGTTCCAGCGACCACCGCGCGAAGACGCCCGTCCGGTCTCGCTCGGCGGGTCTGGCGTCCGGAGCCGGGTGTCGTCCTTGGGTCCCAGCCACCCCATCCGCACCCAGGGACCGAACGCGCAGCCCACCACCGAGCAGCCTCGCTCGATCCCCGCCGCCGTCTCGTCGCGCCCGCGCTCGAACAGGCGGGCGGATTGAACGGGAAGATCGAATTCCTTCCAATCCAGGCCGCCGTTCGTCGTTTGCAGAGCCTGCCCCTCGGTTCCCAGCGAGAGCGCGAGTCGACCCGAGAGTAGCGTGTGCTCCACCTCGCTGCGAAGCCGCCCCACCCGCACCTTTCCGTCCAGTCCCACCCGCACGCCGACGAAGGGCCCACCCGCCGCCACCCAGCCGCTGAGCTTGCCCGCCGGGTACTCCACGAAACCTTCCAGCCAGAGTCCCGTACGCAGCAGTTTGCCGAGCTTGCGATCACGCTTGGGAAGCCGAAGCTTGACCGGGCGCGTGGATCCATCGGCCTCGATGAGGACCAGGGCACCCGCCGCCCCCGGACGCGGCGGCATCAGCACGACCGTGCGGCCATCGCGCAGTGAGACGATGCGTTCGACGCCACGGTCCCCGGTGATCGATATCGGCTTGAGCGTTCCCTGACGCGTGCGAATGCAGTAGTGGGTCTGCCCCGACGGAGCGTCGGAGGTGGCCGAACAGCCGCCTCGAATGACCAGCGCGCCATTGCCGCTGGAGCTCACGAAGCGAGGCTCCGCGAAGCTGAGCACCGGCCGCATGGAAAGGGGCAGGTCGAGACGGTAGACGACCGTGCCTCCACCTTCTCTGCCGCAAACGAAACCGATGCCCACGCCCAGAGCCACGGCCTGGCACGGGCCGCCATCGGGGTAGGCCCGCTCGGCGACGTCGAGCAGCTTCCCGTCCCGCAGCCGAATTCTTCCGAGTGCTCCGCCGGCAGCCACCACCGCCGTGCGGCGGCTGAGCGGCCATCCATGCAACACCGCCGTGCGCAACGGCTTGCGGCCGAACGGCCCTGCGGACGGCAGCGCGCTGTCCGCGTCTTCCGATCCCTCCTCCTCGGGCTCGGTCACGAAACTCTGGGCGCCCGCCACCGCGCCAGCGCCCCGAAACAGTTGGCTGCTGCTCGCCTCGCTGCTGCGCTGCCGAAGTCGGCCGAAACTGTCGAGCACATCCTCGCCAATGACCAACTGGCCCTGCTCGACCCCAAGCGTGCCCCCCACGTCGCGACCCATCGGACGCCACGTCGCCCCGGCATCAAACGTGACCAGTACCCCGCGCAGGGGAACCTCGACGGCACCGAGCCACGCGTCCGCGAACGCCATGTTGCCGTAGTCCGGTGACGGGGGTAGCGCGCCTGGATCCACCGCACCGCCACTCACCGGATCGAGTGGCAGAACCTCGGTGCGGTTCTCGTCAAACGCGTAGATGCGATCGAATCCCGGCACCAACCCGGCGACTTCGAAATCCAGGTTCGCAAACGGCTCGAGCTTGCCGGTCCAGGTCTTCGTCCGCCAGATGAGGGTGCTCTGCGATCCATTGACGTACAAGAGGTGGCCGCCGCCGAGATGCGGCGGAAGCTCCAGAGCCCGCACGGCCTGGTGGGTGGAGAACACCTCGTCCGCTCGATCGATCCTGCCGTCGGCATGCAGCACCAGGCGCATGCCATGGGCCACCAGGCGACGGCTCCCGTCCGGATCCTGCGCCACGGCGCGGCTCTCGGTTTCGTCCGGGTAGACCAGCAACTGGGCTGGCGTCACGTACGCGGGAGCCGTCTTCTGCGACCGGGTCTCGACCGGAGACGCCTTCTGCGCCAAGCCGACCGCGGCACGGTGAGCACAGGCCCCGATGACGGTCACGCTCGCAGCGCAGATCGCCAAGCGCCACGGAGCTGCCCGGGACCGGCTGGGGTGCACTCCGGTATGGGCCAGAGCCGGCATGCCGCGCGCAGGGTAGTACCGAGAGCACGCAAAGCCACGTGTTTGTCCGACAGCCAGGCCACCTCCGGTGGGTCCCGACGACGGTCACGCGGGCCCCGGCTCTCGGCTGTGGTCCGATCATTCCACAAATCCACCGCTCTCTGACTGGTCCGGACCCTGCGCAGGGGTGCAGCGGCCGAAACCACGGCAGCGCGGATGCGCGCCACGGCAGCTGTGTCGGACGCAGCCGCGCGGCGCGTCAGAAAGGTCCGCGAGTTGGCCGAACCCGGACCGGATCATTCTTGCCTACCTCTGACCACAGGCTACAATCCCTCGGCTCCTGCCGGCGGGCCCGGCCAGGTGTGGCGGACGGATTTGGAAAGGATTTGGGAGTAAACCATGACTTTGCGTTTGACTCTGAGCTTGGGCGTACTGGCAATTGGAGCGGCGACCGCCGCAATGTCGGCCTGCAGTGACGGCGGCGACGGCGGAGGCGCCGTTGGTATCGGCGGCGCAGCGGCCGTGGGCGGTGCCGGTCCCGGCGCTGGCGGCGGCGATCCGGCCAACTCGGGTGGTAGCGTGGGCGTGGGCGGCGGATCCAGCGGCACCGGGGACGCAGCCCTGCTCCCGGCCGATGGCTTCATCCAGGGCGGCCAGGACGGCCGTATCTGGGGCGCCTGGTACACCTTCGGCGGACAGGACTCCGTGTTCACTCCGCCCGAGGGCGAGGCGGTTTCGGCCGTCGACGGGCAGATCTGCGTCAGCGGCACGGTGGCCCAGGTCATCGGCGGCGACTACTCCACGTACTACGGTGCGGTCATCGGCTTCGACCTCTGCGGCATGCCCGGTGACATGAGCACCTGCTCGGATTGGATGCCACCGGAGTTCTGCGACTGGGCCCCGGAGAGCAAGCACACCATCACCGAGTGCGGGATCAACCTGAACACGATCAGCTTCGATATCACGGGCACGTTGCCCAGCACCGAGCTCCGAGTTCAGTTCAAGGAGCAGAACCGCGAAGAGAACACGTACCTGATCGTCGCGGGCACCGGCACCTTCGTGGGGAACGTCGACGACGCGGAGGTCACCTACGACAGCTCGGCCCCGGCGCTCAACAAGGGTATCGTGGAAGCCATCCACATCCAGATCGCGAGCCAGGAGTCCGGAACCGTCGAGTACGACTTCTGCATCAGCAACCTGACGATCACCTGATCCCCGAGTCTCGACTCGCAGCCGAGCGGCGCCTCCCCCGGGGGGCGCCGCGCTGCTTTGTGCTGGGCAGGCCCTGCCCATTGCCCGTG
>CAZSVU010000076.1:0-28113 GCA_964610275.1 uncultured Polyangiaceae bacterium | reverse complement strand
CACGGGCGGCTCCGGCACGGGCGGCTCCGGCACGGGCGGCTCCGGCACGGGCGGCGACGGGACCGGCAGCGGCGGCGACGTGACCGGCAGTGGCGGCGACGGTACGGGCGGCGACGGCACCGGCGGCGACGGCAGCGGCGGCGACGGCAGCGGCGGCGACGGCACCGGCGGCGACGGCACCGGCGGCGACGGTACGGGTGGAGACGGCACCGGCGGCGACGGTACGGGGGGAGACCCGGGTATCACCGGGCCCTGCGACATTTATGCAGAAGGCAACACACCGTGTGTCGGGGCGTACAGCATGGTGAGGGTTCTTCTGAGTACGTACAGCGGCCCCCTCTACCAGGTCAGAAGAGGAGCCCCGCAGCCGAACACCGGCTATGGCGGCGAGACGCAGGATATCGGGTCGCTCCCGGATGGCTTCGCCGACGGGGCCGTCCAAGACGCATTCTGCGCAGGCCAAACCTGCACCGTCTCGATCCTGTATGATCAGTCCCCGATGGGCAACGATATCACGGCAGCGCCCGGAGGCTGTTACGACGGCGGCGACGGAGCTGCGCTCGAGGACGACTATGAGTCGAGCGCGACACGTGTGCCGGTGACGGTCGGCGGCAACAACGTCTACGGACTCTATGTCGATGTCCATGAGGGCTACCGGAACAACCAGGCCGTGGGCACGGCAGAAGGCGAAGAGTCGCAGGGTATCTACATGGTGGCTGACGGCACGCAAGCCGGAGCCGCCTGCTGCTGGGACTTCGGAACTGCAGCGAGGGACGTCTGCTACGGCCCCACCGGCATCATGGATGCACTCTTCTTCGGATGGGGCTACTGGGGCACGGGGGCGGGCAGCGGCCCCTGGTTCATGGGTGACTTCGAGCTCGGCGTTTGGTCCGGAGGATCTTTCCCGAGCTTTGGTATGGACGACCTGCCAGAACCAGATCCGTCACTCACCTACAATCCCAACAACCCATCCCTGAGAGTCCCCTACGCCTTCGGCATCCTCACGTCCGACGCGAGCAACTACGCACTCAGGATGGGCGACGCGACATCCGGCAATCTGACCACCGCCTATGACGGATTCACTGAAATCACCTGGGACCTGTCCGGCGCCATCATCCTGGGCATCGGCGGTGACAACAGCAATTGGTCGAAAGGGGTCTTCTTCGAAGGCGCCATTACGGCGGGTCGGCCATCGAGTACGGTCGACGAAGCCATCTATCAGAACGTCCGCGCCGCAGGGTACGGCCAGTAGGCGCACGCTTGGGAGAAGTACATGAAGAAGCATCGAATGCACGTCGTCGCGCTTGGCATCAGCGCACTGGTCTCTGGTTTGGTACTCGCGGGCTGTGGGGACTCCGGCGATTCGGATGACGACCCGGCCACGGGTGGTAGCACCGGCGTGGGTGGCGGCACCGGCGTGGGTGGCGACGTCACCGGTGCGGGTGGCACGGACACCGGCACTGGTGGAGGTGCAGGGCCTGACTTGTGTGCCAACGTGACGGCCTGCGGCGGCGACGTGGTCGGAACCTGGAACGTGACCGGTTCGTGTCTGACGGTGAGTGGTGACATGGACGTGTCGAGCTTTGGCCTGGGCTGCCCGACCGTGACGGCCACGGGAACCCTCACGGTGACCGGAACGTGGACCGCCAACGGCGACGGGACGTATACGGACAACACGACCACGTCGGGCACCGAGACGCTCGAGTTGCCGACCACGTGCCTGGATGTGTCGGGGACCCACACCACCTGCTCACGGATTAGTGCTCCCCTCTCGTCCGTGGGGTTCGCCTCGGTCGATTGCGTGGACAACGCCGCGACCGCCGGGTGCACGTGCGCAGCCACCATCGACCAGGCTGGCGGGATTGGGGCGGCACCCATGTACCCGTCGGCGAGCGGCATCTACACGACCGCGGGAAGCACGCTCACGATCACCGCGGGCGAGCAGGAGTACTCGTACTGCGTCTCGGGAACCACGCTGACCTTGACCCCGGTCAGCGTGGGTAGGACGGGCACGTTGACGGGCTCGGTCGACCTGCAGCGGCAGTAGCTCGCATACACGGCGGCGCCCTTCCCGGTCCGTCCAGTGTCAGCGGAAGCCGACGACACTGACGCCTACGTCCAGTGAGGACACAAACGACCGGAACGTTTGGAAAATCTGCCACCCGAGACCAGCGAGGCGAGCGGCCCAGACTCTCGAAGACTCGGCCTGCCTCGTGGCCCCGCGCGGTGGCGCAGGCCTCACGCGAACCGACCCTGCCGCGATCATCCACTCCCAACGCGCATCGCTTCGGGTAGTATTGCGCGCAAACTGGGGCTTTTTTGTCCCCTGGGAGGTGGCGGCACGATGAGAAACGTTCGCTGGACGCATGTCAGTATCCTTCTGTCGATGATCGGGTGGGCCGCGGGAGGATGCGGCGATAGCAGCAAGGAGAAGATCCAGGCGGCCTCGCTCTCCGAGGGCTGCCTCATCAATACCGACTGCGAATCGCCGCTGGTATGTGCTTTTCGGCGCTGCCACGACGCGTGCGAAACGTCACGCGACTGCCCGGCGGGTCAGCGATGCCTGGCCAGCGATCGGCCGTTCCATGTCTGCCAGCTCGCTGACGAGAAGGACTGCAGCTACAACAGCGAGTGCCCCACCGGGCTGGTGTGCGCCGTGGATGGCGAGTGCCGGGACCAGTGCGGTGGCGACCGCGACTGCCTGCCGGGCTCGGTCTGTGTGTCCGCCGCCTGCGCCGAGCCCGAAGAGCTCGACGACAACGGCGCGCTGCCGACCGACGACGAAAGCACCACCGGGCAGTCATGCACGTACAACTCGGAATGCCCGTCGCCCCTCATCTGCCGCCAGGGGACCTGCGCGCTCGAGTGTCTCCAGACCATCGACTGCCCTCTGGGTAGCGAATGTACGGACAACCGCTGCATCCCGACCGTCCCGGCCGGGGTGGGCGGCTCTGCGGGCGGAGGGAACGGCAGCGGCGGAGCCGCCGGAACCGTCGACGCCGGAGTCCCGGACGCGAGCGGGCCCGAGTGCACGTACAACTCGGACTGCACCGACTACGGTCCCGGCTACCGGTGCGTGGACCGCAGCTGCGTACCCGAGTGCATGACCAACGCGGATTGCCCGGGCAGCGAGATTTGCACCGACGGAGAGTGCCAGTTCGTCGCCCCGGATGGGGCTCCGCCCGAATACGGCGAGGGGTGCACACTGACGAGCGACTGCGTGCCGGGGCTGGTCTGCGTCGGCGGGCGCTGCGTGTATGAATGTGTGACCGACGCCGACTGCGAGCTCGACTCGTGCTGCTCGTCCACCCACTACTGTGTGACGGGCGCAAGCTGTCCGGGAGATGCCGGCGCCGACGTGGTGGATCCGCCTGCGGATGCCGGCGCTGGCGGTGCCGGCGGAGCAGCCGGGGTGGCCTGTGTCGCGGACGCTGACTGCCAGGACGGACTCATCTGCAATGGAGCCGAACGCTGCCTGAACGGCACCTGCAGAGCTGCCCCCCGCCCCCTGTGCGACGACGGCAACTCCTGCACCGAGGACCAGTGCGAGGAAGCGACGGGACTCTGCACCTACGTCCCCCTCGCCGCGCAGGACGCGGACGGAGATGGGCACTTCGCCGAATCGTGCGGTGGCGACGACTGCGATGACGACCACCCGCTCCGCTTCGGTGGCAATCCCGAAGTGTGCGACGGCGTCGACAACAACTGCAACGACGTGGTGGACGAGGGAGTGTGGCAACTCGGGGCGGCCCAGGCGTTGCCCTCGTTCGTTGACACCGACACCACGCTCTACGATCCCGGGCGCGGCGAGCCTCCGATTGCCGTGCTGGGCGACGGGACCATCTACGTTGCCGCTGCCGGCTACTTCTCGCAGGAGACCAGCCAGTCCACGGTAGATGTCTGGCATCTCGACGCGAATCTGAACGTCCTCGAGGGACCAGTCCAGGGCCTGCTTCCGTTCACCGGAACGAACAACAACACCTACTTCGCCTATCCGTCCTTGGGCACGAATGGAACGGCACTCGCTCTCGGAGCGTTCCAACGGCGGACGATCTCGGGCGACTGCGGCTCCAGCGAGCACGCCGTCTTGGCTGCTGCTGGGCCGGACCTGACCGGGCTGGTCGGCGACGATCTGATGCGAGTGGTGGCTGGATGCTCCCCGCTTGCGGGTCTGGGCAACGGTCGACCGGCGTCACTGGCCTGGAACGACGCCGAGTTCCTGGCGGCATGGGCGGACGCGCGCGACGGCACGCTGCGAGCGTACGTGGGCAGCGTCACCGCGGCCGGTGCGGTGGGCACGTCCGCGCTCGTCGCGGATACCGCTTCCAGCGCAGTGGCGACCAACACCATCGACGTCCCCATCCGGATGGTGGCTTCGGCCACCCACGCCGTCGTGGTGTGGCTGGCTGCAGACACGGACCAGCCGCGATACGCCACTCTCGACCCGAGCAACCTGTCACTGGTGGATGGGCCACGCGATCTCTCCGACGCGCCGGCAGGATGCGTCCTGGGCAGCGTCGAGCTCACGGACAGCCGTCTGATGATGGCCTGCGAGGACGGGGCCGATACCCACCTCTTCGAATTCGACGTCGACGACACCTCCACCCCGCTGCAGACAGGCCTAGTCACAGCTCCGTCGGGGGCGCCTTCGATGCGGCTCGGAGCCGTTGCCACCGGCTGGCTGCTCACCGCTCGCAACGGCGACATCGTCAGCCTGGGGCACCAGGCGAGTGATCTGACCTCGGAGGTGTCGTTCACGGACATGGTTCGGCCGGCTGACGTCAGTCCGGTTTCAGTAGGCGTCGTGGACGACACCCGCGCAGTACTCGCCTGGAGCAGCGCCAATCAGGTGTTCGTCGCCCCTGCCGATTGTGAGTAGCGCGGACGGTGGGGGCTAGAAGTGCCCCTGCCAGCCGAGCCCGCCTCCATCGCGCTCTACCCACACGCTGGGCACGCCGGCAAACACGTCGCTCTCGGCCTTGGGCTCATACCGGTCCGGATCGTCTCCGGTAGCCAGCAAGTACACCCCCAGCCCGGCAGCCGCTGCGCCCACGCCGAGTCCGATGTACCCGAACACGTCGCGGTCACGCGCCGCTTCCAGGTCCTCCAGGGCGATATCGAGCCGTGCCTGGCAGGCGGCGTCTTCCGATGCCGAGAGGCTACCCCGCGGATCGCACGGTCCCCCATCCTCGAAGTCCTCTGCCGTGCCGTCGAACTCATCCTCCCGATTCGACTTCTCCAGCGAGTTCCAGATCAGAAATCCCGCGCTTCCCGCGAGGAACAGTCCGCCGGCGCCCACGCTGGTCCATCCCCAGAAACGCTGCGAGGATGCGGCATCGGCGTAGAATGCCCGATATTCCGGCGTGGGCTGTAGCTCGATATCGAGCTCCGTGGCGCGGCCCTGAGGAACGTCGACCTCGCGCTCATATGGGAAGAAGTCCGCACGCTCCACCCGAACCAGGTGCTTGCCGCGCGGCAACTGCAGCGGCCCGGCGTACGCACCGAGCGGCTGGCCGTTGACGAAGACCACTGCCTGGGGCTCGCTGATCGCCAGGGCCACCATCCCGCTCTCCATGGCTGCCCGCGCCGGATCCGGCTGCAACCCGAGCTCGACTTCGCCCTTGGCCCCATCACCCAGGTCGACGGATTGTCTCGCGGTGCGGTAGCCCGGGCGGCTCAGCTCGACCGTGTGCTTGCCCGGGGCCAGCGCCAGATCCGCCACCAGCGGCGTTCGCCCCATCACCGTACCGTCCACACTGACCTCGGCATCGGGGACGTTGGTGCGGATCTCGAGGTGGGCCACCCGCCCCTGCAGCTGCTGCAGCTGGAACTCGAGCTTCACTTCCCGCTGACCGGCAACGGAGATCTTGCGATGCGTGGGTTGGTAGCCGGGTGCGACCACCGTCACCAGGTGGGTGCCGCTCGCCACGCTGATCGGCTGACTCAGCGGGGCGGTGGCCACCTCCACCTGATCCATCTCGATGGTCGCCCCCTCCACGTTGGTCGTGACGAGGAGCGTGCCGATCAACGCACCCTGCTCCGCCAGCAACTGCTGTGCCTTGGCGAGCCGATCCGCGCTCAGCGACCCGGGCTGCTTCACGATACGCTCGAGCGCATCAACCGCCTCCACGGGGCGGCGCATCGACACGTGTACCAGAGCCAGGTTGAAGAGCACCAGGGGATGCGGGATCAGCGCGTACGCCTCGGTGAACTCCGCGAGCGCTCCCGCGTTGTCTCCCTGATTGAACAACCTGAGCCCCCGGTCGAAGCGTTCTCTCGCCTCGCGCTGCGTCTTCTCGGCAGCCCCCTCGGGCTGAGCGAGCGCGGCGCTCGGCGGCAGCACTCCGCATAGACCCACGGCCAAAACGACTGGCAACCAGCGACCTGCTCTCAAAACGGATTCTCCTCTGCCAAGCCATGCTCCTTGGCACGCGTCGGGGGGGTCGCCTGGGCGGGCGGAGGCGCCTTGGCACGCGCGCGTGCGGCCGCGCGGCTTGGCTCCGCCGCGCCGGCAGCTGCCTCGGGGGCAGACGCGGCGGGCTCGGCGGCTTCGCCACTGGCCGTGGCAGACGGCGGCGCGCTCGGAGGGGCCACGGCCAGCGCAACCGCGGGAGCGGGATCGGCACCAGGCCGGCGGGCGGCCTCGCTCTGGATGGAGGCGGGGTCGACTTCCGGCTCGTCCCCGTCCACGTCGCTCGATCGTGACAGCAGCGCGCCGATGCCGACTACGGTCAGTACCACTGCACCCGCTGCCACGAGCAGCATCGTGCGCCGATTGCCCGCCGACCCGCGCTCGGCCGCGGCCTCCCCGCCAACTTCGGCGCTGCCAGCGACCGTGTTGGCAGTGCCGGCGAGTGACCGTGCGTCCACTGCGTTGGTCCCAGCCTGCACCGCCCCTGCTGTCTCACCTCCGAGCGGCATCGTGTGGCCCAGAGCATCGTCCGCCCCCAAGCCCGACATCACCACCACCCGCCCGACACTGCTGAGGTCGACGGCGGCGAGCGCCTCGGACAACTCGCTCACGCTGGAATAGCGCTGCTCTGCCCGATACGCCATCGCGCGCTGGATCACGACGGCTAGATCGGGTGGGATCCCCGGCCGCAGCTGGTCCGGCGGCGTGTACTTCCCTTGGTGAATCAGTACCGACAGCTGCATCATGGTGTCGGCCACGAAAGGCTTGGCACCGGTGACGCACTCGTACAGCACCACTCCTAGCGCATAGACGTCGGTACGCGCGTCGAGGTCCGCGCGCCCGGACACCTGCTCGGGCGACATGTAGTACGGCGTGCCCATGGCCGCCCCGTCTTGCGTGAGCGCCTCCCCGGCTCCCGTGAGCGCCGCATCGAACTTGGAGATACCGAAGTCCAGCAGTTTGACGAAGAGGCGTTCGCCGCGGACCAGGAACAGGTTTTCCGGCTTGAGATCGCGGTGAATGATGCCGGCCTCATGCGCAGCTCCGACCCCATCGCAGGTCTGCCGCATGATCTCGATAGCCTCATCGTAGCCCAGGCACTGCGTTCGCTCGAGTCGATCGGACAGCGGCTCACCATCCAGCATCTCCATGACGATGTAGGGCTCCCCGGAATCGAGTTGCCCCGCGTCGAAGGTCTCCACGATGTGCTGACTGCCGATACGTCCGGCGGCCGACGCTTCGCGCAAGAAGCGCGTGATCACCGAGGGCACGTCCGCGTACTGTGGATGGAGCAGCTTCAATGCGCGACGGTGCTTCGTGATCTCGTGCTCGACCTCGTAGACGGCCCCCATGCCGCCCTCACCGAGCAGTCGAATCACCCTGAGCTTTCCCTGCAGGAGACTCCCCGACGCCAAGTGCTGAGCCGACCCCGACACGACCCCGAATCTAAGCAGAAGACGCGGCTCGACGATACAACAATCCTGCGGCGTTGCGGCACGGCGCGCAGCCGCCGCGCCCTCTGCAGGCAGATACCCAACACGACACGACACGGCTGGAAATCGTCCGTTCAATCCTGCCACCACACCGGGGAGCTGACGAGTAGTCACAGGTGGGGCGGAACGAGCTGTCAGCCCTGTATCGCCGAAGCGCCGAAACGACGGACTGGCGATCGGCTGCCGCCGTCCCCATACATCCAGGCGAGATACCGCTGCACTCAACCATAGGTGTCGGATTGGAACAGAATCGAACTTCCGAACGTCCCGAGCCCGCGGCTGCCCCCGTCATCGAGCTCAAAGCCCCCACCCTGCTCCACGGCGAGTCGGCGTTCTCCCGGTCGGATGAGAGCGACGACGCTCGCTTCTATGCCAAGCCCCGGCCCGCCCCGCATCTGGACTCCACGGCCCTGGGCACCATCCGCCGGGTGGTGGGCACGCTGGTCACGGAATCCAACTCTCGCATCCTCGACTTGATGGCGAGCACCGATTCGCACCTTCCCGACCATCTGGAGGCCGCTCGGGTGGTTGGGTTGGGAATGAACCAGAGTGAGCTCGACGCCAACCCGCGCTTGACCGAACGGGTCGTCCACAATCTGAACGCCAATCCGGCGCTCCCGTTCGACGACCGGGACTTCGACCTCGTGCTGTGTACGGTTTCGGTCGGCTATCTGACGAGCCCCTTCGAAGTCTTCGACGAGGTGGCACGGGTGCTCACGCCCGGGGGGCTTCTCCTGATCACGTTCTCGAACCGCATGTTCAAGACCAAGGCCATCAAAGCCTGGCGCGAAGCAACCGATCCGGAGCGCCTACTGCTGGTGGAGGACTACGTCCTCTCCACGCAGGCGTTCGAGCGCAACGGCTCGTTCATCTCCCAGGGCCGTCCGCGTCCCCCCGATGACGAATACACAGGGCTCGGCATACCCAGCGACCCGGTCTGGGTGGTGTATGCGGATCGGCGCGGGGCAGACGCGAAGCGCCCGCCCCGCCCAACCATCGAACCGGACCAGGGCTATACGGCAGAACAAATCGTGGCCCGCAAGCGCGCCGTCAAACGAACGCTGCGCTGCCCCTACTGCGACGAGAAACTCGATCGGTTCGACATTCCGTACTCGCCCTTCTGTGAGTGGCCGAACGACTACGTCTACGTCTGCTTCAACAACGACTGCCCGTACCTCGTCGGCGGCTGGCAGGTCATGAACGAGCAGGGGAACCCCGGGTACTCCTACCGGTTGATGTACAACCCCGAGTCGGATGCATGCATCCCGGTGCCAGAAGCCAGCGTCAAAGCGCGCGCGGAGGGCGCCGTGGCGCCGCGCGGGTGAGGTGGCGCCCACCGGGCTCTTCGCTCTCCGCAAGCAGACCGTCTGCGACACCCGAAGCGCAGCGCGACCGGTCTCGAATTCCACCACTTTGCCACAGCGGATCAGCGCGCACTCCGAGAACGGCACGTGGTCGCGCCCGGTGTCACAGAAACGTCACGAAGACCGTTGTCTGCATGTGATTGATGTCCCACGCCATCAACGGTAACCGGCCTATCGGCTCGTCATCGAGCTGACACGAGCCGTCGGGCCGCACCTGGCCAACCCACGACCCCCGGCGCCACGCGGCGTCGCGCACCGCGCACGAGGCATCGACATGGAGCTCTTCATTCAAGCGTTGGAGGTTCTCGGCTCCCTCGGAGTCTTCCTCTTCGGGATGAAGATCATGTCCGAGGCTTTGCAGAAGGTTGCGGGAGATAGACTCAAGTCACTCCTCAGCAAGATGACGACCAACCGGTTCAGCGGCGTCGGGA
Source organism: uncultured Polyangiaceae bacterium (assembly GCA_964610275.1). Lineage (GTDB taxonomy): Bacteria > Myxococcota_A > Polyangia > Polyangiales > Polyangiaceae > JAFGBI01. The sequence continues at coordinate 18,413 of CAZSVU010000076.1, read as the reverse complement.
CCGGGTTCGTCACCACATCCATCGTGCAGTCCAGCTCGGCCACCACCGTGATGGTCGTCAGTTTCGTCAACGCCCGGCTACTCAACCTCCGGCAAGCCATTGGCGTCATCATGGGCGCCAACATCGGTACCACCATCACCGGTTGGCTCGTGGCCCTGATCGGATTCAAGATAAAGCTCTCCGCCATGGCCCTACCCATCGTGGGCATCGGCATGGCCATGACCTTCATGAAAGGGGCACGCCGCAAGCAGTGGGGCGAAGTCCTGTTGGGATTCGGCATTCTCTTTCTGGGGCTGCACCTCTTGAAGTCATCCATCCCCGATCTGAACGAAGCCCAGCTCACGTTCGTGCGGGACCTCGGCGGCGAAGGGTTCGGTTCGGCCCTTGCTTTCGTGGGGATCGGCACGCTCGCGACGATCGTCCTGCAGTCCAGCTCCGCCACGATGACCCTCACCCTGACGATGACGGCCGCAGGGTGGATCACGTTCGACAATGCCGCGGCGATGATCCTCGGCGAGAACATCGGCACGACCATCACCGCGCTGCTGGCTTCGATCGGGACCTCGGTCAATGCGCGTCGCGCCGCCCTGGCGCACACGACCTTCAACATCATCGGCGTGATCTGGGCGCTCCTGCTGATGAAGTGGGTCCTCCTGCCCGTGGTCGATGCCATCGTGCCCGCCGACCCCTGGGCGAGCCCGGTCAAGCCCGCCGTGATCACGGCACACCTGGCGATGTTCCACTCCGCCTTCAACATCACCAACACGTGCCTGATGCTCCCCTTCGTGAGCTACATCGCCAGGTTCGTGACCCGCCTGGCGCCCGGCAAGGACGAGCAGACTCCCATGTTCGGCAAGTTCATCTCGACGCCGGTGGTGGGCACCCCGGAGCTGCAGCTATTTCAGGTGCAGCAAGAGATGCGCCACATGGTCGACGTCGTGACCGGCATGTTCAAGGACGCCATGGTGGCGCTCACCAACCCCAAGGCCAACTGCGCGGAGCTGGTAGCGCGCGTCCGAAGCGAAGAGCTGCGCACCGACGGGCTCGAGCGCGAGATCACCGAAGTGCTGCGGAAGACGGGGCGAGAATCCACGTCCGGGCGAGTGGCCCGCGACATCGCCAACATGACCTACAACGCTCACCGGCTGGAGCGTATCGGGGACCACTGTGAGCGTTTGGCCAACATCGCCGAGCGCATCTGCAAGACCGCAGACAGGGATCTGGAAGAGCGCTCGCTTCAGAATCTGCTGTCGCTTCAACCACTGGTCGAGGCTGCGCTCGCCAACACGCGACGGTACTTCAACGATGAGGGCTCTCTCGAGGACGCCCGCAAGCTCGAGGCCGAGCTCGATGAAGCACGCGATCGGATTCGCCTCGACTACGTCGAAGCCATCCACCACAACGCGGGCGAGCCCATCACCGACCTCTGGTTCCTCGATGCGCTCAACCACGTGGAGGAGATTGGCGACGCCTGCTACGGCGTCGCGATGCAGCTGCGCCCGCCGGGTACGCGCCGCAGGGATCAGCTCGCGGCCGCCGCTGGCAGAGCCTGAAAGCCACCCGTGGCCGGCCGGGCTGGCTCTGCCGGCGCTGGCACCGGCGCCGCCCATGCTGACACCGCCGCCAGCGTCCCCGCCGGAGCGACCACCGGTCTTGGGGTCGTCCTCGGGTGAGCTGGAGTCACCCCGACGGGTCGCCCCACCGCACGCGGTCGGTGGCTCCACGAGCAGGATCGCGGCCAAGACGACCAGAACGAATCGAATGCGCCGACAGAGCATCCGAGGTCAAGCCTGGCATGCCGAGAATGAGAGCCGTCGCGCCGCAACCCCGGCTTGACGCCGGTTCACCGAAAGGGTGAGTTGCCCGCGTGAGGCAGTGGGCAGCGGTAGGAGTGGTGGTGGGGATCGCCGGAGTGGCAGTGCCGGCCTGGGCTGAGCCCAGCTCGGCCAGCGGTCGCGCAACGGAGTCAGACCCCTACGCGCTCTGCTCGAAAGACGGGTGCGACTGGCTTCAGCTCTCGGCTGGCTATGTCGGCCCCGACCTGGGAACCCAGGTGAGCCTGGAAGGGTACCGGGGCGAGCCGCAACGGTTCTCGGGAACCGCGTCGATGTGGGCAGGAGGCATCGGAGCCTGGGAGAGTGGAGACTCCTACGGCATCGACATCCTGTCCAACTGCTTTGGCATCGCCCTGGTCAGACCCACCAGCACCTTCCGATTCGGGGCCGGATACATTGGCATCATCTACGACCGCATCGACGGAGTGGACGCGTTCGGCATCTTGACGCCGCTCGCCAGTGTCGGCGCCGAGCTCCACGTGGGCCGGGCCCGCATCGGCCTGTTGCTCACCGGGCGCTACCGTTGGCACTTTTCGGGAAACCACCTCGGTCAGCTTCTGTTGTCCGTGACCAGTCGGTTCGAACCGATCTGACCGCTCCGCGGCGGGCCGCAGCCGGGCTCCCGGCGTCAGCCGAGACTGTTCACACACATCCCAGCGTTGCAGGGCACGTCGTTGCAGCAGTCGCTGTCGTCGTTGCAGAGTTGCCCGTACTCCGCACACTGGGGGGTACTCGGCCCGCCGCCGGCGCCGCCCTCGCCGGTCGGCTCTCCACAGGTGCCTTGGGTGGAGCCCACGGGACGGATGCAGGTGCTCGGTGGGCAGCAGTCCGCGTTGACCGTGCAGGGACCGCCTGCGGGAACACACGGGTCGTCCCCTGGCGGGTCGTAGCACTGGAATTGCCCAGCATCCTCGTTCCACACGCACGGCACGTTGTCGCAGCAGTCCATGGATGAGGAGCAGGCTCCCCCTGTTGGGACACACTCGGCCAGCCCGTTGCAGCGGGGCACGCCCATGGCATCGAGCTGGCACATCCCATCCTGCCCGCCGGTGTCCCCACAGCAGTTGTTCGGCGCCGAAGAGACCGACTGGCACGGATAGTCCTCGTCTTCGCGGTAATGGCAGACGTTGCCCTGCGGGCTACAGCTGCGCGGGTTGCGACACACGCCGAGCAACGCACCCTCGTCCTTCTGACAGTCGACGTTGCCGTCGCCAGGCAGCCCGGTCCCTGGGGCGCCACAGCAATCGCTGTCCTGGCGGCACAGGTCCCCGAGGATGCGACAACCCTGCGCGGGTTGGCAAACCATCACGCCGGTGGGGCCGTACGGCGCGCACAGGCGGCTGCAGCAGTCGCCGCAGTCTTGACAGACTTCGCCCTCCACGCCCGTGCAGCGCGTGGAACCGGTCGGCGGAGGAGCACACGTGCCCACATCGCCGGACTCGATGTTGCAGATCGCCGAGCAGCAGTCAGTGGAGCGCGCACAGATGTCACCGGTTTGGATGCAGAACGAGGAGCCCAGCTGACACACCCCGTCCGTGCAGAGCTGGGAGCAGCACTGTTCGTTGCTGTCACAAGCGTTCCCGGCGGTCAGACAGGAGGTGTTCAGTGGCTGGCACGTGCCCCCGGCGCAGGTGCCACTGCAGCACTCGCCGTGCGCGTCGCACGCCTCGTCGTCGGATACGCACGCTTCCGAGCCGCAGGTCCCACTGGTACAGACGAGATTGCAGCAATCGGTGGGAGCGTCGCAGGGCTCGCCCGCGGGCGCACACTCGGTGATCGTCGAGGAGCAGGTTCCACTGGCTGGATCGCAGATCCCCGAACAGCATTCGCCGGAGCCGGCGCACTCTTCCCCGAACACCTGGCAGCCAGGATCCTGAGGCCACGGATCACCACCCGCCATTCCGTCTCCGGAACCGGCGATTCCCGGGCTGCCTGCCGTGCCCCCGGCGCCCCCTGCCGCAACGTCGTTGCCGGCCTTGTCGTCACCGCCGCAGGCCACGGCAACCGCAATCGCCAGTGGCACGCCAACCAGGATCAGCTTGATGGATCGCATCGCTCGCTCCCGAAGTGAAGGTTCTGCCTACATCCATGGGTGGCGGTGGGACCCCTCTGGTTATGAGAGCGGGCCAGTTTGGCGCTGGAGGCGTCACTTCCATCTGACACGAACCGCCCGCGCTCTGAATGAAATCCGACAGTTGGCGGACTTCGTTCTCACGATGGCGCGACACCAGACGGGCAAAAAAACCCTCCGCAATGCGACCCGTTGGCGCCGTCCGGGCCAGCGCTACGGTACGGTCGGAGTGCCGCTGCTCCAGGTCTGGACGAACCCCAGCCAATCGGCCACGGCCTGATTGTCGCAAGTGGAGACGAAGTGGTCGTCCGAGCAATTCGCGTTGTGATACTGACGAAAGGCTCCGGTGATCGAGCCGTCGAGATTGCCCGAGAGGCTCGCGTAGGCCTGATCATAGCCCGCACCGGAAAGCAGGAGCGCGAGCAACTCCTGACCCACCACCGGAGCGAGCTCGGGGTCGAGCTCGAACAAACGAGCAGCGGAGGTCACGGCATCGTGAGCCAGAGGGCTCACGTAGTGGTCCTCGGTGCCCGCGATCACGAATACGTGGGTTCCGGCCCCGAGAGCCTCGAAGGTCAGGCGCGGCGCGTGGTTGACGGCGTCGACCTCCTCGAACCAATGCTGCAGCACGTTGAGGAACGGGTGGTGGACATCCAAAGTCTCCGCCGGGGAGTCGCAGGTGAGGTAGCTGAGCATCAAGGCGATGTTCAGGCTATCGGCCGGCAGGGTCTTGCCAAGAAGGTTGGTGATGAGGTGCCCCGAGGGAGCGGAGAGCACCTGGGCCGAGACCTGGGCGGAGGTCGCCAGCAAAGGCCCCGTGGCGGCTCCCTGGGAGTGACCCAAGAAGCCAATCTTGGTCGGGTCGAAGCCGATCGTGACCGCCGTTCCCCCCAGGGTCGTCTGCAGCGTCGCCGTGGACAGAATTCGCGCCTGCCACGCGTAGTCCACCGCTGCTTGCTCGGAGTTGCCGCGCGCCGCCATCAAGTTCAGCGGATTGAAGAACAGGTCCCCGGATTCCACCGTGGCTACCAGACTGGCCTCGTAGTTTGTTCCACCGATCAGATCTGCGAGTTGGAGGTTGCTGCGCAGCGTGGCGTCGATGTTCTCCGAATGAGCCCGATCCCCATGCAGCACGGGGGTGGTCGAAAAGGTCGCCACCCCACGCTGGGCCAACGCGTTGGCCACCCCCGAGCCAAAGGGAGTGTCGATGGTCCCCCCCGTCCCAGCGGCGTAGACGACGACCGGGAGGTTCGCGAGGGCCGAGGGATCCGAAACGAGGCTCGCCGGAATCGACAGCCTGAACTCGAGTGTCTCGGTACGGGGTTGCGCGGGGTCGATCCCTCCGGCCGCCGTCGGCAGTGGCCCCGTGAGCAGACTGCCCTCGCTGCTGGCCGGATCGAAAGTGACGGTGACCGAACCGTCGAGTGCGACAGAGATCTGCGGGAGATAGGGCGGCGCTCCGCGCTGTAGGTTCAGGTTCTCGAAGGTTCCCGAGACCGAGTAGTAGTCGCCGCCTGAGTCGAGGGTCGAGCTGGTGACGGCCAGGTCGGCCAGCGTCGCCGGACCACTCACCGCGTCGATGGCATCCATCCGCCCCTCGAGCAGCGCACGCGGTTCCCCCGCCCGGAACAGGGTCATCATGGCGATGTCGCTGCGTGGAAGCGCCAGCTGCGCCTCCAGGAAATCGAAGGCGTCGCGGTAGTCTGCGCTGGGAGCGCAATCCCCAGCCGCTTTCAACTCCTCGAACGCCGCGGCGCTCCCCAGGCTCGCGCCCGTGGCGTCGGCGAGACTCCGCTTGACGATCGCCGCATACAGGCGTCCGGGCTCGAGGGCAAACCCGGGATAGGCAAGGATCGAGAGGGTGTTGGGGTGCACGTAGAGCGAGCTGTTGAGCACACGCGTCGCGATGGGCACGACCCGTCCCCGAGTGGAGGTCTGGGGGTCGACGTTCACGAGGAGCACCGAGCTCGTCGCGGAATCCAGGGACGCCTGGGGCGTCGGAAGTCGGGTCGCATCGATCGGTTGATCGAAGCGCAGCACGATGTGAGCGCTGTTGGAGTTACCCGAAAGGAACTGCGCAGCCATCGAGGTCACGTAGGCCCGATACGCGACTGGATCGATCGAGCTCGCCAGCAACTGGATCATCTGGTTGCTGCTCGCTATCGAGCAGCCTGCGGCCGCTGCAGGATTGGGGAAGTTCGCCAGCTCGCTCGGGCTACGCCTGAGCTCCGGCCAAGGGAAGTCGAAGAAGTCGAGCGTGCCGCTGGTGGCGGCCTGCGCTGTCGGCAGATCGTAAGCGACCTGGGTCCCAGCGACGGGAACGGCCGCATCGCAGCCCGCCAGCCCTCCGGTTCCGGTGTCGCCTCCCTCGCCGGCGACGCCGCCGGTTCCAACCCCGCCTGCGCCCACGCCACCGATTCCGACGCCGCCGGTCCCGGTGCCGCCCGCCCCACCACCGCCAGTCCCGGTGCCGCCGGTTCCGCCACCGCCGCCCCCGCCGGTGCCACTGCCGCCGGTGCCGGTGGCGCCACACGGGTTGCCCGCGAGGTAGACACTCGAGCGGTAGATGACGCAGGGGCCGTTGTTCTCCCATCCCCAACCGTCGCCGTCCGGATCCGAGCTATCGATACACACCGGTAAGCACGTGCCGTCGATCTCTATGGTCATGACGCTGGTCGTGCCGCCCGTACCCGTGCCGCCCGTACCCGTGCCGCCGCTCCCGCGCCCGCCTGTGCCGGCACCGCCCGAGCCCACGACGCCGCCAAATCCCATCCCCCCATCACCGACGGTCTCGTCGCCCCCCGTCCCGGTTCCACCGGTGGTCATCCCGCTAGAGCCACCTGATCCGTCGCCATCACTCGCGAGGGTGGTGCCCCCACAACCTGCAGCGAGCACGGCGATGGCCGCCCAGAACCCCAACCGACCCGTCGATTCCGTCATGACCCACCTATACTGCCTGGCCTAGCACGAGAGCCTGCGTAGAGGCCACCGGCGGAGAAGAATCGGCGAATCAGCCCCAATCCGTACCGTGCCCCCGCGAGCGGTGCCGCAATGATGATACCCTGCGTCCGACACGATCGAGGGCAAATGAGACGTCCATTTCGTTCGGCCCGAAGGGTGCTCGCACTGGGTGTAGCGTTCGCGTGGACCCCGCCGGTCGGCTCCGCAGCGAAGTTCCCAGCGACGTCGCAGCCCCAAGCGGACGGGACCGCCAAAGAGCCATGAGCAAACCGTACTGCAAGCCGGCCTCGCCTGCGGCTGATTCTGGTGCTGTCGACCTCTCACCGGAACGATTCGAGGCGGTGCTCAGTAGCATCACCGACGGAGTGTTCACTATCGACACGAATGGTCGCATCACGTGCTTCAACCGCGCAGCAGAAGCGATCACCGGATTCACCCACGAGCAGGCGCTCGGCCAACCCTGCCGCACCGTATTTCGGTCGGACATCTGCGAGGATGCGTGTGCCCTGCGTTACACCATGGAGACGAAGACGCCGGTCGTGGATCTGGTGGTCCATATCCGCTCGGCTCGAGGGGAAGAGATACCGGTGAGCGTTTCCACCGCCCTGTTCCGAGACAAGACCGGTGCTGTGGTGGGTGGAGTCGAGACCTTCCGCGACCTGCGACAGGTGGAGGAACTGCGCGCACGCGTGAAGAAGCGTCATCGGATCGGCGACATCGTCACCAAGAGCGAGCAGCTGAAGCAACTACTCGACACGCTGCCGATCATTGCTGGAAGTGACAGCACGGTCCTGGTCACAGGCGAAAGCGGCACCGGCAAGGAACTGGTCGCTCGTGCCATTCACGCGGAGAGCGGAAGGGCCGAGGGGCCCTTCGTGGCGGTCAACAGCGCGGGGATTCCCGACACGCTGTTGGAAGCAGAGTTGTTCGGGTACGAAGCTGGCGCATTTACGGGGGCGGTGAAAGCCAAACCCGGACGCCTCGCGCGCGCCGAAGGCGGGACGCTGTTTCTGGACGAGATTGGAGACCTACCGTCGCACCTGCAGGCCAAGCTGCTTCGGGTGCTGCAGGATCGAACGTACGAGCCACTGGGTGGCGTGCAACCACGCACGGCGGACGTTCGTTTCGTGACGGCAACCCACCGCGATCTGGACGCCATGGTCGCCGAAGGGACCTTTCGCAGTGATCTATACTACCGCATCAAGGTCTTCGAGCTCCGGCTGCCCCCACTGCGCGACCGCATGGGGGACGTCCCGCTACTGGTCGATCATTTTGTTGCGCGGCTGTCGGCGCTACATCAGAAGCGCGTCACGGGCGTCTCACCCGCGACCCTGAAAGTACTGATGAGTCATGACTATCCCGGCAACGTGCGCGAGTTGGAGAATGCCATCGAGCACGGCCATGTATTGGCATCGGGAAGCCTGATCCACGTGGAGCACCTGCCAGCCTGGCTCAAACCATCCCAACCTGCCGCCGCGGAGAGCGAGACGTTTGAAGATCTCGAGCGGGCCTACATCCTCGCGGCGTTGCGCAGCAACGACTACAATCGTCTGGCCACGGCCCGACAGCTCGGAATCCACAAGACCACGTTCTTCCGCAAGATCCGCAAGCTCGGCATCGAGCTGCCCAAACAGGACGGCCGGTCCTCACCAGAGCGCTAGGTTCCGCCCACCCGTCGTCGCGTGCTTCCCGCGGTCACGAGAGTAGTAGGGTAGCGGAGTTGCTACCCTGATCCGCGCCTTGGGGAGCGACGGCGCCACTGTGCCGGCGCTCTGCGCCCCGGCAACGTGCGCCAGGACGCGACACTCGCGGGCAATGCGAGGCGCGACGCGATCGACTCCGATCTGGCACGGCCGATGCACGCTGGGATCGTGAACCAATTCACCACGAAGGAGCAGCCGTCATGGACGACAAGCAAACCCGAGAAACGAACCGCCAACCCCACAAAGCCGCGCGGCCGTTGAAGTACTTCAAGGACAAGGACGGCAACGGATGGCTGTGCGACGCAGACGTCGACTTCGACCGAGACCTCAAGTCACAGGGATGCTGGCGCTGCGAAGACATGGCGTTTCCCAACGGAAGCTGAGTGAGTCTGCTGCCCGTGCCGCAGTCTTGAACCGGAACGCGGGGCACGGGCCAGCAGGCCTGGATGATCACACGTGCCAAGGCCAAATAAGGGAGTGCGAATGGGGAATCCGGGCATACGACCAACATGAAGATGCAGCGGTCCGATGGAAGCCGTGCGGATACTCCAGCAAGCGCTCATGATCAGCGCCTTCGTCGCGGTGATGATGCTCGTCGTGGAGTATCTCAACGTGTTGACGCGAGGCGTATTGCTCGGCGCCCTCCAGGGCTCACGGTGGCAACAATACGCGCTGGCCGCGCTCCTCGGAGCCATCCCGGGTTGCCTGGGGGCGTACGCCGTGGTGGCGCTCTACGCGCACCGCAAGGTGAGCCTGGGCGCACTCACTGCCGCCATGATCGCCACGAGTGGCGACGAGACCTTCGTGATGCTGGCACTCTTCCCGCACACGGCGCTGCTCTTGACCGCCGGGCTCGCCGCGCTCGGCGTGCTGGCCGGGTGGACGACGGATCGGCTCGTGCCGGCAACGCTGCGGGTCACCACCGAAGCGTGTTGCACCTTGGAGACGCACGAATCGACGACGTGCAGGTGTTTTCCCCGTGGCGAGATCCTCTCCCAATGGCGACCGCCCAGCGCCCACCGTGGGACGCTGGTGCTGAGCTTGGGGCTGATCGTGCTGGCGATCCTGACGAGTCAGCTGGGGCCGCCGGAGTGGGGGTGGAAGCGGATCACGCTACTCCTGGTGATGGCCGTAGGGCTCATGGTCTCCGCTACGGTTCCGGATCACTTCCTGGAGGAGCATCTCTGGCGCCACGTCGCGCTCCGTCACGTGCCGCGCATCTTCCTCTGGACCCTGGCAGTACTCGGCGGCCTGGCGGTGCTCGACCAGTACGTGGAGCCGACGGCCGCCGTGGCCACGCATCCCTGGGGCGTGCTCGCCGTGGCTTCTCTGATCGGGCTGGTGCCCGAGTCGGGACCACATCTCGTCTTCGTCACGATGTTCTCCAAAGAACTCGTCCCACTCAGCGTCTTGGTGGCGAGCTCCATCGTGCAGGATGGCCATGGAATGCTCCCGCTGCTGGCAGCGTCCAAGCGGGCCTTCGTGATCGTCAAGTTGATCAACCTCGTGGTGGGGGTCACAGTGGGGTCCGCACTACTTCTGGCCGGCTACTAACCACGGCGCCCGTCGGGCCAACCTCCCGCGTTCGCACAGAAAGGGCATCACCATGAACACGTTCGAGTCCTCCAGCATCGGTCGGATGCCGCTGCCCAATCGGTTGCTCATGGCGCCCGTCAAGACTGGCTTGGGAGCACCAAATGGTACGGTCACCGAGCCGCAGATCGCGTACTATCGACGCCGCGCCGAAGGAGGGATCGGGGCCATCATCGTGGAACCCTGCTACGTGGATTCTGCGGGCAAGGAGCATCCGCGACAGCTCGGAATCGATGCTGATGACCACGTTGCAGGCCTGCGGCGCCTGGTTGACGCCATTCACGCAGGGGGCGCGCGAGCGATCGCGCACTTGAACCATGCGGGCCGCGCCGCCAACCCCAAGGCGTCAGGCCGCGCCCCCGAAGCCCCCTCGCAGATCGTGTGTCCCACAACCGGCGCCACGGCACAGCCGATGGATGCCGCGCGGATCCCCGAGATCGTCGGCGCCTTCGCCGCTGGCGCAAGGCGAGCGTGCGAAGCCGGATTCGACGCCGTCGAGGTCCAATGCGGCCTGGGCTATCTCGTGGCTCAATTCTTGTCTCCACACACCAATCAGCGGACGGACGAGTACGGTGGCGACGAAGAGCGGCGCAGTCGCTTCGCCCGCGAGGTTGTGGCAGCGGTCCTGAGAAACCTGGGGAACGAGGTACCTCTGCTCGCCCGAGTGTCGGCGACCGAAAGCGTGGAGGGGGGCCTCGCGATCGATGATGCGCAGCGACTGGGTCAGCGGCTATGCGAGTGGGGAGTTGCTGCTCTGCACGTGGTCAGCGGATCGGCGTGCGATTCGCCGCCCTGGTACTACCAGCACATGAGCCTGCCGGAAGGTGTCAACGAGAACCTGGCCGCGCAGATCACCAAGGTCGTCGACGTGCCGGTGATCGTCGCCGGCAGGCTCGGTGATGCGCAGCACATCGAAGCCGTTCTCGACCGCGGGCAGGCGAGCTTCGTGGCACTCGGCCGCCCGCTGGTGGCTGATCCGGACCTTCCCCGCAAACTGGCCGAAGGCCGTCCCGAAGAGGTGCTCACGTGTGGCAGCTGCCTGCAGGGCTGCCTGGCCTCGGTCAAGGCCGGCAAGGGCATCGGCTGCATCGTCAACCCCGAGGTGGGGCACGAGGGCGAGCCCGAGACGCCCGCGAGCGCCACGCGGCACGTGGTGGTGGTGGGAGGAGGTCCCGCTGGGCTTACGGCGTCTATCGTGGCACGACGGCGGGGGCATCGCGTCACCCTGTTGGAACGCGCTGAGCTCGGCGGACAGTTCACGCTGGCCCCCCACGCACCCGGCAAGGCGGCGATGCAGCGCCCACTGCAGGCGTTGCTGCACCGGGCCACTCACGCCGGAGCCGACATCCGAACGGGCACCGAGGCAACGCTACCGGTGCTCGAAGAGCTCGCGCCGGACACCGTCATCCTGGCCACGGGAGCGTCTCCAGTGCTGCTCGATGTACCTGGACTGCAGCACGCCGCTACGGGCAATCAGGTGCTCGCTGGGCAGACCGAGACGGGCCAGCGGGTTCTCGTGATCGGGGGCGGGCTGGTCGGCATCGAGGTAGCGGAGTTTCTGGCAACGCGCGGCAAGAGCGTCACCATCGTCGAGCTGCTGGATGACATCGCTCGCGACATGGAGATGATCACCCGCAAGCTGACCCTGAAGCGGCTGGGCAGCCTCCCGGTGGTGATCCGCACGGGTGCGACGATCACTCGGTTCGCGGAGGCCCGAGCGACCATCCGCACCGAGCAAGGCAGCGAGGAAATCGGGCCCTTCGACTCGGTCGTGGTGGCGGTCGGCACCCGCCCCAATCACGAACTCTACCAGCCCCTATCGGCCAGCGGAGTCGAGATGCACGTTGTGGGCGATGCCCTCGAACCCGGTCAGATCATGGGCGCCGTGCGCTCGGCCTGGCGGGTGGCCCGCACCCTGTAGCTGCCGGTCGGGCTGTGGCTGCCGGAACTGCCCCAGCGGGAGGCCGAGAGCCCTCGCCCCCTCCCCGGCCAGCGTTCCCGATCCGGTCACGAAGTCCGAGCTGACCCGCATCGACCCCACCCGCCCAGCGACGTTCGGAAGAAGGGTGCGTTTCTCGTCGCCGAGCGGATGAGAAAGTGCGACTATCGCAATCTTCTGCTGCTGTGCGCACTGTCCGGCGGCGACCGACCAAACGATCAGGAGGTGACTCATGTTCAAAGCTCACATGGCTCTGGCGCTAGCCGCGTTGCTTCTTCCTCTCAGCTTGCCTGCCTGTTCCGGCTCTGACGGCTCTGACGGCAACGATGGAACCAACGGCACCGACGGCAACGATGGAACCAATGGCGCCGATGGCGCCGATGGAACCAACGGCGCCGATGGTGCCGACGGCGCGGACGGCGCGTCATGTACGGCCACAGACAACGGCGATGGCACGGTGACCATCTCGTGCGAAGACGGAACCACTGCCACGGTGAGCGACGGGGCGGACGGCGCCGACGGGGCGGATGGCGCGGATGGCGCGGATGGCGCGGATGGCGCGGATGGCGCGGATGGCGCGGACGGTACGTCATGTACGGCAACGGACAACAACGATGGCACGGTGACCATCTCGTGCGAAGACGGAACCACCGTCACGGTGAGTGACGGCGCGGACGGCGCGGACGGCGCGGACGGCGCGGACGGCGCGGACGGCTCCGATGGGGCTGACGGGAGCGAATGCGCGGTGGCGGACAACGGTGACGGGACTGCGACGCTGACTTGCCCCGATGCCACATCGGTCGTGGTCACGACCTGTCCTGCTGGCGCCACTCGTTGCGTCGGCGATGATCTGGAACGGTGCGCTGACGGTGGCTATGCCGTCGTGGAAACCTGCGCCACTGGGACCTGCAACGCGACCGCGGGTTGGTGCGGACCGGACGACGGCACATTCCGGCTCGTCGATGGCACCACGGCTGCCGACGGACGACTGGAAGTGTTCCACGAAGGGACCTGGGGCACGGTCTGCGACGACGACTTCGACAGTGACGACAACGCCGCGACCGTGGTCTGCATCGAGCTCGGCTACACCGCGGGGACGGTCATCGATCCCACGGATGGGACCGGCATCATTTGGCTCGACGACGTCGTCTGCGACGGCACCGAGTCGAGTCTGGTTGATGACTGTAGTCACGGCTGGTGGGGCGCTCACAACTGCGGCCACGACGAGGACGTCGGCGTAAGCTGCACTTGATGGCGCCAGTTTCCGGGGGCACCCCAAGGCGCCCCCGGACCGCCGTCGCCCGGCGGCCCACGGCCCACCTCACTTCCGCCTCACTCCGAGCGTGTTGGCTCAGGTTGCACCGCCGTCACTCCGTCGGGTCGACGGCAAAGCACCACGCGCACGCGGGCTTCGTCAGCGCGGCGCCTCGCGCCTGTGGAGATGGCGATCGTCGACTTCATCGGGCTGCTGCGCTGCCTGGAGCAGGTCGAGCCGCGCTACGTCTTTGCGGCAACGAGAGGGCGGCCCGCAGAGATCCGATCAATCATGAGCCCGGAGGGGGGGGCCGAAGACCGTTCGACAATCGCGTTCGCTGACCTAGAGCCGGGGTGCGCCATGGAAGAAGACTGTGTCCCTGAAGCTCCGGCTGGAAGTGCTGAGCAAGTCCAGCTGCGCCACGAGGAAAACCGCGTCGCGTGGAACGACGGGGCTGCCGCCTACACGCGCGACAATGCCGCGCGCCTGGCGCGCCTGCGCGCCGGCCAAAGCAACCTGCATCCGCTGGAGCGACGCCACCTCGCGCGCTTCGGTCCGCTGGCAGACTGGTGCCGGCGCGCGATCCACCTGCAGTGTGCCAGCGGCGAAGACACGCTGTCCCTCTGGCTCGAAGGCGCGCACGAGCTGGTCGGAGTGGACATCAGCGACGTGCACATCGAAAACGCGCAGTGGGTCGCACAGCAGCTCGGTGCGCCAGCGCGTTTCATCCGCGCCGACGTGCTGGACACGCCAGCCGAGCTCGATGAAACGGCTGATCTGGTCTACACCGGCCGCGGTGCGCTGTGCTGGATCCAAGATCTCTCTGCCTGGGCGAAGGTGGTGTCTCGCCTCCTCCGGCCGGGTGGCATCTTCCACGTTCTGGATGACCATCCGATAACCTGGTTCTTTGAGCTTGCGTCCAGCGAGCTGACCCTGCGGCCCTTCGACTACTTTCAGCACGCGGAGCGCAGCCGTGGTTGGCCGGACACCTACCTGGGCGAGCCCGGACGGGACCCCATGACGCACCCGGAAAAGCACGAACGGGTCCACTGTCTCGGGCATGTGTTCACGGCGCTCAGCGACGCCGGCCTGAACGTCTGCCACTTCGCCGAACACCGGGAGGGGTATTGGAACGTCTTCCCGAATCTCCCGCCGGAAGTGCTGCACCGGCTGCCACTGACGTTCTCCATGCTGGCCCGCAAGAGCTGAGACAGCACACACGCCGAAGCAGAAGCACGAAGACCGTCAGGACGGGACACGGCCGGCCACGATCACCTCGCAGGAGCGACTCCGGGTCGGAGTACATGCGGGTTCCAGAGGCGTCCGACGCGGGCGGTCGTGCCAGAACCGGGAGACGGCCTGAATCGAAATCAGTCGCTTGACAATATGGCCATCTGGCCATACGATTTCGGGGTGCCCGTCAAGTCGCGCGATCTGTTCAAGCAGCAGGCTCGAGTTCTCAAGGCCCTGGCCAACGAATCCCGGCTCATGATCGTGGATCGACTCAGCCGAGGGGACTGCTCGGCCGGAGAGCTCACGGAGCTCGTCGGTTCGGACCAGTCCACGGTGTCGAAACATTTGGCGGTGCTTCGGTCGCACGGCATCGTAGAGGACCGGCGTAACGGCAACGTGGTCTACTACCGCTTGCTGACGCCCTGCGTGACCAACTTCTTCGGTTGCACCCTGCAGGTACTCAGGGAGCGGAGCTAGCGGACATGCAGCCGACTCGAGGTCCCCACGGGACCGTTGCGATATTGCCAATTTGGCCAAGTCGCCATATTTCAACACGGCGTAGTTGGGTCCGATGAAGGAACGCACCAAACTCGCGCTGATCCTAACCGTGTTTGCGGCTTGCTGGTTTCTGCCCACTGGCAGCGACCTGTTCTGGAGCGCCATCCACGAGAGTCTGTCTCTGGTCAAGTGGTACGCACAGGAGCACGTCCTGCTCTGTCTCGTGCCAGCCTTCTTCATCGCCGGTGCGATCAGCGTGTTCGTCAGCCAGGGCGCGGTGATGAAATACCTCGGACCGCAAGCAAGAAAGGTCACAGCCTATCCCGTGGCCGCGGTCTCCGGAACCATTCTTGCGGTTTGCTCGTGCACCGTGCTGCCGCTGTTCGCGAGCATTCACCGGCGCGGCGCCGGGCTCGGACCCGCCACGGCATTCCTCTACTCCGGTCCGGCGATCAACGTGCTCGCCATCATCCTGACGGCGCGGATCCTGGGTGCAGAGCTCGGCATCGCCCGCGCCGTGGGTGCCATCGTGTTTGCGGTGGTCATCGGCCTGCTCATGCACCTCATCTTCCGGAAAGAGGAAGCGTCACGTTCAGCCGAGGGCGCCGTCGTCATGCCGGACGACCAGAAGGGGAGAGCCCTGTGGCAGGATGCGCTGTACTTCGCGGCCATGATCGGCATCCTGGTCTTCGCCAACTGGGGCAAACCGGCGGACGGGGAAGGCGGTGCGTGGGCGGCCATTCACTCGGCCAAGTGGATCGTGACGGGAGTCTTCGGTGTCGCCCTCGTCGGCAGCATCGTCGCCTGGTTCAAGCAGGACGAGCTCTCGATGTGGGTCGACTCGAGCTGGACCTTCGCCAAGCAGATCCTGCCGCTCTTGCTGGGCGGCGTCCTGGTGGCGGGCTTCCTGCTGGGAGGCCCCGGCGGCTCCGGGCGCGGCATCATCCCCGACGCGTGGATCGAGCAGGCCGTGGGCGGCAACTCGCTGCTCGCCAACTTCTTCGCGTCGTTCGTGGGCGCGTTCATGTACTTCGCCACTTTGACCGAGGTGCCCATTCTCGACGGCCTCATCAAGTCCGGCATGGGCAAGGGGCCCGCGCTGGCGCTCTTGCTCGCCGGTCCGGCGCTGTCGCTACCGAACATGCTCGTCATCCGCAGCGTGATGGGGACCCGCAAGACCCTGGTGTTCATCGCTCTGGTGATCGTGCTATCGACCCTGGCCGGCGTGACCTACGGAGCGCTGATGTAGGCAGGAGCATCCATGTTCGACGGTCATATGCGTGAACAAGTTGATCCTCGGCCTTCCCGGGGCGTCGCTCGACGGGTGGTCGCGGCAATGGAACAACTGAATGCAGACCCCCTTGGGCGCTCTCGTCCCACGGAAGCATTCCCTCACCTCAACCAGAAGCCGGACCGCGTGGGTCCGGACATGAACTGGAAGAAACAACAGCGAGACGGGACCGCCGGTGACGGCTCCGACGACGGAGGCAGCACATGAAGATCAAGGTTCTGGGCACGGGTTGCCCCAAGTGCACGAAACTCTACGCCGAGGCCGAAAAGGCGCTCGCCGCCTCGAACGTCGCCGCGGATCTCGAGAAGGTCGAGAAGATCCACGACATCATGGAGTATGGCGTGATGATGACGCCGGCGCTCGTGATCGACGAGGAGGTGAAGGCCAGCGGACGCATACCGTCCGTCGGGGAAATTGTAGCTTGGATCACGACCGCCGCTACGAGTGGCTCACGATGACGCGAAACCGAGGCGTCAGGCGCAGTTGGCCTCGTCCGATCCATCCGGGCAGTTGGCGGCACCGTCGCAGCTGAGAACCGCAGGCGCACGCCTCGCCTTGCTTCTGGAGCGTCCTCGTCATCGTACTGCCAGCATTGCTCCTCTTCACTGCAGTAGGGCGTTCGTCACTTCTGCCTGTTGGCGCCCCCCGGAGTCTTGCGGGGATCCCCCACGACGATGCCGCGACCGCTCGTGCCGAGGTAGACGCGACCGAACACTCGGGGATCGCCTTCGACCACGTTTGCAATTCCGTACTGGTGCGCGTCGTCGTTGATCCGCTTCCACTGTTCGCCTTCGTCAGTGGAGCGGAAGATGCCCTTGGTCCCCTCGACCTTTCCGGCTAGGTAGATGGTCGGGTACTGGGCGCCCGGTGCGGCTCGGCCAACCCCCACCCCATAGCTCTCCTCCACGGAGTCGAGGGAGTCCACGGTCTTGCCCGCGTCCGTCGAGCGGTAGAGCTCCTTGCCGGTGGACAACCACAGGTGGCCTGCAAAGCCGGGCACGGCCTCGATGTCGGCAAAAATCAGCTGATAGTCGGGCAAGCCGTCCAGCGATCGCGCACCCTCGGCGAACGAAGCACCGCCGTCTTCGCTGACGTAGAGCCGTCCCTCGAGCGCATCGTAGACGACGAGTCGCTGGGGATCCACTCGGTCGGCCACGGGGCGCAGATCCATCCCGGTCCAGTCCGCGAGATCGTTGCTCTGCCTGAGACCCCGAACGTTCTGCCACGTTTGGCCGCGATCCCGGGACCATACGGGCGGGGCACCCTTCATCACCCACACGATCGAGCTCGCGTCGGCAGTGATGGCCACCACGCCACCTCGCTTGGCTTCGGCCGGCTCGGTGACGAATCCCCGCCAGGTCTTCCCGCCGTCAGTCGAGATCGCGCCGTGAGGCTCGGGCTCCTTGGCAAACCCCCAAACGGTGCCGGTGCGGACGATCACGTTGGGCAGGCGCTCGGCGAAATCGAGCCCCGTGGTGCCCTGACACGGGGGCTCGTAGGCACCGTACGACGGAGAGCGTTTGAGATCTGCGTGCCGGAGCCCGCAGATGTCTCCGAGCCCGCTCAGCAGGGGTGCCCCGGCGGGCGGGCTAATCAGCACGTTGGCGACCGTCTCCTCGAGCCCACGATTCGTGAAGCGGAATTCGACGGGCTGGCCTGCGTCGGCCTGTGTGAGGTTGTGGGTGCTCCAGACGCCTGCCCCCATCACGAACTTCGCGTGGTTCGGATCGAACGGATCGATGTCGATGTCTCCCATCCACCCCGGCACGTCAATCGTCGGGCGATGCAGGGTGAACCACTGAGCTCCGTTCACGTTGAGCTTGGCACTCTTGCCCACCGCCGCCCACGTCCGTCCCGCGTCGGTGGTGCGGAAGATTTCGTCCTTCATGGTCCAGCGGTCGATCGTGGTCACCACGATCGTGCCCGGGCTCGAGCGCGCGAGCGCGAGCCCCGCGTAGCCAAAGGTGTCGCCCTCGGAAGGGCGCAGGGGCGTCACGTCCGTGGCAGTACCGCGCTTGGGGTCCAGGGCGAAGA
>CAZSVU010000075.1:0-28114 GCA_964610275.1 uncultured Polyangiaceae bacterium | reverse complement strand
GTGATCATCCTCTCCGACACGTTCTATCAGTTTGCCCAGCCCTTGATGCGACAGCTCGACTATCCCGTCCTGTTCTGCCATCGACTAGTGGTCGGCTCGGGCGGAAAGGTGACGGGGTATCAGCTGCGGCTCGACGACGGCAAGCGCCGCGCCGTGCGTGCGCTCCGTGACCTGAACTTCCACGTGGTGGCTGCTGGGGATTCGTACAACGACACCAACATGCTCAAAGCGGCCAACGCCGGCATCCTGTTCCGACCACCTCAGAATGTCATCGACGAGTTCCCCCAGTTCCCGGTGACCCGAGACTACGACGAGCTCAAGGCTCAGTTCGTGGCGCTCAGCGCCGGCGAAATCGAAGCCGGCTGACTCAGTGGCGCCCGGGGTCGTCCGGGCGCGTCACGATCGCAACGCCGCGAGACGTCCCGATGCGGCTGGCGCCGGCCGCCAACATCGCACGAGCCTGTTCGGCAGTCTGGATGCCCCCGGCTGCTTTTACCTCGGCTCGACCTCGGGATACCGTCACCAGACGCTCCACGTCGCGCAGCGTGGCACCGCGCGGGCCAAAGCCGGTACAGGTCTTGAGGAAATCCGGCTGCGCGTCGAGTACTGCCCGGGCGACCTCCTCGAGCGCTCCCCCCGGAAAGTATCCCGTCTCCAGAATGACCTTGAGCGTCACTCTGGGAACGACCGCGCGGACACCACGGACGAAGCGGGTCACGCTCTGGAGGTCCCCGGCGCGCGCCAGACCCAGGGGTGCCACGAGATCGATCTCGTGGGCCCCGTCCACCACTGCCTGCTCGGCCTCGCGGGCCGCCACCTCCGCCACGCTCGCACCCAGCGGAAAGGCGGCCACCGTCACCACGCGAACCGCCGAGCCCGCGAGTCGCCCACAGGCGCGCGATACGTACGCCGGATTGACACAGACCCCGTGGAAACCGTACTGGCGTGCCTCGTCACACAGCTGGTCCACTTCCGCCGGCGTCGCCGAGGCACGCAACAGCGTGTGCTCGATGGCCGACGCCAGACTGTCGGCAGCGTCACCCACCGAACTCTCGCCGCGTCACGGTGACGGCCGCTTGCGCACCTCGGCCGCAGCATCCTTCAGCAAGTCGCCTTCGCGCAGGCACGGCCAGCAGTCGAGGAGCTTGTTCTCGCCGCAGCCGCGCTTCTGATAGAAGCGCCCCATGGCGTACAGGGCCCGCTTGTCGCCCTGCGTCTTGGCGCGCTCGAGGATCTTCGCAGCCTCGTCGCACTTTTCATCCTCCACCGCCCTGAGATCCAGCGTCACGCCCAACGCGGCGGACGCCTTCGCGCGCACGTCCTTGCTGTAGAGGAGCTCTTCAGCCAGATCGCGCGTCTCCGTGTCGCGGATGCGGCGGTCGCGCCACAGGGTGTAGAGCAGGTCCGGCCCCACCTCTCCCTCCAAGGTCGCGAGCATCTCCAGCACGTCGATGGCGAGGGCGCGATCCCCGGCAAAGTCGCGGAGCTTGTCGAGGGTGCTCTTCTCCCGAGCCACCTTGGGGACCAACTCGATCTTCCGCTTCAGCTCGCTGATCTCCTTGCGCTGGGCCGCAGCACGACCGCGCGCCAGGGCCAAAGTCTCCTCGGCAGCGCGGGACGTGCGATCCCGCTCCGCCAGCGCCTTCAGCGCGTCTGGATCGCCGAGTGCCACCGGGCCCAGCGTCCCCAGCGGTGACGGCGCTTCGGCGCTCGCCGAAGCGCTGGGCTCGGGCTCGGGGTCAGCACTCGCCGAAGCGACGACGACGGGCTCCAGCGGCGCTGGCTGGTTGAACACGAACACCGCGACGCCGGCTATGGCTGCACCCAGCGCCAACCCTCCCAACGCGGCCGCGCCCGGTGACAGGCCCGAGCGGCCCTTGAAGTTGGCCGCTTCGATTTCGGCCAGGTCATAGCCTGGTCCGCCGGGCGGGCTGGCGGGAGGAGGAGCGGGTGGCTGTGGCTGTCCCGTTGTCTGGGGTCCCTGATCACTCATAATCTTGGCTCACTCGCGCGGAGCGGTCCGGGCCGGCACGGCCGATTCGCGCTCTCGTGCATGGTTCCTGGAAGCAGCCCGCGGGCTGCAGTTCGGGGTACGCCCGTGGATGGTATCTGCTTACTGCTGTCGAGGCCAGGACACTCCGGCCAACACCAACCGGCTGTCAGGACGGTTCGCCGGTTCGCCAAGCAAGAGGCGTTCGTCCCGCAGGTGCGCCGGGCTGGCGATACATGGAAGCGCAACCGGGCTCACCCCGCGCAGCGGAGCGAGCCCGGTCATCGACTCGTGATTGGCGCGTCGCCGCAGTCTCAGAAGTAGTACAGGGCGGCGACCGAGCTGGTCAGGACGTCCCACGGGTTGTTGTAGGAGTCCGTGGTGAAAACGACCCTGGTGAGGGTGCTGTCGTCGGGGCCCGACGACGCAGTGATGCTCTCAACCACCAAGCGTGCTCCCACACTGCCCTGCAGGGACAGCTCCGGTATGCCGATGAAGCCCCAATGGACCTCCGCTCCGACCCGGGCACCCACGTCGAAATGGACGCCACTGAGGTCCGTGTCGACCCCCGTCGCCTGATTCTGAACGGTGCGAGTGGCCATCCCCACGTTGGCCTCGGGAACGATCTGGAAACTGAAGTGCTGGGAGCCCGCGAGCGCCAAGGGGACGCCAGCATGGAGCAGTACTGCGGTCGTTCCCGCCTCATCGACCGACTGAGAGGCGCCAGCGATGCTGTTGTCCTGAGTCCCGGAGGTCGAGGAGAAGCCGAGCCCGAGGTCCAGGCCAATGACTCCGCTGATCCAGTACCGAATGCCAACTACCGGAGCATTTACCGCTTCGGGCGTCAGCAGCAATTGGGACGGTCCACCCGACGCAATGGAGACAGTCCGCGCCCCCAGGTACCCGAACGCCACGCGCCCGATCATCATGTTGTGGTCGGTGTCGCCCTGCTCCGCTTCTGCAGCGACTGGAGGAGGCGCAGCCGGAGCAACGGCTTCGGCGGGAGCCGGCTCAGCGGGGGCCGGAGGGGGTGGTGCCGGCGCGGGCGCGGGTGCGGGCGCCGGCTCTGCAACGGGCGCCGGAGCCATCGCCGGATCCGTGGTGGGCGTCATCGGTGTAGCGGGCGCCATGGCCGGTGCGGGCGCGGGCGGAGGCGGTGCTGCCTCGGGCTGCGCAAACGAAGTGGCAGTCCACTGCATGACAAATGCCGAAGCCGCAACGCTGACAATCCGTGAAGTTCTCATCGCTGTTCCTCTCCTCGTTCTTCCCTGTCACCACCGCACCTGAGTTGGCTCAGGTGCGGCGCGTGCATCAGACTCAACTCACGAGCCGGCGCCATGCTCTCCCGAGAGGCGACATCTGACAAGAGCAACCCGCTGGTCAGCCTTCCGGCCCGCTGGCGCAGAAGGCCGTGAACCCCGGCGACCCCGCCTCGACCCTCCCGGTCGTGACGGCACCGGGTTTTCAACGCTGGTGCAATGCCAGTGCACCGCGTCATCACGCACGTGCCGGCACGCGTCACCGTGAGGCTGAGGGGCCTCCGGCAGCCTCCCCATTGCGTTCTCCCGCCTCGGCTCTATGCGGCCCCGCATGCTCAGCCTGCAGAACCAGCACGCCGTCATCTTCGGTGTGGCCAGCGAGGATTCGATCGCCTGGTCGATGGCCAAGAAGCTGCACGCAGCAGGCGCGCGCATTTCGCTCGGGTATCAGCCGCGCTTCAAGAGTCGCGTGTTCAACCTGGTGCGCTCCGCCGGCGTTCCCGTCGAGTTCCATGACCGCTGTGACGTCACCGACCTGGAGCAAGTGTCGGCCTGCTTCGAAGACGTCCGCGCGCCCCTCGACGTGCTCGTCCACCCGATCGCCTACGCCAATCCCGAAACCTTCGGCATGCCCATCAGCGAAGTCAGCCAGACCGACTTTGCCCAGGCGTTGGTCAACCTCACCGGACAGACCCTGTTCGTCGACGCTGGCTACTCGAGTCTGGCCCTGGCCACGCTCTGACGTCTACCGCGAACGTCGCGGCCAAGAGGTTGCATCCGCGCGTATTTCGGGCTCCACTCGGCCCCCCCTGGCACCCCCGTTCCCGAGCCCAGGGAGCCCGAACCGCCATGCACGATCCGTCAGGTTCCCCGGAACCTCCCTCCACCCCTCAGCCCCCAGCCCCACCCCCGCGGCCGGGCCTCCTGGCGCTGATCGGCAACACACCTCTGGTCCCCATCACCAAGCTGAACCCGAACCCTGGGGTCACCCTGCTCGCGAAGATCGAGAAGAACAACCCGGGGGGATCCATCAAGGACCGTATCGGCCTGTGGATGATCGAGGCGGCCGAGGCTTCAGGAGCCCTCACTCCGGGAAAGACCATCCTCGAACCCACTTCGGGCAACACCGGGATAGGGCTGGCGATGGTCGCGGCAGTGAAAGGCTATCCCATCGTTCTGGCGTTGAGCGAAGGCGTGTCGGTTGAGCGGCGCAAGATCCTCTCCGCCATGGGTGCCGAATTCCTGCTCACACCCGCGAGCGAGGGAACGGACGGCGCCATCGAGCGAGCGTACGAGTTGGCGGCAAACGAACCCGAGAAGTACTACCTGCCGGACCAGTTCAACAACCCAGCGAACCCACTCGCGCACTACCACGGCACGGCGCTGGAAATCTGGCAACAGACCGCGGGCAAGATCACCCATTTCGTCACCACCATGGGGACCACAGGTACTCTGATCGGGTGCGCACGACGTTTCCGCGAATTGGATCCGCGCATTCGCATCATCGGCGTCGAACCCTACCTGGGGCACAAAATCCAAGGTCTGAAAAACCTCAAGGAAGCCTACGTTCCCGGCATCTACGACCCCACGACGGTCGACGAGAAGGTGAACATCGACGACGACGCGGCCTACGAGATGGCCCGCCGCGCTGCGCGGGAAGAAGGTCTGCTGGTCGGCATGAGCTCCGGTGCTGCGCTGCACATCGCCTGTGAGGTGGCGAGCCAGATCGAGTCGGGGATCGTGGTCACGTTGCTCCCCGATGGGGGTGAGCGCTACTTGAGCACGACGCTCTTCCAAGTCGCGGTCCCGGAACCAATCGTCTCCAAGCTCCGGTTCTTCAACACGCTGACTCATCGGTATCAGGCGTTTGAGCCCATCGACCCCGATGGCGACGTCACCATGTACTCCTGCGGCCCGACCGTACACCGTCGGCCTCACTTGGGGCTGCTCCGCCGCATGCTCGCGGCCGACTTGACTCGCCGCACCCTCGAGTTCGCCGGACACTCGGTCAGGCATGTCGTTAGCATCACAGATCTGGACGACAGCACGCTGCAGGCGGCGGAGCAGAGTGGCGAACCCATCGAACGGCTCTGCGCACGCCACGAAGCTGAATTCCACGAAGACATGCAGGCGCTATCCATCCTGCCGGCACACACCTACGCGCGGGCATCCGAGTCGGTCACCGACATGATCGAGCTCAGCACGGCGCTCATCGACCGTGGCTCAGCCTACGAAAAGTTGCGTTCAGTCTACTTCAACATTGGCCGCGCCACCGGTTACGGGGAGCTATCCGGAAAGGATCTCGGAAAGATCAAGCTGGGAGCGACCGTCGACCTGGAGCGCTACGAGAAGGACGATCCGCGAGACTTCACACTCCTCAGGCGCTCGACGCTGCCAGAGATCCGCAAGGGTGTGAGCTACAAGACGCAATGGGGCAACGTTCGTCCGAGCTGGCACGTGCAGTGTTCCGCCATGGCGCGCGCACACCTGGGGGATCGGTTCGACATCCACACGGCCTCGGTGGACCTGATCTTCCCGCACAACGAGAACGAGATCGCCCAAAGCCGCGCCCTGACCGGAAAGACGCAAGCGGAGTTCTGGCTGCACAGCGAGCTCGTCCTCGTGGGGGGCAAGAAGATGAGCTATGCGGAGGAAACGTGCGTCACGCTCCCCGACCTGGTCACCAGGGGGTACTCGGCGCGAGAAGTGCGGTTTCTCCTGCTGAGCCACCACTACCGTCAGCCGGTGCACCTCACGGACGAGCGGCTCGAGAGCGCCCGGGCAACCCTGCGACGTATTGACGCGTGCGTCTGCAGTCTGCGGCGAGCCACCACGGACCTGGCCTGTGTCGACGAGATCGACGGCTGGCTGGGGCAGACCAAGGCGGACTTCCGCCAGGCCATCCTCGAAGACCTGAACACGCCGGCGGCACTGGCAGCGGTGTTCCGCCTGATCCGCCAAGCGAACTACCTGATGGGCGAGGCGCGTCTGTGCGAGAAACACGCGGCGGCCACCCTCGAGACGCTTCAAGAGGCCGACCGTGTCCTGGCGGTGCTGTTCTTGGACGAAGCGACGGAAACGGTCAACCCGGAGGTCCAGGAGCTCCTACGAGCGCGCGAAGACGCGCGGAGTGAGGGCAACTTTGCCCATGCGGACGAAATCCGCGGGCAGATCGAGGCGCTCGGGTACACGGTGGAAGATCGACCTGAGGGCCCAGAAGCCAAGCGCCGGACGTGAGCCAGGGCACCAGCGTGCCGGTGCGCCGTGAATACGGCCCCGACTGGTGCGGTCTAACGTCCTGCACGGCCTCAGGCCGTGGTGCGAACCCGCATGGCTCCAAACGACCCGAACATGATCGTCATGTCCTGCCGCCAGGACACCAGGCCGGCTGACCTCGGTGTCACCCCTGGGGGTGATACCGACCGCCACCGAGACAAGGTAGTTGTGTCACGGTGTGTCAACGCTGGGCTCTTCTCTCGCGCATCCTGGCACATCCACCCGCAGTCGCGTCGCCAATGGCGAGTGGGACACCACACGGAAACGCGAGGCCAGACGAGCACATTACCACCCAACACGGGCGCGGCAACCTGGCACGCCACCTGCATCCCAGGGCTGAAGGGCGAATCTGCATGGCACAAATCGATCGAGACCTCTCCTGCTGCTTGCTGACTTCCGGCGACATCGCCCGGTCCCTCAAGGTCGACTTGAAGACCGTGCACCGATGGGTGCGGCGCGGCGCCTTGCACGGCCAGCGCACCCGAGGCGGACACCTCCGGTTCCGCCACATCGAAGTGGTGCGGTTTCTGCGCCACCGCAGGCTGCGGATCCCCGATGCGATGCGCGTCCCGTCTCCGCGCGTACTGAGCGTGGGGCTGCCCGCGGCACATTCGGGCCCACGGCCAGAGGTGCGCCCGGAGCGGCTGTTTGACGCGCTCCTGGAGCTGGCTGAGGGCGAATACGACGTAGCAGCACTGGGCCTGGACGATCTCGAGGTGGACACGGCCGTGGGCTTCGTGGAGGCGCTGCGTCGGCATGAAGCGACGCGGGAAGTGGCCATCGTCGTCGTGAGCCGCTGGCCTGAACGTCGTCAGGCGCTGACCGCGGCGGGTGCAGATCTGGCGATCGGGTCAGCCCAAGAGGTGATGGCCGCGGTGAGCGTCGTGACCGGGACACCCGTTTCGGCCGAGCATCGCCACGCCGCCTCGCAGTCCCCACCCGCGGTGGCACCGCTGACCGAAACAGGGGGCGCACGAGCGTACGCAGCAGCGGGTGCAGCGAATCCCCGAGCCCTGGCCGGCTGAGGCACCGACAAGACCCGCTGGCGATTTGACGCTAAGCTGCGTCGGCTGAATGCCTTTCGAGCTCGAGAGCCCCGCCGGTCTGTGGCTGCTCACTCTGCTGGCTCCGCTGATCCTCCTTTATGTTCTCAAGGTTCGGCGCCAGCGAGTCGTGGTGGCGTCGACTTGGCTCTGGGCTGCGGCCGCGCGGGACCTGCTCGCCAGGACACCCTTCCGGAAGCTGGTCGCGAGCGTGCCGCTGCTGCTGCAGGTGCTGGCGCTGATCTTGTTGGCTCTGGCCGCCAGCCGGCCCGCGCTGCGCGGCACTTCCATGCCCGGAGACCGCTTGGCAATCGTCATCGACACGAGCGCGTCGATGAACGCCATCTCGCCGGACGGCACCACGCGAATCGCCCAGGCGCGTGAGGCGGCCGCCCAGGTCGTGCGCGGCCTGAGCCCTGGCGCCGAAGCGATGATCGTGGACGCCGGCCGAGAAGCCCGCATCGCTTCGCCACTGGACCGAGACACTCGCCGCCTGACGGCCGCTCTCGAGGCGGTGCAGGCCGGCGAAGTCGAGGGCAACCTCGGCGCGGCCGTCGCCGTGGCGACCGACCGCCTCCGTCGGCTGCCCGGCGACAACCGCGTCGTGGTCGTCACCGATGAGGCGCTGGCACGGCCGGATTCGCTGGCCAGCGTGAGCCTACCCACCCGAGTGATCAAGGTGGGTGCCCCGCTGGACAACGCCGCCGTGGTCCGCGTCGATGTGCGCAGCGGCGTGGATCCGGCCACCCATCGACAACAAATCCAGGCGTTTGCGGTGATCGGCAACTACGGGGCCAACGAGCGCGAGTTGTTCGTAACGCTTCGCCAGAAGAACGCGAGCGAACCACTCGCAGCTCGCAGGTTGCGGCTCGGTCCGGGTGAGCACACCCCGGTCGTGCTCACCTTCGAGCCAGCCCCAGGAGACGTGGGGACCGGGTTGGTGGTGCAGTTGTCGCCACCGGACGCACTGCCGACGGACGATTTCGCGTACGCACGCGTACCGCCCGGCCGTGCGATTCCAGTCGTGCTGGCACCCGCCGATGCCAGCCCTTGGGTCCAAAGGGCTCTGCTGGCGGATCCCGATGTCGAACTTCTGGGAACCTCGCTCGAGGGACTCTCGAGTGCGGACGTCCCGACCGATGCCCTCATCGTGGTCGAAGGAGCATGCCCGCCCACCGTGGCGGGCGGCGACCTGCTCGTGCTGAACCCGCCACCGGGTCGTTGTCGCACCGCAGTAGTCGGAAACGAGCTCAAGGCTCCGAGCGTGACGTCATGGAAGCGCAGCGACGCCAGGCTGCGCTTCCTGACGCTGGACGGAGTCGAGTTGCTCTCAGCCCGAAACGTCGAAACCGAGGGGCCCGCCGACGCGCTGGTTCGTACCCGGCAAGGCGTCGTCGCAGCTGACATCTCCCTGCCCGGCCGCACCGGCACACTGCTGGCCTTCGACGTCGGGGATAGCAACTGGCCGCTCAGAGCTTCGTTCGTCCTGTTCGTACGCAACCTCGTGGAACTGGCACGCACGCATCGCGCCCGCGGCATCACCGGCCCAGCACGCACCGGCAGTCCGCTGCGCGTGCTGGTGCCACCAGACGTCAACGACGTCACGGTGGAGGACCCCAATGGAGCGTCCTCGCGCGTCGCTGCCCGGGACGGGTTGGCCATCGTCCCGGACGTGAGACGCGCTGGCTTCTATCACCTGAGCTGGCAGGGAGCGCGACCGGGCAGCATCCTGGTCCCCGCCAATCTCGCGAGCGATGCGGAGAGCGACACCCGGCCGCGCACGTTGCCCCGGGCGAGCGGATCGGTCGAAATCACCACGGCTCGTGCCACGAGCAGCCTCACCAGCTATGGCTGGCTACTGGCCCTGCTCGCTCTGCTCCTGGTGGCAGCGGACGCCTGGTGGCTCACGCGTCGGCCCCGAAGCCGTGAGCTGCAGCTGATGCGGCGCCCTCGCTTGCCCAACCGAGTCCGCGCCGGAGAGGGAGTGCAGTGATCCCCCCTGCGGTTGCAGTCTGGCTCCCTCCACTGGCTGTTCTGGCGCTGGTCCTACTGTTCGCCGGCAGTTTGACCCACTCGATCCGTCGACGCGGTCTGCACAAGAGACCCGTTCTGCTCTCCACCAGCCTGCTCGGTGTTCTCATCGCCCTGTACTGGGGACTGGTGTGGGTCGGGGTGGTGGATGAGCGGGTCATCCGCTGGGAGCGCCCGACGCTCGCGCTGCCCTGCTCCATCGCAGTGATGGCTATCGCCCATCGACTGCTGTTGCTCTCGCCCCGCCAGGGCCGCTGGCGCCGCGTGCTCACGGAGCTTCTGATGTGTGCCTCGGCGTTGACCGCCGCCCTGGCGACGATGGGTGTCGAACTCGGGCGCCCCTTGGATCGCCTCGCCGTGATCGTCGCCGTCGACCGCAGCCGAAGCATCGATCTGGTGCCGGGCGCTGAATCGCGACTGCGCTCCGAGTTGCAAGTGGCCGAGACGGCAATGCGTGAGGACGACCGGGTCGGAACGGTGGTCTTTGCCGCGGACGCAGCGGTGGAGGACTTGTTGCGTCCACGGACGCGGCTGCCGCCTCCACAACGCGTGGAGATCGGCCGCGACGGTACGGACATCGGCGGCGCCATCCGACGTGCCGTGGCAGAAGTCCCCGCCGATTCCGCCGCTCGCATCGTCGTGATCAGCGATGGAGTGAACACACGCGGGGATCCGGTACAAGCCGCAGCGGCAGCGGTCGCCGCCGGAGTCCCGATCGACGTGGTCCCCCTCGACCAGGCCAAAGTACCGGACGTGAGGATAGTGGGCGTGCGCATGCCGCCGCGCGCGGATGCCGGTGAGTGGCTCGAGCTCAGAATCGTGACCGCCTCGACTTTCGACACCTCCGTAGAGGTCCGGCTATCGCTCGATGACAAGCCGCTCCGAAAGGGAAACGCGGACATCCGCCGGGGAGAAGACGTGCTGACCCTGCGTGAGCGAGCGCCGGCTCCGGGGCTACACCGCTACGACGTGGCGATCTCAGCCTTGCAGCCCGAGCACGACCAGGCTCCAGAAGACAATTCGGGCAGCTCGTTCGTGCGAGTGCGCGGTCAGGCTGCCGCACTGGTGATGGAGAGCGATCCGGCTCTGGCAGCGGCCTTGACTCGGGCGTTGGAAGCCTCGGCATTTCAGGTCGACGCCACCGGCCCCGCCGGCGTCCCGGCCGACGTGGCCGGGTTCGCGGCCTACGACGTGCTCGTGCTGAGCGACATCCAGGCGAGCGATCTGTCGCCGACGCAGCTCGATGCGATGGCGACCTACGTGCGCGATCTCGGCGGCGGGCTCCTGCTCATGGGCGGCGATCGGTCTCTGGGCCCTGGGGGCTACGGAAAGACGCCCATCGAGGACATCAGCCCGGTCGCCTTCGACCTGAAGCAGGAGCGCCGCCGGGCCAGCTTGGCCGAGATCATCGCCATTGACTACTCCGGATCCATGGCGGCGCGGGTGGGCAAGCAAACCAAGCTCGAGTTGGCCAACGAGGCCTCGGTGCGTTCGGCGCAGCTGTTGGGGGCCGGGGATCGGCTCGGTGTCATGCACGTGGACACCTCGGTCCAGTGGACCCTGCCGGTGGGACCCGTCACCGACCAGGCGGAGCTCGCAGAGAAGATTCGATCGGTGACCCCGGGAGGCGGGGGCATCTACGTGGATCTGACCTTGGAGCAGGCGTACCACGCCCTCCGTCAGGAATCCGTGAACCTGAAGCACCTGCTCTTGTTTTCGGATGGGGACGACGCCGAACAGCGCAATCGCGCACCTGCGTTGGTGGCCGATGCCAAGCGGCAGGGGATCACCACCAGCGTGGTCGCACTCGGGCGTGGCTCTGACACGGCTGCGCTGGAGCGCTTGAGCAAGGTCGGCGATGGACGCTTCTACCTAATCGAGGATGCGGCTCGACTGCCAGCGGTGTTCGCACAAGAGACCATCCTGGCCTCGCGGAGCGCCATCAACGAGGTGCTGTTCCAGGCCCGCAATGCCGCACCGGGCGCACCGACCCGAGGCATCAATTTCGCCCAGGCCCCGCCGCTCAGCGGATATGTCGTCACCATCCCCAAGGGACGTGCCCAAGTCCTGCTGCGCGGACCGGAGAACGACCCCGTGCTAGCGACCTGGTCCGTTGGCATCGGACGTGCCGCGGCCTTCACCAGCGACTACAAAGACCGCTGGGGAGTGCGCTGGACCAGCTGGGGCGATGCGGGCCGACTGTTTGCCCAACTCGGCCGTGATATTGCCCGGCACGCGGACGACCCTCGGGTACGGCTGGATGCCGACGCCAGCGGGGGTCAACTGCACTTGCGCGCCACCGTGGTCGACGATGATGGAAGAGCGGAGACGTTCCGGCGGCTGAAGGCCAGGGTGGGTGGCCCGAACGGCTTCTTGCGGGACGTCCCGCTGGAAGCGGTCGGGGCGGGCGCGTACGCGGCCACCGTGCCCCTGTCCCGCCCCGGCGCCTTCATCGCCACCGCGATCGACGAGGCCAGCGAGACTCCAGTCGGTACCACCGGGGCCGTGCTCACGGCGGGCGAGGAGCTCAGACCCACGGGATCGGACCGGACACTGCTGCGCCGCCTGGCTTCCCTCACGGGTGGGAAGGTCCGCGACACTCTCGCCGGGGTGTTCGACGATCGAGACAGTCTCCGATTCGCCTACCGCAGTCTCACGCCTTGGTTGGTCGTCTGGGCTGCGTTGACGCTATTGCTGGGCGTCGCGGCACGACGTCTGGTGCTTCCGGCCGCGTGGACCGCGTTGCCCAACCGCTGGCGCGCCCACCGAGCAGCACGAACCGCGGCGCGGAAGGCGCAGCAGCCCTCACCTGCGATGGTTCAAGCCCTGCTTGCAGCTCGACAGGGCACGAAACGCTCGAGGGGGGAGCAGGCACGCACTCAGGATGCTGCTCCGCCGAGCATGCCACGTTTTGCCCTCGGAGCTCCCACCGCTCCTGTCCCGCTCGAACCACTGATGTCAACCGGAGCTGCCGTGGCGCCCCACGGACCGCGGCAAAGCGCTGGTCCAGGTGCCGACACGCCCGGCGCAGCACCGCCAAGTCGGCCACTCAGCACTGCCGAACTCCTCCTCGCCCGACGGCGAGGCCGCCGGTGAGCGCGGTTTGGTGGTACCCTCGCGGGTGCATGAGGATCGAGCCCACACTGCTCACACTGCTGACGGTCGCGCAGCTCGCGTGCACCCCGGGACCGGTTCCGTGCTCGGCTCCGGGGACCTGCCCCAAGGGGACGGAATGTCTGTCCAACCGGTGCGTGCCGCTGGGGTCCGACCCGGTTCCGGAGGACAGTCGGCGGCTCGTCCTCAGGCCCACTTCCGTCGCACTGGTCAGCGCTCGGGAGCACTCGGATGCCGGTGTGCTGCCTCCCGCCGTCGCGTTCGGCAGTCGCCGCGAAGGTGCGGTCGCGCTGTATCTCCGGTTCGAACCTCGATGGCAGGCTGAGCCGCTGGTCCACACCGCGCTACTGCTCCTCGACCCCCTGCCCGGAACACACGTCAGCACAGAAGAGGTCGCGCTGCGGGCCTGGCGGGTCGAGCAGCCGTGGCAGCCGGCCGAGCTCAGTTGGCTGGAGCAACCCACCGTCGCCCCGCCGAGCACTCACGCGCTGGCACGATCGAGTCCTCCAGCCACGTTGCGCGTGGACGTGACGCCCATCGTTCACTACTGGCAAGAGCACCCTCGCGGCAACCGCGGTCTCGCGCTCAAAGCCTCGGGCGACGGTGCCCTCGGCACGAGCTACGCCACCGGCTCGGCCGGTGGCGTAGGCCCGCGTCTGGAACTCTATTTCTAGACCACGCCCTGGTCGAGCATCGCGTCGGCAACCTTCACAAAACCGCCGATGTTGGC
This sequence comes from uncultured Polyangiaceae bacterium, assembly GCA_964610275.1. Taxonomy (GTDB): domain Bacteria; phylum Myxococcota_A; class Polyangia; order Polyangiales; family Polyangiaceae; genus JAFGBI01. Next base: position 14,671 of record CAZSVU010000075.1, on the reverse strand, counting down.
GCCCTTGACGTAGTCGACGAAGTCTCCGTCCTTGCCGTGCTCGACGCACGTCTCGTGAATGCTGCGCATGATGGTCTGCAGGCGGCCGTCCACTTCTTCGCGCGTCCACTGCAGATGTTGCGAATTCTGCGCCATCTCGAGTCCAGACACGGCGACACCGCCCGCATTCGCGGCCTTGCCGGGGCCGTAGGCGATCTTGGCGTTCAGGAAGACGTCGACGCCTTCGGGCACGGTCGGCATGTTGGCGCCCTCGGACACGCAGACGCACCCGTTCTTGACCAGGGTGCCCGCTTCCTCCTTGTCGACTTCGTTCTGCGTGGCACTGGGGAACGCGCAGTCGCACTTGACGCCCCAGGGCCGCTGACCCTCACGGTACTCGACACCGGGGAACTTGTCGGCGTACTCGCGAATGCGTCCACGTCGAACGTTCTTGAGATCCATCACAAAGTCCAGCTTCTCGGCGTCGATGCCGGCCGGATCGTAGATGGTGCCGCCCGAATCTGACAGCGTGACGGCCTTGGCACCGAGCTCCAGCAACTTCTCTACGGTGTACTGGGCCACGTTACCGGAGCCCGACACCGTGCACACCTTGCCCTTGAGGGATTCGCCGCGCACCGCGAGCATCTCCTGGGCGAAGTAGACCGCGCCGTACCCTGTGGCCTCAGGACGAATCAGCGACCCGCCCCAGCCGAGCGCCTTGCCGGTCAGCACACCCGTGAACTCATTGCGGATCCGCTTGTACTGCCCAAAAAGGAATCCGATCTCACGTCCACCCACGCCGATGTCACCGGCGGGCACGTCGGTGGCCGCGCCGATGTGGCGCTGCAACTCGGTCATGAAGGACTGGCAGAACCGCATCACTTCCTGATCGCTCTTGCCCTTGGGATCGAAGTCCGAGCCACCCTTGCCGCCGCCGATGGGCAGCGTGGTGAGGCTGTTCTTGAAGACCTGCTCGAAGGCCAGGAACTTGAGGATGCCGAGATTGACGGTGGGGTGAAAACGAAGTCCGCCCTTGTACGGCCCGATGGCGCTGTTCATCTCGATGCGGAACCCGCGGTTGACCTGCACGCCGCCCTTGTCGTCCAACCAGGGAACGCGAAACATGATCACGCGTTCCGGCTCCACGAGACGGTCCAAGATGTTGGCTTGCTGGTATTTCGGAGTGGACTCCACCACGGGCAGCACACTCTCGACGACCTCACGAACGGCCTGCAAGAACTCGGGCTGCGCCGGATTCTTCGCACTGACTCTCTGCATGAACTCTTCGACGGCTTTGCTCATGTCACTTCCCTGCGTTGATACGTCTTGATAAATGGATCTGGTTCGCCCGCTTCCCAGCAAGGCGTCCCGCCCATGCAGGCCGGCCTCCCCGGGGGGGTCGGAAGCTAGCACGACCGGTCACTCAGACGACCGTCAAAATCCGCTACTGTTACTGCGATTAATGTGTAGTATTAGCAATACTTATAATCATGCCTCTCACTCTCAGGCAGTTGCGCGTATTCTGTGACGTGGTCGCCACGCGGAGCTTCTCGCGCGGCGCGGCCATGAATGGCATCTCCCAGTCCGCCGCGACCCAGGTCGTCCGGCAACTGGAGCAGCACCTTGGAGTGAAGCTGATCGATCGCTCCAAGCGTCCCTTGGCTGTGTACCCGGCCGGACAGGTCTGCTTCCAAGGCTACCGGGAAGTGCTGGATCGCTGCGCCACGGTGGCGCAGCGGGTGCGGTCCCGCGGCGAGGAGATCAGCGGTGACGTTCGGGTGGCGGCCATCTACTCGGTGGGGCTGTACGCCATGAACCGCTGCATGCAAGACTTCATCCGGCTCTTCCCCAAGGTCAAGGTCCGCTTGGAGTTCCAGCCTCCCGCGAAGGTCTACGAGTCGGTGCGCAAGCAGGAAGCCGACCTCGGCGTGGTCTCCTACCCGCGGGCCTCACGCAGTCTGGGGGTCGTCCCACTGCGAACCGAAGCCATGGTGCTGGTGTGCAGCCCCAACCACCGCCTGGCCCGGCTCAAGAAGGCCACCATCGATCAACTCCAGGGGGAAGCGTTCGTCGGTTTCGAGCCCGGCCTGAGCATCCGCCGCGAAATCGACAAGTACCTCCGTCACTACCGAGTCAAGGTCGACACGACGATGGAGTTCGACAACATCGAGACCATCAAGCAGGCCGTAGAGATCGATGCGGGGGTCAGTATCCTTCCCAGACCGAGCGTGCAAGCCGAGGTGGAGCGGGGAACGCTCGTCGTCGCGCCGCTCAGCATCGCAGACCTCCGGCGGCCCCTCGGCATCATTCACCGCGCGCGCAAGGCGTTCACACCGGGCGTCGCACGTTTCGTAGAACTCTTGCGCGCTTCCCACGACAAGCTGCCTCAGCCACGGTGACCCCACAGCCATGAAGCCCAGCACTGGACTCCCCGCCCTCGACAAAATCCTCCTCGGCCTCCGCCTTGGGGACAACGTGGTCTGGAAGGTGGATCGTTTCGAAGACTATGCCGCCTTCGCCGAGCCGTTCTGGAAGTCTGGGCTCGCGCGCGGCGAAAGCCTGGTCTACTTCCGCTTCGCCAAACACCCCGAGGTCGTGCCGGAGGATTCCGGCGCTCGCTACGTTCGGTTGCACCCCGAGCTCGGTTTCGAGCAGTTCATCACGCAGATCCACCGAGTCATCGGCGAGACCGGTCGCGGGGGAAACTACGTCTTCGACATGTTCTCGGATCTGGTGCGCGATTGGTACAGCGAGCGCATGGTCGGCAACTTCTTCCTGCTCACCTGCCCATACCTCTACGCACTGGATACGATCGCGTACTTCTCGGTGCTCAGGAACTACCATTCCTATCACGCCATTCAGCCGATCACGGAAACCACACAGCTGTTTCTCAACGTGTACCGGAGCAACGACAGTCTATACGTCCATCCCCTCAAGGTGGACCAACGCTACTCGTCGACCATGCACCTGTTGCATCGGTGGGAGGGCGACAAGTTCGTGCCGATCACGGACAGCGCGTCCATCGTCGACATCACCACCACGGGGCGCTGGCCGGGCCTCAAGTCAGCGGCCTACCGGATGGTGGGGATGTGGGATCGCCGTTTCATGCAGGGCGAGGAGCTGCTCGCGGCCAACGAGCGCGGCGAGACCTCCCGGGAGCGGATTGACGAAGCGTTCGAGCGCCTGCTGACCCAGCTGCTGTCTCGCGATGAACGAGTCCTCGAGCTGATCCGGAAGTACATGACTCTCGAGGACATCATCTACATCTGGAAGCACGTCGTCGGTTCGGGGATGGTCGGTGGCAAGACCGTCGGGATGTTGCTCGCGCGCGCCATCCTCCGCCGGGCAGACCCGCGCTGGAACGACGTGTTGGAGCCGCACGACTCCTTCTTCATCGGATCGGACATCTTCTACATGTTCCTGGTCCAGAACGGCTGCTGGTGGGTACGCCAGAAGCAGAAGAATCCGCAAACCCTCCTGGACGGAGTCCGGGAAGCCCGACGCCGCATCCTGCAAGGTGAGTTTCCGGACTACATCCTGAGCCGCTTCAGCGACATGCTCGAGTACTTCGGCCAGTCGCCCATCATCGTTCGCTCCAGCAGTCTGCTGGAGGATGCGTTCGGAAACGCCTTCGCCGGCAAGTACGACAGCGTCTTCTGTGCCAACCAGGGGACCCGTGAGCAGCGGCTGAAGGCTTTCGTGCGTGCGGTGCGCGTGATCTACGCGAGCGCGATGAGCGAAGCTGCGCTGACCTACCGCGCCAAGAGGGGTCTGCTCGAGCTCGACGAGCAGATGGCCCTCTTGGTCCAACGCGTGTCGGGGGCCCAGTACGGCAACTACTTCTACCCCCAGCTCGCCGGCGTCGGCTTCTCCGTCAATCCGTATGTCTGGCACCACGACATCGATCCCGAAGCCGGCGTGCTTCGCGTCGTCTACGGGCTCGGGACCCGAGCCGTGGATCGCCACGACGACGACTACACGCGCGTCGTGGCACTGAACGCTCCCTACAAGCGTCCCGAAGGCAGCCGGGACGAGGTCCGCAGATACGCGCAGCGCCACGTCGACTACCTGGACCTGGAGAGCAACCGGCTCACCAACGGGCACTTCGACGACGTGATCAAGCAGAGCACCGGAGTGCCGGTCGAACTGTTCGCCGAGCAGGACGAAGACGTCGTGCAGTTCCGACGGCGCAAAACCGCGCCCTGGACGTTCAATCTCGACCATGCTCTGGCACGCGTGCCGCTCATCGACGACATGCGGCAAATGCTCCGGACGCTGCGTGAGGCCTACGGCTGCCACGTCGACATCGAGTTCACTGCCAACATGAGGCCCGACGGCAACTACAAGATCAATTTGCTCCAGTGCCGGCCGTTGCAGATCCGTCAAGCAGAAGTGCTGGATCGGGAAGTCCCGGCGTACGAGCAGGAGGATCTGATCATCGAATCGCACGGCGCGGTGCTCGGCTACAGCCGCCAGAGCAACATTGACCGTCTGATCTACGTGGTGCCCGAAGTGTACGGCCGCCTCCCCACGCAAGAGCGCTACGCGGTGGCTCGGCTCATCGGCAAGCTGGTCCACCTCCACGAGCCGGGAGAGAACAAGAGCTTCATGTTGCTGGGGCCGGGTCGCTGGGGCACCAAGATGCCCGAGTTGGGCGTTCCGGTCTCGTTCGGCGAGATCAACACCGTGTCGGTGTTGTGCGAGATCGATGCCATGCACGAAGGTCTGGTGCCCGATCTTTCCCTGGGCACGCACTTCTTCCACGAGATGGTAGAAATGAACATGCTCTACCTGGGCTTCTTCAAGGCGCGCGAGGGCAACGTGCTCAATCTGGAGTTGCTCGATCAGCTGCCCAACCTGCTGGCGGAGCTGCTGCCGGACGCCTCCCAATGGTCCCGTGTGGTCCGCGTGATCGACGCCCCCTCGGGGCGCGAAATGATGTTCTTCGCGGACCACATGAAGCAGGAAGCGCGGCTGTTCCTGAAGGACGTGGAGGACCGCTCCTCAGCCGAGGTTCCGGTGGTAGGCCTGTAGCGATCGGACCTGCCCCGGCATCTCACGATACGCAGCGATGCCCTTGGCCGCGATCAGCGCCGCAGCCATGGTGGTGATGTAGGGGATCTTCTGCCGGATGGCCGTCTTGCGAATGTACGAGTCGTCGTGCTTGCTCAGCTTGCCGATGGGCGTGTTGATGACCAACTGGATCTCGCCGTTGGTGATCGCATCGGCAATGTTGGGACGCCCCTCGTGGACCTTGCGGATCACTTCGCTCTGGATCTCGCGGCTGGCCAGGAACTTGTGGGTTCCTGCGGTGGTCAGCACCTTGAAGCCGAGCTCCCGGAACCGACGAGCGACCTCGGCCGCGGCGGGCTTGTCCTCGTCGTTGACCGATAGCAGTACGGTCCCCTCGGTGGGAAGCGGCAGCTGAGTGGCTTCCTGAGCCTTATAGTAGGCCAACCCGAAGTTGTCTGCCATCCCCAGCACTTCGCCGGTGGAACGCATCTCGGGCCCCAGCACCGGATCGACCTCCTGGAACATGTTGAACGGGAAGACTGCCTCCTTCACGCCGAAGTGCGGGACGGGCTTCCGCTCGAGCCCGAGCTCACCGAGCTTCTTCCCCAACATCACCTCCGTGGCCAGACGCGCCATGGGGATGGCGCAGACCTTGGAGACCAGGGGCACCGTCCGTGACGCTCTGGGGTTGGCCTCGAGCACGTAGACCACGTCCTGGGCGATCGCGTACTGAATGTTCATCAAGCCCACGACCCCGAGCTCGACCGCGATCCTGCGGGTGTAGTCCCGAATCGTGTCCAGATGGTTGACCGGAATGCTGACCGGCGGAATCACGCAAGCCGAATCGCCGGAATGCACGCCCGCCAGCTCGATGTGCTCCATCACGGCAGGCACGAACGCGTCCGTGCCATCGGAGATCGCGTCGGCCTCCGCTTCGATGGCGTCTTCCAGGAACTTGTCGATCAGAATCGGTCGCTCCGGGGACACGTTCACGGCCGCGGCCACATACTCCCGGAGCTCCTGCTCGTCGTGCACCACCTCCATGGCTCGTCCGCCCAGGACGTACGACGGCCGCACCATCAGCGGGTAGCCAATCCCCTCGGCGATGCGCAGAGCCTCTTCGAGGTTCTTGGCCATGCCCGACTCGGGCTGCGGGATGCCGAGCTTGCGCATCATCTCCCGGAATTGCTCTCGGTCCTCGGCGAGGTCGATGACCTCCGGCGACGTCCCCAGCACATTGACTCCGGCAGCCTGGAGCTCGGCAGCGATGTTCAGCGGCGTCTGCCCGCCGAACTGCACGATGGCGCCTTCGGGCTTCTCCTTCTGGTAGATGCTCAGGACGTCCTCCACCGTCAACGGCTCGAAGTACAGCTTGTCGGAGGTGTCGTAGTCGGTGGAGACGGTCTCCGGGTTGCAGTTGACCATGATGGTGCCGAGCCCGGCATCGCGCAGCGCGAATGCGGCGTGCACGCAGCAGTAGTCGAACTCGATGCCCTGCCCGATCCGGTTGGGGCCACCACCGAGAATCATCACCTTCCGACCCTCGGCCACGGCGACGCGGTCGGGGGCGTTGTAGGTGGAGTAGTAGTAGGCCGCGTCTTCGACGCCACTCACTGGCACCGCATCGAAGGCTTCGACCACACCCAGTTCGATGCGGCGCTCGCGAACACGTTGCTCCGCCACGCCGAGCAGCTTGGCCAGGTAGCGATCGGCGAAGCCGTCCCGTTTGGCGCGCGTCAGCAACTCGTCGGGGGGTAGCCCCCCTTTGTGCTGCAGCACCTCCTCCTCGAGCGTCACGAGCCCGCGCATCTGTTCGATGAACCAGGTCTTGATGTGGGTGAGTTCGTGCAACTTCTGTGTGTCCGCACCCTTCCGTAGCGCTTCGTACATCATGAACTGCCGCTCACTGGTCGGCTTGGATAGGAGTGCGTAGAGCTCCTCCAGGGGCAGCTCATTGAAGTTCTTGGCGAACCCAAGACCGTGACGACCCTTTTCGAGGGAGCGAATGGCCTTCTGCAACGCCTCCTTGTAGGTCTTCCCGATGCTCATCACTTCGCCCACACCCCGCATCTGGGTACCGAGCTTGTCCTCGGCCCCGCGGAACTTCTCGAAGTCCCAGCGGGCGAACTTGACCACGACGTAGTCGCCCGAGGGCGTGTACTTCTCCAGCGTCCCGTCCCGCCAGTACGGGATCTCATCCATGCTCAGCCCGCCCGCGAGCAGGGAGGAGACGAACGCGATGGGGAACCCGGTCGCCTTGGAAGCCAGTGCCGAGGAGCGCGACGTGCGGGGGTTGATCTCGATCACCACCACGCGACCCGTCTGGGGATCGTGTGCAAACTGGATGTTGGTACCACCGATCACCTCGATGGCTTCGACGATGCTGTAGGAGTACTTCTGGAGGCGTTCCTGCAACTCGGGAGCGATGGTGAGCATCGGTGCCGTACAGTAGGAGTCGCCGGTGTGCACGCCCATGGCATCGACGTTCTCGATGAAGCACACCGTGATCATCTGATTCTTGTGGTCGCGCACGACTTCGAGTTCGAGTTCCTCCCACCCGAGCACGGACTCCTCGACCAGAATCTGTCCCACCAGGCTCGCGGAGAGCCCGCGAGCGGCGACCACACGGAATTCCTCTTCGTTGTAGACCAGCCCACCACCGGTCCCGCCCATGGTATAGGCCGGGCGAATCACTGCCGGGTAGCCGAGCTTCGCGACGATGGCGAGCGCTTCGTCGACTGAATGGGCGATCTCGCTCTGGGGCATCTCCAGGCCGAGTCGGGTCATGGTCTCCTTGAACGCCTCGCGGTCCTCCCCGCGTTTGATGGCGTCGACTTGGACGCCGATGATCTGCACGCCGTACTTGTCCAGAACGCCACGGGTGGCGAGCTCCGACGAGAGGTTCAGGCCAGATTGTCCTCCGAGATTCGGCAAGAGCGCGTCAGGGCGCTCCTGGGCAATGATCGCCTCCATCGTGTCCGCGTTCAGCGGCTCGATGTAGGTCACGTCGGCCATCCCCGGATCCGTCATGATGGTGGCCGGGTTGGAGTTGACCAGCACGATTTCGTACCCGAGCTTGCGCAGCGCCTTGCAGGCCTGCGTGCCGGAGTAGTCGAACTCACAGGCCTGACCGATGATGATGGGCCCGGACCCGATGATCATGACCTTGTGGATGTCCTCTCGCTTGGGCATGCGGCGTTCTTCCTCCTGTGGCGTCGGCCCGAGTTCCAGCCGGGCACGGCGTGGCGGGCGATGCTGGTGGAGTCCGAGGCCGGCGTCCAGCGTTTCGGAACTCGCGCATGAAGCACCCTGGAAATCGCCGTCGCCCGAGTGGCTCGTCTCAGCCGAGTGGCTCCGTGGTAGGGTCAAGCCGCCCCATGGCAGACGTCCTGCTCAGCATTCGCAACCTGACGACTGCGTTCCAAACCGATGCAGGCCGGTTGCGCGCAGTGGATGACGTTTCGTTCGACGTACGGCGTGGAGGCACGCTGGCAGTGGTGGGGGAAAGCGGATGCGGCAAGAGCGTCACGGCGCTGAGCGTCATGCGACTCGTGCCGAGTCCGCCCGGTGAGATTGAGGGAGGCGAAATCCAGTTCGAAGGCCGCAACCTGCTCGCCCTGGCGGAGAAGGAGATGCGCGCCGTCCGCGGCGCCCAGATCTCGATGATTTTCCAGGAGCCCATGACCTCGTTGAACCCGGTCTACTCCGTCGGGTCTCAGATCGTGGAGGCCATCCGCATCCATCGTCGCGTGGGGCGCAGAGAGGCACGTGAGCGGGCGGTGGAAATGCTCCAGTTGGTAGGTATTCCTTCGCCCCGGGAACGCGTGCAGGCCTACCCGCACGAGCTTTCCGGCGGGATGCGCCAACGGGTGATGATCGCGATGGCGCTCAGCTGCGACCCGACGCTCCTGATCGCCGACGAGCCGACGACGGCCCTCGATGTGACCATCCAGGCCCAGATCCTCGACCTCTTGCGGCGGCTCCAAGAGAAGCTCGGCATGAGCATCATCTTCATCACGCACGATCTCGGGGTGGTGGCGGAGTTCGCCACCGAGGTGGTCGTGATGTATGCCGCCAGGGTGGTCGAGACGGGAACCGTCGCCAAGCTCTTCCGGGACCCCCTGCACCCCTACACCCGCGGGCTGCTGGCCAGCGTTCCGCCGTTGGATGCCTCACGTGCACCCGGAACACCGACTCGACTGCCGACCATCGACGGCATGGTACCTCGGCTCACGGACCTGCCTCCTGGTTGCCGGTTCGCGGAACGCTGTCACTTCCGTGCCGATCAGTCCGACTACCAGCGCTGCTTCAACCAGGAACCGGATCTGCGCCTGCTGGCGGACGGACGCAGCGTGCGCTGCCACTTCGCGGAGCTCGGCCATGTCGGATGACGGCACGGCGGTGGACAACGGCATCGGCGCCGTGCCGCGGAACCCCCGTCCGCGTGGCGAGCGGCGTCCGCATGGTAAGCCCCTGCTCGCGGTAGAACGGCTCACCAAGTTCTTCCCTTTGAAGCAGGGCTGGCTCAAGAAGCCCAGGCTGATCCGCGCGGTGGACGGAGTCTCCCTCACCGTCCGTCCGGGCGAGACCCTCGGGCTGGTGGGTGAGAGCGGGTGTGGCAAGACCACTCTGGGCAGAACCATCCTGCGGTTGATCGAGCCCACGTTCGGACGGATCGTCTTCGATGGTCGGGACCTGACCCCGCTGTCGCAACGGCAGCTGCGGCCCCTGCGGCGCCGAATCCAAATCATCTTTCAGGACCCGTACTCGTCGCTCGATCCTCGGATGACGGTGCGCGGCACCGTCGGGGAGGCGCTCCAGATTCACAAGCTGGTGAGCTCCCGGGCGGAAGAGGAGCAACGCGTACGCGAACTGCTCGAACGCGTGGGGCTGCACGCGGACGCGATGAACCGCTATCCGCACGAGTTCAGCGGAGGACAGCGTCAACGGATTGGGATCGCTCGGGCACTCGCGGTGCGCCCGGAGTTCATCGTCTGTGACGAGCCGCTCAGTGCACTGGACGTGTCGATCCAGGCGCAGATCATCAATCTTCTGTTGGACCTCCAGGAGGAGTTCAATCTGAGCTACCTCTTCATCTCTCACGACCTGAAAGTCGTGGAGTACCTAAGCCACCGCGTGGCCGTGATGTACCTCGGCGCGATCGTCGAGTTGGCCACGGCCAAGAGCTTGTACGAGCGGCGCTACCATCCCTACACACGTGCACTGCTCAGCGCCATACCGGTACCGGATCCCGAGCATCGCCGACTGCGCATCCTCCTCGAAGGCGACGTACCGAGTCCGATCGATCCGCCGTCGGGCTGCACGTTCCATCCCCGCTGCCCGCGGGCCATCAAGGGAAAATGCGACCAAGAAACGCCGGCGCTCCAAGAGCTGGACACGAGCAACCGGCATCGCGTGGCCTGCTGGAACCCTCATCTGTGATGGGGCCCCGGCGGGGGCCTGTCCCGCCCAGCGGTTGAGACCGGGACCGGGCACTGGCCATCCACCGATCCGGCTCTACACTCTGCGCCCCTGACTCGAGCCGAGTGGCCGAAACCGCCTCGGCTCACGCAGCGCTCGAGAGCCGACAGACGGTCGGCGCGTCGCTGCTCGTTCCGTAGCTACGTTCGGACGAGCATCTTCTGCCGCAGGTCCGTCGCCTTCTCGTGACCGACGAGGCGGCGCACCAGTGCCAGGGAAAACTCCAGCGCCGTGCCTGGGCCTCGGCTGGTGACGATGTGGTCTTCTTCGACCACGCGGTCCGTACTGTATTCGGCATCCTCGAGCACAAAGCCCGGGTACGAGGTCGCGCGCCGTCCGCCGATGACCCCGGCTGCGTCGAGGGCAATGGGGGCCGCGCAGATGGCGCATACCAGCTTCTGGGCGCCCGCAGCCGCCACGAGCAACTGCTTGACACGGGCGTCGTCACGCAGCTTCTCGGCTCCGGGCATGCCTCCGGGCAGCACCACCGCGTCGAGCGCGTCGACGTCGAGCTCGCCGATGCCACAATCGGCAGTGACCCTGATGTCGTGCGAACCCAGCACGGAGTCTCCTTCGAGTGCCGCGGCTTTCACCTCGACTCCCGCGCGACGCAGCACGTCGATGATGGTCACCGCTTCGATCTCTTCAAAGCCGTTTGCCAGCAGAACCGCAGCTTGGGCCATGTCGCCTCCTCGGGTACGGGTGGAGCTTACTCTCGCTCCTCCTGAGTTGCATCTGCCTCGATTGCATCCGGCGGTGTGCCGGAGGCAGCGGGAACTGGGCTGGCTGCTACTGGCTTCATCCTGCACTCGACGACCGAAAGCTCCGCCGCCTTGCCTCGCGATCGTGTGAGCAGAATGCGACCGGCCTGCAGCACGAGTGGCTCGGCACGACGGATGCCGATCGCCGGCTGAAGTGGCGCCCCGAGCCGTGCGTTCTGGTCGAGCACTGCCAGCTCCGTTTCACCATCCACGGCCCCCAGCGCGAGCCACGCGGGCACTCCCCCCCGCGACGGGGCGGCGTCGACCAGGAGCGTGGGCGTTCCGGCCCCGAGCCGCTGGTCCTCCACCACGTTGCGTTCGATGCTTCCGTCGACGCCGACCCTGGCCAAGCTCACTTTGCCACGCTCCACGCCCGGAGACGTGTGGTCGTCCCGCCAGGCGAGCCAGGCGTTTCCGTTCGGCGCGAGGCTGAGCTGAAACACCAGCACGTGCGCGTCGCGGGGCGTCACCACCAGCGGCGGGTTCGCCAACTTGCCGCCAGCATCCAGTCGAGCCACCTCGAGCCACCGCTGCCCGAGATCCACGACTGACCGCGACGGCTCCGCGGAACCGATCGGCTCGGGTTCCGTTCGACGCCCCTGCCGGCGAGCCGGGCGGGCGGCTCCCGCGTCCGGAAGGTCGTACGCCGTGTGTGATATCCAGGCGACCCAATATCCGCGGGCCCCGCCCACGACTTGGGGTGCTTCGACATCAGACGTTTCGGGTGACAGCAACCGCGGCGACTCGGCCTGGGAAAGATCCTGGAGCGGGAACGAGGACGCCCGGACGACACCGCGCCCTGCGGTGTCGACCCACTCGTCCCAGACGACCAACCCGTGGGCTTGGCTGACGGCCAGCGCGGCCGCCTGGGATTCGCCCCGACGTTGTGGAAGCTGGGCACCCCAGGTGACGTCTGCGTGCTTGCCGGTATCTCGAACGCGGCCCAGTCGTAGCGTTCTTCCGCCGGCATCGCTTTCGGGAACCAAGGTGACCAGGTCGCCGCCTGCAGTGACGAGATCTGGCGGATCGACGTCGCCATGAACTGGGCCGAGATCGAGGGTGCGCCCAGCACGTGCGTCAGGGTCGATCAGCGCAATGAACGCGCCGGTCCCCTCCCCGCGCTCGCGCAGACCGGCCACCGCGAACCCATGGGCCGTACCCACTGCGGCCCCGAGCTCCACGGAAAACGGCAGCGCGATACCGTCGGTGTCGCTCTCCGAGACACCCACCCCGGGCTCGCCGATTTGGTACGAGCTGCCCGCCGAGACTTCAGCGCAATGGGGTACCGGCTCCGATGCCGGGGGCGCCGGAGGCGGAGGCGCCGGCTGGTCCGGGGGCGCGGGACGGTCCTTGCAGGCGCTCGTGTGCAGGGCCCCAAGGGCTGTGATCACCAGGGGCGCAAGGGCCCGCCGGAGACTCACTCGCACGGCGAAAGGGAGTAGTCGTGCAAGCTGTCCCGGGCAAGTATGATCACCTCGCACCGGCCACGGCTGGCCGGCGAGCCTGCATCCCCTCCCGCGCGCCACTCCACTCGACACGTATGCCGGACCGCGAGCTTCGCAAGCCCTACGAGCCCAACCCCGTGCTCCGGGCGCTCTACCGCCACTTCTTCGACCGCATCAGGGTCGAGGACGCATGGGTGGACACCGTCCGCCGCCTCTCCGAGCAGAATGTGGTGGTGTATGTGCTGCGGAGCCTCAATCTGATGGATTTCCTGGCGCTGGATCACCTGACCAAGCGCTACGAGTTGCCGCGGATCCATTTCGTGAACGACCTCAGGTTGGGGATCCTCAACCCGTCGGTGGGCCGGGAATATCGCGCGCTGATGAAACGCCTGGTCCCGAGTGACCGTCTGCGCACCACCATCGGCCAGGGCGCCTCGGCGGTGCTGTTCCTCAAGCGCCCGCCCGGCGTGCTGGATGTTGCCGCCGGAGCTTCGGCCGGCAGGGGCCTGCGTGAGGGAGACGAGCTGGTGCAAGCACTGTTCGACGCAGCGCGTGAGGTCCGCCGTCCGGTGCTGCTCTTACCGCAGGTCTTTCTCTGGACTCGTCGCCCGGACACCAGAGGCGCTCGACCGCTCGACGTGCTGCTGGGGCCGCGGGAGTGGCCGAGCTCGGTGCGCACCGCGCTCGAGCTGCTGGAGAACCGGCCCGGAGTCGAGCTCCGCAGCGGCACACCCTTGGACTTGGACGCATTTCTCCAAGGCAACGCGGGCGTCGACGACGCCGTACTCATCCGACGCGTCACCTACGCGATGCTCCGCCGGCTGGAACGGGAACGCCGGAGTGCCGTCGGGCCAGCGCACAAGTCGCCGGAGCGTGTGCGCCAGGAGCTCATACGCAGTCCGACCTTGCGCACCGAGATCCAAACGCTGGCGGCCGAGGAAGACCTGAACCCTCGCGAGCTGAAGCGTCGCGCGTGGGACATGCTGCGCGCCCTTCAAGCCACTCCAGACCACAACGCCGTCACGGCACTGGACTTCGTCTTCCACCGGATCTTCCACCGAATCTACGCCGGGATTGAGCACGATCCCCTCGACCTCGAGCGAGTCCGCGAAGCCAGCAAGGATCACACCCTGATTCTTCTGCCGAGCCACAAGAGCCACGTCGACTACCTGATTCTATCGTACCTGTTTCGTCACGCGGGGTTGCCCGTCCCGGTCATCGCGTCCGGCGACAACATGAACTTCTTCCCAGTCGGGAATCTCCTGCGCCGTGGAGGCGCCTTCTTCATCCGACGCACCTTCAAGGGAGACCGCCTCTACGGCGCCGTGGTGGCGGCGTATGTTCGTCGGCTGATCCGGGACGGCTATCCCATCGAGCTCTTCCTGGAAGGCGGCCGGAGCCGTACCGGCAAGCTCCTGCCTCCCAAGTACGGGTTGCTCTCCATGATCGCCGACGCAGCCCTGTCGATGCCGCACCGACCCACCTGCTTCGTGCCGGTGAGTATCGGCTACGAGCGCGTGGTGGAAGCCGCTGCCTACGAGCGGGAGCTGCGCGGCGGTGACAAGCAGAAGGAAGACGCCTCGCGCCTGCTGCAGTCCCGGGAAGTGCTGCGTCACCGATACGGCCGGATCAACCTTCAAGTCGGCCGCATTCTCACCCTGGGCGAGCTATGCGACCAGCTGGAGCTGCCGCCGCCCGCAGAGCTCGACCACGAACAGCGCCGTCGCCTCATTGCCCGCCTCGCGAACCAGGTGATGGACGAGATCAACCGCGTCACCGCAGTCACTCCCGGCGCGCTCGCCGCGCTCACTCTGCTCAGCCATTCAGGCGAGGAGTTGGCACACGGCGAGCTCTACGATCGCTGCAATCGGCTCTTGGAGCTCTTGCGCAGCCTCGGGGCGCGGGTCACGCCGGCCACCGCTGCCCCGGGCAAGCCGCTGCGTGACGCCGCCCTGGTCGAGGCCGCACAGATGTTTCTGGACGCGGAATTGC
>CAZSVU010000074.1:15663-28165 GCA_964610275.1 uncultured Polyangiaceae bacterium | reverse complement strand
CCCCCCCCCCGGGGGGGGGGGGGGGCCGGGGTCTTGGTCAAAGACCCCGGAATGAAAACGCGCTCTCGGCGATAGCTCGGGCTGCGGAGGACGACGTGCGCCCTCACCCTGTGGGGGGCGCACGTCATCCGGAGCCCATTTAGCGCCGGGAACTAGCTCGGCCATTATTGTCCCTCGACGCCGAAGTCGGGTCAGGGTAGTTGCCGAAGCCACGTCTTTGCGAGGTGAACCATGCGTACACACTCCCTTCTGACCACATCCATTTGCGTTTCTCTGGCGCTGGCGTTCAGTGCCTGTGGCGGGGCCGGTGCCCCAGACGCCGAGGCACCGAAGGCCGAGACTTCGGCCGACGGAAAGGATGAGGGGTTGGGGAAGGGCGGGGCTTCTGGTGCCGAGGAGAAATCGGAAGCCAAGGCCGAGAAGGAGCCCGAGCCGCCCCCCAAGCCCAAGCCGAGCCAGCTGGTGCTGGAGTCGGACACTGGGTTCATCTTCTCGTTCAAGGATTCGGAGATCGGGGAGAAGAAGGAAGCGGCCTGCATCAAGCAGTCCAAGGATGATCCGCAGAAGAAGAACAAGTGCATGGAGAAGGCCCGCGGCCAGATCGCCGAAGAGGGGATGCGGTTCATCAAGGACGACGAGGAGAACTGGTGGTGGATCGTCTTTGGCCTCAAGGGAGGCAGGCACTACGCCATCCATCGCGTCCAGGTCGAGAAGGTCGAGAAGGAAACCGACACCAGCCTGACCCTCAAGCTGACCGGCCGCGACTACGGAAAGAAGCCGCTGCGCCCAGTTCCCGGCACCATCGAGCTCCAGGTTCCCAGCGAGTACGAGATCTCGATGGATGATCCCGCGCTGGGCAAGAAGGTCTACAAGCTGACCGTGGGCATGGCCCCTGACGAGAAGTAGGCCGGCAGCGATCCTGCCTCGTCCGGTCCCTGCACCACACTCATCGCCCCGGTGCACTCGGAGCGTCTGCACAATGGTCGGGTCAATCAGGGGGCGGATATCTGAAGGTCGACGACTTCCCGGAGCCGGAGGTTCTTTCGGACCACGGGGCTGGCCGGGAGTCGAAAATAGGCGAAACCCGTCCTGAGAGGCTTGGGCAACGAAGCCACCGGACACCGCCAGTCGTGGCCGCGGTCGATCCACTTCCGTGAGCTCGGGCTGAGCAGTACCCCCCAGCCCCATCCAGCACGTTGCAGCAGGTCGACCAGGGGGAAGACGTGGTTTGCGCCGATCTGTAGCAGTGCGAATTCCTGATCCGCAGGACCGGTCGTTTCCAGCACACGGATGGCGAACTCGGTCGTGCGCACGCGGGACGTGACGGCAGCCAGCGTGAGCGCGGCAGTGGCGAGGGGGCTGTCCGGTCGGTAGTCGGCGGGGTCGCCTGGGATCGTGAGCTGCGCTTCTTGGGCGAGCTCGACCCAATGGGAATCCTGAAGGTAGTCCGCGGCCACGGGCAGGCGTGCTCGCGTCGACGCATGCGGTGAGAACCGTGCGCACAGGGCGTTCCAAGCCCGGGCGTAGAGCGCAAGCGCTCTCGATGCCGCCTCGCGTGAGGAATGCTGCCCGACCCGGAGTCGGGCGGCTGCTCCCTGCCCGAGGAGAGCCTGGCGAGCCATTTCGACGCTCATGGGTTCGGCACTCACCCGGGTAGCCTGCGCGAGATCCAGCAGGCCCCACGCGGCTCGCGACCACGGATAGGCGCTCGTCGGCTCCAGCCCCGAGAACCTCACGGTCTCACCGCCGGCGGGGTCCAGCTGCACCTCTTGGCTCCAGGCTTCCACGAAGACTCGCACGCGGCGGACTTTGAATGCGTGCGCCGCCGCCTGGGCCAGACTGAGTACGTAGTCTTCGCGTTCTTCGTGTTCGTGGACTTCTGGCAGCAGCAACACCCAAGGGCGACCGGTGCGTCCAGGACGGCTCAGTGCGACTTCCGTTTCGAGCGAGCGCAGCGCCGTGCGCACGTCCGAGGGCAGCGGGCGTTCTGGAGCGGAGGAGAGATCGCCGTCGAACCCGAGTCCATGCCAGCGAACGATCTGTTCGACGCCCGGCAGAGCACATGCGTCCTCAACTGCCGAGTAGTGCTTCACCAAATGGCCGAGCGGCGGCCGCGAGCCGGCTCCCGGGCGAAGCGGGACCAACCGCGGCCCCGACACTCCGACAGACGAGGACGGTCGCCAGAGCGCCAGCGGCAGCGCCACGGCCAAGGCCACAGCCAGGCCCGCCCCGACTTGCCACGACTTCACCCGCACTCGATCATCCTAACGGATCGCCAGATCGCGGATGCAGAACCCAAACGCGTGGGGGGCTACCGCGGCCGTGGTCACCTGGAAGTGGATCGATTCCACTTCGGCCAGGTTGAGCGGTGGCGCCTCTGGGTCGTACCCCACTCGAGCCTCGGCAATGGTCCCACAGAAAAAGCCAGTATCGGACACCACCAGGTACGTGCCCTCGGTGCGATCTCGTTCCTTGAACACGACCCGCAGCTCGGTCGGTGGCAGTTGCCCAGTGATGTTGAACGAGATGTGGTTGAGTTCGAGATTGCACTCCCCCACCGTGTGCTTGCTCTTTGGTTCCCAGTCGCAGTACGGGGCCGGCAACCAACCTTGGCAGGTGCTCATGTCGTCGGGCATGCCGCAGACGTCGAAGCCCACCACCGCACCGTAGTAGGTGGAGAAGTCAGGACCGCCGCCTGCCTCACCACCCGTTCCAGCGTCAGAGCCGGCGCCGGGGTCGGCGGCGGGCACCGAACCCCTGAAACAGATCTCGCCCTCTGGCGCGGTTACGGCTGTGCCCTCGACTGGGTCGAGCACCGCGCCTGGACAGCCGAACGTGTACCAGGCCCCCACGAGAGTGCAGCCAATGGCCGGGCGGATGTATCCCTGGGCGGGGAGAAGGTAGGTGCAGCCCCCACCTACACCGCAGGTCGGTCCACCGGCATCGCCGCTGCTGCCACTTGAGCCGCCCATCCCGCCGTCGGCAGCGCCGGCCGTTCCCGCCCCGGCTCGCCCCGCCTCACCGCCGCTGCTGCCACCGGCGGCTGCTGGGTCCAGCACGATGGGATCCTCGGTGATGTCGCTGCACGCGACGAACGAAAGGCATGCCGAGACGAGGGCAAGAACCTGTTGGGTATTCATGGCGACCGGTGCGCTGGGGGCGGCGTTCGGCTGCTCCTTTGGCTAGAGTACGTCAATTGCGACCTCGAAAACGGACTTGGCCAAATCCGGCCCACCGACCTCAAGGCTGACCCACTCTTTGCGTGTGCTGTGACTCACTTTCGGAAACCCGTGCCGTCCGCTGCCCCTGCCGCATCGCTGCCGCTTGCGCCAACCACTGGCGCGGCGGTGCACGCCCTCGCCTTTCGAGGCGACGACGAGGCACTCGTGGCCGGGTTGCGGCGAGGGCACCCCGGCGCGGCGGCCGCCTTTCACGACCGTTTCGCAGGGCGGATGCACGGGCTGCTTTATCGCCTACTGGGTCCGGACACGGAGCTGGAAGACGTGTTGCACGACGCGTTCGTGCGGGCGCTGGAGGCGCTTCCGAAGCTCAGGGACCCGCGTGCTCTGGAGAGTTGGGTGATGGGCGTGACCGTGCGTACGGCCCGCACGTGCATCCAGAAGCGGTCGCGTCGCTGGTGGCTGCGCATCCTGCCCCATGAAGAGGTGCCGGAATCCTCGGCCGCAGATCGTGATCCGGCGGAGAGCGAAGCCCTTCGAGCGAGCTATGCGGTCCTGCAGCGACTTCCAGTCGACGACCGTATCGTCTTGGTGCTCCGTTTCGTGGCGGCGATGACGGTAGCGGAAATAGCCGAAACGTGTGAGGTGAGCGTGTCTACCGTGAAACGGCGGCTCAAGCG
Organism: uncultured Polyangiaceae bacterium; assembly: GCA_964610275.1. Taxonomy (GTDB): domain Bacteria; phylum Myxococcota_A; class Polyangia; order Polyangiales; family Polyangiaceae; genus JAFGBI01. The sequence goes on along the minus strand of CAZSVU010000074.1, from coordinate 24,306 downwards.
CGCCGAAACGACCTACCTTCAATTCGCGGAGCTGGAGCCGTCGCTAGAGGAGTGGCGGACGGGAGGTTCCCAGTGACTCGAGCGACACCCGAGATCGAGCGGCTGGCTCGGCGGTGGAGCGAGGCGGCCGATCGCTCCGAACCCGAGCTGGACCTCGACCGCAGTCGGGAGCGGCTGCTCTCGGCTCAGCGTCGACTCAGCGCAACCAGCCGAGGCCGGGCGAGCTGGTGGGCGATTTCTGCTGCTGCAGCGGTTGTCGCCGTGCTGATCGGGGTGGCGTTTGGGGCCTACCGGTTTGCGGGTCAGAGGGGCGGTCCGGAACCCGGCGCCTGGGTCCAGACGGGTGAGAACGAACGGCTGCCGGTGGAATTCTCCGAGGGAAGTCGGGTCGTGCTCGAACCGAAATCCCGGGTGCGCGTGGTCACGGTGGATCCACGCGGTGCCCGGATGGTGCTCGAGCGTGGGGCGGTCTCGGCAACCATCGTGCATCGGAAAGATACGCGGTGGTCTTTTGAAGCGGGCCCATTTACGGTTCGGGTCACGGGCACCGAGCTCAGTGTGAGCTGGGACCCGATGACCGAGCAATTCGAGCTGGAAGTGGAGGAAGGCAGCGTGGTAGTCAGTGGACCGCTCATCGAGGCGGCCCGCACCGTTCGCAGTGGACAACGCTGTGAAGTGCGGGTGCGACAAGCGAGCCTCGAGGTCGGGGAGGTCTCGCGGCGAGTGCCGCCGACGCCGAGCTACGACGTTACTGAGCTTCCGGTACTCACACCGTCGGCCGAGCCCGAGCCTGATGCCGAGGCAACGCCGGCACGCGCCGCGAGCACCAGCTGGCAGAAGCTGGAACGTCAAGGCAAGTACGCCGAGGCGATGGAGGCGGCGGATCAGGTGGGGATCGACCAGATCTGCGCGACGGCTGCCGCCGGGGATCTGATGGCACTGGCGCGTGCCGCGAGGCTCGCGGGTCGCCATGAGACGGGCGCTCGTGCGTTGCGCAGTTGTCGCGTTCGCTTCCCGGGAACGCCGCAGGCAGGAACCGCGGCCTACCTGCTGGGGATGAGCGCTGGTCCGGCGGCAGCCGCCACCTGGTTTTCCACCTACCTGAGTGAACAGCCAGGTGGACCGTTGGCCAGAGAGGCTGCCGGGCGACTGATCGAGTCCCATCAACGCGCCGGCAACGCAGCGGCTGCCCAGAACGCAGCCAGACGCTATCTCAATAGCTACCCCTCCGGCCCCCATGCGTCGTTTGCGCGGAAGGTACTGGGACAGTCCGGGGACTGATGGGCAGGGACAGCGCGTGCGGGGACCAGGTGTGGTGGCGCTGGCGCTGTCGCCTGGTGCTGGGGCTGTGGTGCGTCGCGATCGTACTCCTCGCTCCGGGTGTTCGCGCGCAGGACGTGGCGCGGGTCGTTCTGGTCACGAGTGACCGTGGCGGTGCTACCGCGACTCGCATCCAAGCCGAGCTCGACCAGCTCGGGGTGGAGGTGGTGGTGACTTCCGCCGAGAGCGCGCCGGTGGGGCGCGCGCCGTTGGAGCAGACGGCGCGCAGCGTGGGAGCATTTGCGGCCATTCGTATCGTTCCGCTGGGCGGTGCGGTGGAGGTCTGGATTGCCGACCGGGTCACCGGCAAGACGGTCGTGCGTGAGGTCATCAGCAGGTCGGAAGGCGCGGCCAGCACCGAGGACACCGTGGCCGTCGGAGCCGTCGAGCTGCTCCGCGCGAGCCTGTTGGAGCTGAACCTGTCCGAGCGCCCGCGGCGCTCCGAGCTGCCCGCACCGCCAGCAGCCCGGGAGCTGGCTACCCCGAAGGAGCCCGCGCTGGTGTCCGGCACACCAAGGCGCGGGCGTCACTACGCGCTGACCGCTGCCGCGGGTTTCGGTCCGGAGCTGGGGTGGGGTGGGGTGGGGACGTCCTGGCTCGGCCAGGCCGCGTTGGGGGGCTACTCGCGGGGGTGGTTGGGCGGTGAGCTCTACCTCAGCATCGCCCTGCGCCCCGTGCAGGTGGAGGGCGAGGGGGGCACGGCCGAGCTATCGATCTCGCCCCTCGGGTTGACCATGAATTTGAGCCCCCCGTCCGGAACGGTTGTGCCGCTGGTGGGGATCGGCCCGGGCCTGGTGCTGGTGCGGTCCGAGGGAGTCAGCGCCGAGCCCGGCTACCAGACCAGCGAGTCGTCTCAAGCGCGGGGCGCTCTCTTCATGCGCGCGGGACTCGGCTGGCAGATGATGGATCACCTTCGGCTCCGATTCGACACCGCGTTCGTCTTGGCGCGGCCCGTGAGGATCCGTTTTGGCGGACGCGACGTGGCCGAGTGGGGGACGCCCCGTCTGATGGCGGCGGCTGCGCTCGAGTTGCTCGTGCCTGGCGATACGTGACGCGGCCGGTCCAGCGCTGGGTTCGTGCAACAAGCGCTGGCCTGACCCTGGCTGGCTGGATAGGCTCGTTGGCGGCTGCCACTCGGGTGCGCGGCGACGACGATCATGGCGACAGGAGTGCCCACGCGACGAACTCAGCGCAAGGCGAGCGCCCGGCGTGATGTCCCGACGCCTGCCGGTGACCATCCCGTGCTCAGCTACGCCGGCAAGCGCGATGACGCCGAGATCCTGGCGGGCCCGGCTGCGCGCGTCAGTCGGGTCTGGATGCCCGCCGGGACCCGCCTCAGCGCCGATTCGAATCGGCTTTACTTCGGGGACAATCTGCGCGTGCTGCGTCACCTGCTCGCGGACGAACAGGTGCGGGGCGGCGTCCGGTTGGTCTACATCGATCCGCCGTTCGCGACCCAGTCCGCCTTCCATTCGCGGAAGCTCGCGCCGGCCTACGAGGACACACTCGTGGGCGCGGAGTTCGTCGAGCATCTGCGCGCGCGATTGCTACTGCTGAGGGAGCTACTGGCGGTGGATGGATCCCTCTACGTCCACCTCGACGAGAAGATGGTCTTCCACGTCAAGGTGATCCTCGACGAGCTGTTCGGGGACGCGGGCTTTCGCAACTGCATCACCCGCAAGAAGTGCAACCCCAAGAACTACACACGCCGCCAGTACGGGAACGTCGCCGACTACGTCCTGTTCTACTCGAAGTCGTCCTGCCCGGTGTGGAACCGACCCGTGGAGCCGTGGACCGAAGCGCGTGCCCGCGAGTACCAGTACGTGGAGCCGGAGACGGGTCGGCGGTTCATGAAAGTCCCAGTCCACGCTCCGGGGGTCCGGCGGGGTGCGACGGGAGGACGGTGGCGCGGGAAGCTCCCGCCTCCCGGAAAGCACTGGCAGTTTCCGCCCGAGAAGCTGGATGCGCTGGACGCTCGGGGTGAGATCTACTGGTCCGCTCATGGGAACCCTCGCCGGAAAGTCTACCTGGACCAAAGCGCCGGAATCGGCGTGCAGGACATCTGGTTGGACTTCAAGGATGCTCACAACCAGAACGTTCGCATCACCGGCTATCCCACCGAGAAGAACCCGGACCTGTTGGAGCGGATCATCGGGGCCTCGTCCAACCCGGGGGATCTGGTGCTCGACTGCTACGCGGGTTCCGGTACGACGTTGGGCGTGGCGGATCGACTGGGACGCCGGTGGATTGGCATCGACGCGAGCCCGGAAGCCATCGCCACCACGTTGCGCCGTTTTGCCCAAGGAACCGAGCGGATGGGTGACTTCGTCACGCCGGCGGCCTCACGCGACCCGACACCGGCGCCGCGTGACGCGACGAGCGGGTCTCTGTTCGATTCGCTCGAACCACTCGATGGCGCGGGCTCGCCGGAGAGTGCGGGACAACCGATCACCCGCTTCGCGCTGTGGGCTGAGCGTGGCCGGCAGGGCGAACTCGGCGAAGGCTTGCGGGACTGGCGCCAGCGCAGCGCATCCCTGCTCCGGCGGTCTGCACCTTCCGCCGTGACGGAGCTCAGGCGAGCGGAACGAGAGCTCAGTCGCCGTGACGAGAAGCTGGCAGCGGTCATTGCCGCGACTGGACCTTGCCGCCTCGCGCCCAAGCCGGGTGGTTTCGAAGAGCTACTCGACGCGATCGTCAGCCAACAGCTCTCCAACGCGGCAGCGGCGACCATTCGCCGGAAGGTGCGCGAAGTGTTCGGGCGCCGCAAGCCGACCCCCGCCACTCTGGCGCGCATCGACGACCGCGTGCTTCGGGCTGCGGGGCTTTCTCAGCGCAAGATCCAGTACCTTCGCAGTCTGGCCGATCACGTGCAGCGCGGCACGCTCGATTGCGATGCGCTCAATGGTCTGAGTGACGCCGATGCGATCGATGCACTGTGCCAGGTCAAAGGGATTGGGCGTTGGACCGCGGAGATGTACCTCATCTTCTCGCTGAATCGCCTCGACGTATTCCCGGCGGACGATCAGGCGATTCGCACCAGCATGATGGACCTCTACCGGCTCACCGAGAGCGGCTACCAGCGTCGCGCCGCACAGATTGCCGAACGCTGGCGACCGTACCGCAGCGTGGCGAGCTGGTACTTGTATCGTCATCTGGAGCGGGCACGCGAGCGGGCGGCCCAAGAGAAGCCCGCTCACAAACGGTCCCGAGTGGGGCGTGGGACTTGAAGCGGGTCCGGCACTCGATGTGCACGTGCAGTTTCGGCAGCGTCTCTGTCATTCGAAGCCTCCGGATACAGCTACGTTGCCGCCCGGGTGGGCTCACGCGCGCCAGGCCCTCCTGACGCTCCGCCGGCGTCGCAGTCCGACTCCCAGGGCGCCCAGACCGAGCGCGATCCAGGCTGCGCCACCACCGCTCGACGCCCCGCCCGGGACGCGACATCCGCACCCTCGCTTCGGCTCGACCGCGGCGTATGCGGTGTCCTTGTCGCCGGAATCGGACTCGCTGGGTGGGCCGCTCATCGAGGCGCCTTCCCGGACCCCGTCCCCGTCCCCGTCCTCGCTGGCAGTCGGGTTATAGGCGCTCGGCGGCTCGGCTGCCGGCTTCACATCAGCGAGCTCCTTGGCGTCTTCGTCGTCGGCTCCCTCTGCTGGGGCAGCGCCGAGACCCACCCCGGCGTGGCCCGGCTGCGGCCCAGGCATCGGTGCGCTCTGGGGTACGGGCGCCGCGGCTGGGGTGGCACCGTGCCCCGCCGCGCCAGTGTTGCCGAGCCCGGTAGCGCCGCTGCCGCTGCTCATGGATTTCGCTTTCCGGGCCACGCCCCAGCCAGGCGGGACGCGTACCTCGCCGGCCATCTCCACGTTCACCCCTTCCGGCGCATCCACGGGCTGCACGACCGTGGCGGGCTTGCCGTCGCCAACCACTCGCGATCGGTCCACTGCGACGAGGCTCGTGTACTGCGTCACCAGGTCGTGCGCCAGACCGAGCTTGATGATTTCGGCGCGCACCCGTGCCGGATCGCCTCCGTCCCACAGGTCTTCGCTGAGAGCAGTCACCTTGCTTCGAGCCCACAGGACGCCCATGACTTGGTCCGGGCTCGCGCCCACGCTTGCGGTCCGCACGTCGACGGGTACCGTCACCGCGCTCTCACCAGCCAAACCGGTGACGCGCACCTGCCCGGGTCGGCCCGAGTACCTGCCATGCAGGATCACCGGATGGCTGGCGAACAGGTCGGGGACTTCCGAGGGGAAGACATCTTTGACTCGCATGCTGCCCCAATGGATCTTCAGGTTGGTCAGGGCAGTTCGGTCGATGTAGCGATAGAACTGGTTCACGGCCCGGGCGGGATCCTCGCGACTGGTAGCATAGACCGTGATCCCCTTTCCCGCTCGTGACAGCCCGTCGAGCAGGTGTCGGTTGGTGCTGGAGCCGACGCCGAAGCCGAACACCCGCGCCCGCTGCCCCCGCTCCTCGAGCGATTTCACGAACCGCGCTGACGAGGAAATGATTTCCGACTCGTTGCCGACGTACCCGTCCGTGAGAAAGAACACGTACCGGTGTCGACCCCGCGCCACCGGGGGGCTGAGCGCGGCGTCGACCGCGTTGGCCATGTGGGTCCCTCCACCGGCGCGAAGTCCGTCGATGACCTGCATGGCCTGGCGGACGTTGGCTTGGTTTGCGGGACGCGGGCGACTGAACGCCCGCTGAGAACTACCCGAAAACGTGATGATGTCGAAGGTGTCCACCGGTCGGAGCTTGCGCAGGGCTTCACGCATGGCGGATTGACACATGCCGAGCGGTCGCCCGTGCATGGATCCGGACACGTCCACCACGAAGATGATCTCGCGCTGTCCCACCAGCTGATCCACGTCGAGCTTGGGGGGATGGAGTACCAGTGAGAAGTAGCCGCCCCCGCTGGGGTTGGATGCCGTGTAGAGGGTGGCCTTGGGTTGCGCTCCGGCGACGCGGTAGCGAAGTACGAAGTCGCGATTGGGAAGAGACCTCCGCTCTGCGAGGGTGAGATGCAGCGTGCCATCGGCAGGTCGATGGCTCACCACCTGATGGGTGGGGACTTCGAACGCCCCCACCGCCGCGCTGGCATCGGCGACCAGTTCCAGGGAGATGTCATGCCCCGTGCGCTCGCCACGACCGATGATCGGGGGCGAGATGCGGGACGCGTCCGGCACCCGGGCGGTGTCGACATGCATGCCCGTTCCGGCTTGGGGGCCCTCCTGCGGCTGGCCCGGCATGAAGCGGGGACCGACGACCATGGGGAAGACGAACTCGTACCGTCCGTCGTCGAAAGTGAGGTCCTGCACGTAGTGGACCACCACGTCGATCTTCTTGCCCGGCTCGATGTTGGCGACCGACTGGGTGAAGACGTTGGGACGCTCTTGCTCCAGGAGCGCGGCCGTGTGTCCCGCGTGTCTGGCCTGCTGGTACGTGCGCCTGGCTGCCTGACGCTCCATGACGTCGGCCTCAATCACCCGTTTGCCGATCACCATGCGCATGTGGTTCACTGCGCTGTTCTCGGGGAGCGGAAACACGTACACGGCCTCGATGGGCTTGCCGTAGGGATTGGTGTACGTCTGAGCCACCTCCACTTCTGCGACGAAGCCAGTGAGCTTCGCCTTGACGTGGGTGTGTTCGAGCGGAAGCTTCGTCTTGGTTTCCCCGGCGAGCTGTAGATGCGGAATGTCGCCGGGATCGGTGTAGGCGACAAAGCGGGGCTCGCTCTTGGCGTTGGCCGCTCCGCTCGCGATCAACTGCGGAGACTTGTCGTTCTCTGCGATCCTCTGCTGCCGTGTGGGGCCTGCTGCCACTGCCTGGCTCTGGGCCGACGACTGGCGGTCGGGAGCCTGGGGGGGCGGTGGACCGCCCGCGCAGGCAAGAGTGACGAACAGACAGGACCAGACGAACAGGAGCAATCGAGCGGTCATGGATCACCTCGAGGGGTAGAACGCGCGAACCAGCCCGGCCTTACACTCGAGATCCCCCGCCTCGCGAATGTCGCGAATCCGTGCCACGTGGACGTGTCGGCTGGGGCGTGCGAACTGGTTGCATCTGAACCAGAAGCTGGCGTGAAGTGGCCGCGCGGATGCCGTGCCGCGCTCGGCAGAGCGTTGACGGAGCAGCAGATGTTGCCCACAATCTGGCGATGCTTTCAGGGTGCAGGCCAACGCACATCGGCGCGCTGCTGCTTCTGTTGTCGGTGCCGATGGGCTGCGCCAAGCAGCAGGTTGCGGCGGCCCCAGCGAGCCAAGCTGCCCGGTCCGACCCGGATGGGTCGAACGCGGAACAGCCCGTACTCGTGTGCGGTCCCGAAGCCAGCTATGGCTATGTCGCCGGCGAGTATGTCTGCCCGCGGGGCGGCAACCCCTTCAACGGTGACCTCGACGCAGCCCGCCACTCGCGAGTCGCCACCATCGAGCACGCGGGCACCCGCCATGTCATCGACGTCTACGAAGTCCCCTGCGACGACGGGAAGGTGAGGGTTCACGTGGACATGTACGGGTGCCCGGAGATGCAAGCGAAGCTGCGCGAAGCGGCCGAGCCCAGCGCCTGGGCCACGGAGCTCAGAGCGCGATACCAGGCGGGGGAGCCGTCGGTCGTAGCGGCGGATTGTGCGGCCAAGCGCGCGCAGGGGCGCGGGCACGTGGAGGACTGGTACTGGTGCGGGGTACTGGAGCCCACGTCGCACGTGCTGCTGGGCGATCGGGACGCGGCGGTCATTGCCCTGGTAGGCTACTGTGACTCCATGGCGCAGACCAGCCCACTGCGTCTGGATCTGGTGGTGCAGGCGATGGTCGCGCTGGTCGTCGGATCCAAGGCCACCGGCCGAGAGCTCCGGCCCAGGGACGCGCGTGAGGTGCTGATCGACTTCTCGCGCGCCTGTGGCGTGGATCCAGAGCAAGTACAGCAGAGCCTGCGAGAGCTCAGCCAGCAGTAGCGGAAAGCTCGACGCCGTGGACGACCGACGCCGCGACCGTAGCCTGGCTTGGGGCCTCACCTGGCTCGCCTATGCGACGTACTACACGGGTCGCAAGGGCTTCAGCGTTGCCAAGAAATCGATTCACGATCAGCTGGGCGTGTCGGAAGCGATGCTCGGGGCGATCGACACCGCCTACCTCGCCGCCTACGCTGGAGGACAATCCGTCAGCCCGCCGCACGCACGCCGCGTGGGCGCGAGGATCGAGCGCTCCCTCAGGGAGCGCCGCCGCCGCCTGCTGCGCCGCTGCTGCCCGATGCGCCAGCTTGCGCTGGAGCGCCAGCCGAGCCGGGAGCGCCAGCTTGAGCGGGTGAACCAGCCGAGCCGGGAGCGCC
>CAZSVU010000074.1:434-15563 GCA_964610275.1 uncultured Polyangiaceae bacterium | reverse complement strand
GAGCGGGTGAACCAGCCGAGCCGGGAGCGCCAGCTTGAGCGGGTGAACCAGCCGAACCGGGAGCGCCAGCTTGAGCGGGTGAACCAGCCGAACCGGGAGCGCCGGCTTGAGCGGGTGAACCAGCCGAACCGGGAGCGCCGGCTTGAGCCGAGGCGCCGCCCTGGGAGGTCTCGCCACCTTGCGAGGTCTCGCCGCCCTGGGAGGTCTCGCCACCTTGCGAGGTCTCGCCGCCTTGGGCTGTGCTGCCACCCTGGGAGGTCTCGCCGCCCTGTGCCGTGCTGCCGGCCTGGGAGGTCTCGCCACCTTGCGAGGTCTCGCCGCCGGCTCCACCGGTTTCGCTTCCGGTGGCACCGCCAGCATCGCTGCCAGCCGCTCCGCCAGCCGCAGAGTCGTCGGTGTCGTCGACAGTACAGCCGACCAGGGCGACGCTGCCGCCGAGCGCCACGAGCGCGGCCACTATCATTAACTTGTGCATGAATCCTCCAAGCAATCCGAGAGGGAAAAAGGAATATCGGTTGTGTCGGGTTCCTGAGAAGCACGCTTCGTACCAAGTCGGCACAACGAGCGATTGGCAGCTGGTTTGTGCTGGGGAGCGGAGCGTGATTTCCAGCGAGCGTGCGCTGCAGAGAGCGCGCAACCGCGATCGTGCTGTCGCGGCGAGCCGACTCCTCACACCAGGATCGGTCCCAATTCGGGATGCGGAAGGCCTGGCTCGTTCCGAGTCAGCTGCGATCGGGCACGCAGGCCAGAAGCGGGCGCTGCGAGAATCCCAGCATATCGGCCGCGTGGTCTTAGCTCAGCCAGCACCTGGCCGTACTCACTGCAGCCATCGAACAACTACCGATGCAGATCAATCAGCAAGCACGACAAGGCGAGCCGGGGCGCGTTGTCAGCTGCGGCAATCCTAGAGGATCGAGCTTGCCCAACCCCAGTCAGTTAGAGAAAGCCCTGCGCGCCGAGTTGGATCAGCTGCGTGCGCGTGTTTCTGAAATCGAGACGGCGCTCGGAGAATCTGGCCCGGAGAACGAGCCGGCCACTCGCGCCCTGCGGGAGAGCGAAGGCAGACTCCGGGCATTCTATGACGCCGCGTTCGAAGGCATCGGCATCACCGAGGATGGCCGCATCGTCGATGTGAACCGTCAGCTGTGTGAGATGCTCGGCTACGAGCGGGAGGAGTTGATCGGTAGCGACGTCACCACGCTGGTGGCGCCGGAGGATCGGGAGTTGGTCTTCGAGCACCTTCGAACCGGCCGGGCCGAACCCTACGAGCATCGCTCCTTGCACAAAGACGGATCCGTGGTGCACGTGGAAGTGCGCGGCGGGTGTGGTGAGGTCGAGGGTCGTCCAGTTCGTGTGACCGCGATTCACGACATCAGCGAGCGAAAGCGTGCAGCGCAGGAGCGGGAACGGATGATGGCCGCCATCGAACAGCTGGCGGAAACCATCGTGATCACGGACGCGCAGGGCTGCATCGAGTACGTCAATCCCGCGTTCGAACGGTCGACGGGCTACAGCAGAAGCGAAGCCCTGGGACAGAACCTGCTCTTCTTGCAGCCGCCTGAGTCCGATGAGGACCTCGGCGAGAGCTTGTGGGACGTGTTGCGCGCTGGTCTGGTGTGGACCGGTCGCATCCAAACCCGGCGTAGGGACGGTCGGGTGTTCGAGGAGGACTGCACGGTCTCTCCCGTGCGCGACCTCACGTCCTCCGTGGTGAACTTCGTGGCGGTCAAGCGCGATGTGACACGCGAGCTGGAGCTCGAGAAGCAGCTCCGACACGCGCAGAAGCTCGAGTCCATCGGCACGCTCGCCGGCGGGATCGCCCACGACATCAACAACGTCCTCGCCACCGTCGCCAACTACACTGACCTCGCGCAACAGAGCTTGACCGCTGGATCACACGCTTGTCAGGATCTCGCGGAGGTGCTCGTTGCCGTACGGCGCGGGAAGGCGCTGGTGGACCAGATCCTCACCTTCAGCCGTCGTGCCGAGTTGCACAAAGAGGTGATCGACATCGGCGTTGCGGTGCGTGAGGCAGTGGGGCTCCTGCGAGCATCCACCCCGCCGGCGGTGCGTATCCATCAGCACCTCGATTCTGGCGCCGGAACGGTGCTGGCGAATGCGTCCCAGGTCCAGCAGATCGTTATGAATCTGGCCACCAACGCCATCCAAGCCATGGGCGACGCAGGCGGCGACTTGGAGCTTCGACTGAGCAGTGAGACGTTGGACCATAGGCAGGCCGCACTCCACGCCGTGCTGGCTCCCGGTGAGTACGCGGTGCTCCGCGTGAAGGACACGGGATCCGGCATGGACTCGGAGACGCTGGCGCGCGCTTTCGAGCCATTCTTCACCACCAAACCGTTGGGCGAGGGGACAGGCATGGGGCTGTCCGTGGTCCACGGCATCGTCGCGGAACACGGCGGCGGGCTGACCGTGCGAAGCGATCAAGGGCGCGGAACCGAGGTGGTCGTCTACTTGCCTCGGGCAAAGGCCGAGTCGGAGGAGCGGCCGAACCCGCAGCCGGCGTCACGTGGCGCCAGTCAACATGTCCTGTTGGTCGACGACGAGCTCATGCTCGTCAGCTCCGTACAGCGCCTGCTCCAGAAACTCGGCTACCGCGTCACTGCCGTCGACAATCCGCTCGAAGCCTTGGAGTTGGTACGGCTCAACCCTCAGGGCTATGCCTGCGTGCTGACCGACCAGGCCATGCCCCAGCTGTCGGGGATGCGGCTTGCAGCGCAACTGCGGCTGGTGCGACGCGATCTGCCCATCGTTCTGTGTACCGGCTACGGTGCCTCGATCGATGCGCAGGACGCTCGCTCGGCGGGGATCTGCGCGGTGCTCGCCAAGCCGTTTCAACGCGATGAGCTCGCCACCGTCCTGAGGCACGCTCTGGGCGGGTAGGGTGCTTGGCAGTGGACTGCGCGAATTCCCACGGCCCATTGCGAAATTCGTCCCCGGCCATCCGGATCTTCGCGAATGGTCGGCCGCGGCACTTGCTGAACCGATCCCGCTCGCCCGGTCGCCGCTCGCGGCGCCAGGGGTGACGTCAAGGGCCGCGTTCACCCGCTACTGCGGCGGCGCTTGGGGAGGGGGCGGTGGATGCCCGGGCATGGGGCCTGGTCGCCGTCCGCCGGGATGGCCGGGGCGGCCGGGGCGGCCGGGGCGGCCATGCGGACCACCTCCTGGGCTGCGCGGTGGGCGGTAGGCACCCAAGGTCAGATTGACGATCTTACGGGGCTCCAGCGGATCGTTGCTGACGAGCTCCAGCTTGCCGCTGCGCGGCTTCCCGTCTTTGCGTTGCTCCTCGGGCTCGGTGACGTCGACCTTGACCTGAATGGCGTTGCCGGCGTCGGGCACCTCGATCGAGGCTTTGAAAGGTCCGCTCAGAACCTTCGCGGCCTTGAGCTTGAAGTCGTCGCGCTTGCTGCGCAGGTGCATCACCCGCGAGCTGCCACGCGGTCCGCGTCCACTGAAGTACAGGTTCTGAGGGATCCCTTGCAGGTTGCCGGTTACGTTCCAGCTGAACCACAGCTTCAGGGTGGGCGCCTGCTCGACCCCGGTTTCCACCTCCACGGTGCCGCGGCCGGAACCCACCTTGGTGGCACTGACCTTGAAGGTGAGTCCCTGCTTGGGGGTTTCCCCATCCTTCTGGGTGGCGACCTTCACGTCGACCGCCTTGCGGCCTTCTGCCTCGGCACCCTCCACCTTCTTGATGGTCAGTTTGGCATCCTTGGCGAGCTTCCCGGTGATCCAGGTCTCCTGCGTCTTGTCCTCGCCGTGGGCGGTGTCCAGTCTCAGGTGACGGGTTTCAAACGCGAGCAGCGGCGTTACCTGAGCCGCGATCTCCAGCGTGTGCGGAGACTCGGGATCGTTGGAGGTGATGGTGATCGTCTTGCGCTGCGCGCCTTGACGGTTCTTGGTGTTGAACTTGACCGCCAGCTTGGTGCTGGCCCCGGGCCCGAGCTCTTTGGTCTCCAGCTGCGCGACCGTGCAACCGCACGTCGTGCGCACTTGGTCGATCTTCAGCGGTGCCGCGCCCGAGTTCTTGAGCGTGAACTCGTGTGACACCGTGACCCCCTCGTCCAGCGCGCCGAAGTCGTGCCGCTTGGCGGGCAGTTCCAGCTTGGGCTGACCACTCGTGGGGGAAGCGCTGTCCGCTGGCGCCGGTGCTGGCGCCTCTTTGCGGCAGGCCCCGACCAGGGCCAGGGGGAGAATCAAACACAGGCCTGCGAGCACCCGGGTGATGGGGAGACTTTGGATCCGCATGGCGCGTATTCTTTGTGCGGCTCCACCGCGAATTCAAGGGCAACCATCCTGGGGGTGGCACTCGCCCGAAGGATCTGGGCCGGGCGGGTGGCGTGGCCGGCTGCCGGGCGAAGCTGAGTGTCGCACGCGGCAAAAATCCGCACAGATCCGCCACTGTGCGTGGCGAGGGTCCCAAACGAAAGGTGCTCTTTGCCGGTCCGAGGGCGCTTGGTCTTGCGCGCGGTCGCGTCTTCAATGATGCTCCGACCGGACGGGTGACGGGCCCCCGGGCTACCCCAGGACGATCGGTTGCTTGCTGATGCGCCAGCTGGATTTTTACAAGCTCCCCCGCACCGTTCAGGAGCGCTTCCTCGGCGCCACCAAGGGGACGGGCGCGCCGGCTCCCCTTCTTTTCTATCCGAAGGGACTCAGCCTGCCGTACGGGTGGGCCCTCGCCGTCCTGGTGTTTGCCGGCGTGATCGTGGCCCTGCTGGTGGCCGGGTTTGGCAAGCTCGATAGCTCCCTGGCCCTGGCGCCGATTTGGGTGTTGGGGGTTCTGGCCGCGTGCACGGCTGGAGTCACGTTCTGCGTTCTGCGCATTGGGGCTCGCAGAATTGCGCACCAGCAACTGCCCTTCCGCACCGGTGTCTTCCTGTTTCCGGTTGGGGTGGTGGTTGCCGAGTCCAGCAAGATTCGGGAGTACTCCCTGGTTGACCTCCAACAGGTGACGCCTCTGGATGCGGTGGCCAAGGTGAGGCTGAGCTTCCGGAACGGCCCGACCTTCGATTTCCCATTGGCTGATCGCAGCCAATTGAGCGCCGCCCAGGAGGCCATCCTGAAGGCCCAGCAGCGCGAGCAGGCGGCGGAGGCGGCCCACAACGAGCATGACCTGGCGACGCTCGATCCACTGCTCGACAACGGGGTTCCCAACCCCCTGATCCCCGAGATCCAACTGACCACCAAGGCGCCCGCGTGGGCACGGCTGAGCATCCCGGTGGCGTTGGCTCTGGGACTCGTCCTGGGGTGGAGCTTCTGGCGTGCCCGCAACGTGCTCAGCGAGCGGCGGATGTATTCGGCGGCTCGTGCTGAGAACACCGTCTCCGCCTACCGCGCCTACCTCGCGCTGGGCGGAGACCGCACGGACGTATCGGACCTGCTCTTGCCTCGGGCTGAGCTCGCCGAATCTCGCCAGGCTGGCACGGTGGCGGCGATCTTGAAGTTCATCGAAGAACACCCCGAAACGCGCATTCAGTCAGAGGTCACCATGGCGTTGCGCGGAGCGCTGCTGGTCGAGCTCGGGCAAGTGAAGCAGAAAAACTCGCTCACGGCGCTGCGCGAGTTTGCCAAGCGCTACAAGTACGGCCATCTGGTCCAGCCCGAGATCGTGTCTGCCGAGGACGCGGTGTACGACCGCGCGTTGAAGAAGTTCAAGGCGGTGGCAGCACCTGGAAACGAGGATCTGGTGCCGTTCTTCAAGAAGCTGATCAGCCATTCGGCGAAGAACGGTCCCAAGGTGGAAGTGCGGTTCCGGCGGCTGCCGACGAGCTCAGCCGAGATGGCGGACAAGGCGGTCCGCTCCAATCCGTACTACGTGGGCCCGGCCAGCCTGCCGTCTCCGTATTTCGAGGACCCCGCGGCCCGCACGCGGGAGAAGAAGTTCGCTCAGGCATTCCTGCCGCGACTGCAGGCGGTCTTTCCCAAAGATGTGCTGAGCTTCGAGCTCGCCGAGGCACTACCCACTGGAAAGGATGACCTGCCCAAGCCGAAGGTCCCCACGCTCTACATCGAACACGGCACGACGATGTCGGGGAGCTACTTCAGCAACAAGCCCAAGGCGATTTACGTCGGAACTGCCGTCACGTTCCGGGTGACGTTCATGTTGCCGAAGAGCAAACGCGAGCTGAAGATGAAGTATTCGGCGTGGCGGCCACCGGACATCAACACCGCTCAGGAAGAGAAGCTCTCCCACGAGCAGGTCTACGAGAGCATGGCCATGGGTGCGTTCGAGAAGTTCCAGGCCAAGCTCGAGGGCTTCTTCCTCAAGGCAGAGAAGTAGCGAGCCCGAATTCGAACGATTCGATCGCTGCAGCGCGGTCGCCCCGGTGAGGTCGCGGAAGGGCGTCGGCTGCGCCGACGAGTCGAGCGCCGCAGATGCGTCGATTTGAAACACATGGCTGTGGCGTTACGACCTCGGGGATGGCGTCGCTGAGGGCGGTTCTGCCTGTGTGCAGGGTACCAAAACGGTGCTGATTTCGACTTGAGACAGCGTGTATCGATCTGAAGCGGGCGAGCCGAAAGACGCTCTCATCGGGGTCATTTTGCGGTGGTGCGGAAACGACCTCGCAGAAGTGAAAGGCCCCCGGCACCGCTCGGTCCCAAGGGTCTGAAATGGACCCAGAACCCCCTTGGCACACCGTGTGCAGTCTCTGTGGGCGGCGTTAGCGACAGGGCCCCCCGGCCCGGCTCACGCCGCAGACTTCCGCACGGCGCACAGGTGACCCCCCTCCGCCTGAGCTACCGTGCTTCAGCAGCGGCTCAGACGTTTCCCCCTCCGTCTGAGCCGCTGTATTTTTTTGTGGTGTGGGGTGCTCCGGCCTGTGCACCACCACGAAGGCCTGACGAGGTTCGAGTCCCAGCGCCGCCACGCATGGTTCGAGCCAACGCATGGCTCGGTAGGGGATGAGCGCGAGAACGCTGAGCCGTAGCGTGTTCGTGATGGGGCCGAGCACGGGCCAGCGGCGGCGACTGGGGATTGTGATCAGTTTCCAGAGATGCCCGTTGAGGTGCAGGCTGCCTTCGGCAAGAAGCAGCCTGAGACCAGTGTCGGTTGCCAGTCGGGCAATCGAGGCGAGTGTGTAGGTGCGGACGTGGTCGGGGTTGTAGCCCGGCTCCTCGATGGGGACGAACAGGAGCAGTGTGCCCCCGGGCCTGAGCCGGCTCGCCAAGGCGGTGATGAAGGCTCGATCATCGTCGACGTGCTCGAGTACGTGAGAGCACACGATGACGTCGAATGGTCCAGGTGGGAGGCCCCCGAGGTCGTCTTCCGACAGCAGCCAGAACTCAGCCGACCGAAACTTGCCGAAGCGGCTGCTCTGCTGCGCCGTTTCTACTGCGGAAGCGGAGATCTCGACCCCGGTAACGCGGCAGCTTGCAGGAAACGAAGCGAGTATGTCTCCTCCGCCAAAGCCGACGTCCATGACCTCGGTCTCCTCCGTGTTGCAGCTGAGCTCCCGCAGCGCCTCGTGCAGGCGCGTGATGCGATAGCGGACGTCGAAGCGCAGTAGTCGGCGTATGCGCTGCTCCCCGCGATAGGCTCGGTCGTACAGGTGCTTCTGGGGACAGCCCTCGAGCGAAGCTCGAGGGCTGCGTGTTCCTGTGCATGCCATGGAGGTCTCCCGTCTGCCCTCGAGCGGAGCTCGAGGGCCGCGTAGCCAAACCTCCCTCGAGCGCAGCTCGAGGGTTCCTCAGAGCCCTCCGTCGCTACGCCGTCTCCACCCCGACACGCGCCCCAACGACCTTCAGTGAGTGACACGCCCAGACGCGTCCAACGCGGTTCTCGGCTGCCCGATCCGCACCATCCCACCGTGCCGCAGCTCGCGACGCAACAGCAGAAGAAACAAAGGAATGAATCGATCGCCCCAGCTTTGCCGTGACGCTGGAGTCAGCTGCATTCCAAGCAACTGACGTGCCACTGGTACCCAACGGAAAACCCGAGCGAAGGGCGATTGCCCGTTGCGAGAGCGCGCATTGGGTAAGCGGCTGTGGCGTCAGAACGACACCCGGTGTGAATGCTGCACACAGTCATTGGTGACCGTTCGGAGCGTACTGCCGAGCGGCACGTGAGGCGGGCAGCGGGTGGCTCGGTGGCGGCGGAGCCCGCGGTAGGGAGCAGTGCGGCCGCTATGGTGGTGCCGGCGCCACGGATCAGGCGTTCAGCGCAGCACTGCCCAGTACCGCTTCGATAAGCTAGCACTGGATTGCGGTCACAGCCTGCACGCCTGCTACCGGTGCTGCACTGCCGTGCGCACCCGGCAGGCTGAGGCACTCTCGGCACACGACCCTGCGGCGAGCCGTGTTAGCGTGCTGGTGCGAGGGCCATGGCAGAAGACAACTCCGATTCCAAGAAGCCGACCCCTGGTCGGCAGCGCCCCAAGTCGGGAGCGAGCCATTCGATTCCGCCCCCGCCGCCACGCAAGCGGGCGAAGCGCAGTCGGGCCCCGGCCGAGCCAGGAGCGACCAAGTCCGAACCGCCACGACCCGAGCCCCGTCGACCGTCGCCGCCGCGGCCTGAGCCGTCCGTGGTGCCACGTCCGGCGCCGTCGCCTGCCGTCACCAGCAAAGCTGCGCCCGTGCCGGTGGGGCCGCGTCCGCCTCCACCGCCCCCCCGTCGCACTGGAGCGCCCCCACCGCCTCCGCGTCCGCCTTCTCCACGGCGAGTCGGTGCGGCGCCTTCGGCGCCACCGCCGCCTCCGCGTCGCAAGTCCAAGGACGAGTCAGCGGACGCCCCGGCGACGGATGCAGAGGAGAAGCTGATTCCGGCACCGCCACCGGTGGCCGTCGTGGCCACTCCGGACGAGTCGTCGCCGACCGTCGCGGAGGTGCCCTCGGCGCCGCCGCCAGCCCTGGTAGAATCTCCGGCAGCACCACCGGCAGAAGCGGCACCTCCGCCGCCCGCGCCCGCACTTCCAGCGCGAGTGGTCCAGCCTGCCGCGCGCCCGCGCCCGAAAGGTCTCTCTGAGCCACCCCCGATCGCGCACGCGGGGGCCGACGTCGTCGCGGTGCCGGATGCACCCACCGACGTCGAACGTGCTCAGCAGTTCGTAGACCTGCTCTTGGTCGAGCTCGGAACCCACCCTGAACGGCGCCGGGCGGGTCGCCTGCACTACGAATGTGCCAGGCTGCTGGAAAGCCCGATCGGTGACTTCGAGGCGGCTTCAACTCACTACCGTGAGGCGCATCAGCTGATTCCCGAGCACGTGCCGACGCTGCAGGGTGCGCGCCGGACACTGTTGATGTCCGGTGACGTCAACGCGGTGCTGCCGCTGATCGACGCCGAGCTCGCAGTCACGTCCCAGTCCAAGCACAAGGCTCTGCTGCTGCTCGAGAAGGGACGTTTGCTCGAGGAGGAGCTCGGCAACCAGCGGAGCGCGCAGGTGGCGTTCTCCAAGGCTTGTGAGCTGGAGAAGGGCGATCTCACGCTGCTCCGAGCCGCAGCGGTCAGCGAGTTCAAGGCGGAGTCGTGGGAGGAGCTGGAGCGCGTGCTGGAGCTCACCGCCGGCTTGATCAAGTCGGATACCCGCCATCGTGCGGCGGTGATCAGCGAGCGCGCGCGGCTCGTCGAAGCCCGTCGCCACGACCGCCAGCTCGCCACTGAGCTCTACAACGCGGCGTTGAAGCTGGACCCTGGTGCGCCTGGAGTGCTGCCGGCGCTCAAAGGACTGCACTACGTTCAGGCCCGTTGGCACGACCTCGTCGCGGTGCTGCAGCACGAAGCGGAGTTGGCTACGGACCCGGCAGTTCGGTCGCTGGCCTACTACCGTGCTGCGCTCATTCTCGTGGATCGGCTGGGCAACGTCGATCAGGGGCTCGCTGCTCTGGAGCGAGCGGCCGCGCAGGCACCCGATGACGTGATGGTGCTCGAGCAGCTGGCCAGGCTGTACGAACGCACGGAGCGGTACGACGGATTGGCGAACGTGCTGCAGCGGATCTCCGCGCGCGCCAGCGGCTCGACCGAGCGGGTGAGCTACCTGTTCCGCATCGGCCGAGTCGTGGAGGAGCGCCACGGGGATCCATCCGCGGCCATTCGCTGGTACGAACAGGCGCTGGAGATCGATCCGGCGTATTCACCCGCGGCGGAGGCGCTGGGGAAGCTGTACTCGCGCCTCGAGCAGTGGGTGCCGCTGTGCACCATTCTGCTCAACGAGGCGGATGCGAGTGATGACGCTGCTCAGCGCGCTGCGGCGCATGCCCGGATCGCGCGAATCCAGGAAGAGAAGCTCGGCAACCTCGACGAAGCCGTCGCGCATCACGGCCGCGCGTTGGGTCTCGTGCCTGGCTACCCGCCATCGTTCAAAGCTTTGGTGCGGCTGCACACCCAGGCCTCGCGATTCACCGCCGTGGCGGAGCTGTACGAGCGGGCAGTCGACGAGGCGGCCGATGCGGACATCAAGATCAGCTACCTTTTCAAAATTGGCCAGATCCACGAGGATGCGCTGTCGACACCGGAACGGGCCTTCGTCACCTATCGCCGCGTTCTCGAGTTGGATCCGCATCACCTAGGCGCACTCCACGCGATGCAGCGTTCGGCTGAACGTGCGCAGATGTGGAAGGAGTTGGTGGAAGCGCTGCGCAAAGAAGCGGATCAGACTGTCGACCCGCAACGATCCGCTGCCATCCTGCATCGGGCGGCGGAAGTGCTCGACGAGAATCTTCAGGACGCGGAAGGGGCGGCGGAGCAGTACCGACGAATCATCCGATCCCGGCCCGAGTATCTGCCGGCACTGCGAAGCCTCGCCGAAGTGTTCCAGCGGCTGGAGCGCTGGGACGATCTGCTGGCCACCTATCGGAGTCAGCTCGAGGTCGTGCCTCGAGGTCCGCGCTCCGCCGCGCTCTTGTGCAGCATGGCAGAGCTGTGCGAGCACCAGCTCGGAGACGACGACGAGGCTCTCAGCCTGTACCGTCGTGGCTACGAAGCCGACTCGTCCCACACGCCCTCGCGTCGTGGACTCGAGCGCAAGCTGGCAGAGAAGAGCGACTGGAAGCAATTGGTCGCCGTGTTGGAGCCCGAGGTCGACAACCTCAGGGACACCGCCCTGCAGGCCCGGACGGCATGCCGGGTTGGCGAGATCTACGAACTCCGACTCACCGATCCCGCGAAGGCATTGACCGCCTACGAGCGGGCCATTGCAGCCGTTTCCGACTTCCGACCGGCACTCGATGGCCGTGCTCGACTGCTCGAGCAGGCGCGCAAGTGGGGCAAGCTCGCCGACGGATTGGCTCAAGAAGCTGAGAGTGCGTCCGACGCGTTGCTCTCCGTCGGGGCCAAGTTCCGGGAGGGCGAGGTCCGTCGCGACGAGCTGGCGGACGCACCGCGGGCCATCAAATGCTTTGAGGCCGTGTTGGCGGTGGAACCCAATCACGTGGGGTCGTTGCTCGCGTTGGAGCCACTCTACGCGGCCAAGGGCGCTTGGGAGGAGTTGGCACAGGTGCTCATCCGGCAGGCCCAGGTCTTCTCGGATGCGGGGGCACGGGTTGCCGCCTTGCACCAGCTTGCCGCGCTGCAGGAGCGAGGCAGAGTCGGCAGTCCAGAGGATCTGAAGCAGACGTACTTCTCGATTCTCCAACTGGTACCGGATGACCACCTGGCGCTGAGCAAACTGGAACGGTTCAGCATCGCGCATGGCGATCGTCAGCTTCTCGGGCACGTCGACGCCCGGCTTGGCTCCAGCGTGGGCGACCCCGGACTGAGCGCCGCACATTCCACTCGCTTGGGCGAGATTCTCGAATCCGGAGGCGATGCGTCGGCGCTGAAGGCGTACCGGGCTGCGTTGGCCCGTGACAACGACAACCGGGCAGCCGCACGCGGGCTCTCACGGTTGGCACAACGGAGCGGCGACCCCGCCCTGCTGGATGAAGCCGCCACCTGGGAATCCAGGGTCAGCGGGGACTCCCGGACCCCGGCCAAGTTGCTGGTGAAGGCGGCCAGCGTTCGGGTGCAGCGCGGGGAGAACGACGAAGCCATTCGCTTGTTGGAATGCGCCCTGGACTTGGATCCGGATCTGCGGACCACGCCGCTCAGGTTGCGCGAGTTGTTGCTCGGAACCGGGCAGGTGGATCGCCTGCTCGACGCGATCACCAAGGCAGCGGAAGTGGCCAAGAACTCAGATCGTCGCGCGGACCTCTGGGTGCTGGTGGCGGATCTGCATGCCACCCACAAGCGCGATGTTGCGGCGGGGCTGGCGGCGCTGAAACGCGTCACTCGGCAGGTGCCTGGGTGCGTGCCGGCCTTGATGAAGCTCGCGGAGTTGTATGCGAACGACCTGCAATGGGAGAACGCGGCGAACACCTTTGGTGAGGTGATCGCCCAGAATCCCCCGCAGGAGGTGATGCTCGACGCGAGCTTGAAGCTGGTTCCGATTCTGGACCAGCACCTCAAGGACGAGAAGCGCGCCTTGAGGACGTTGCGGAACGTCCTCGCCGCCGATGAAACCAACCCCGTGGCACTGGAGCACATGTTGGAGATCCAGATGCGCAAGGGGGAACACAAGGCGGCGTCGGAGACCGCCCTCAAGCTGGTGGAGCGCGTCACCGATCGGGTTACCAAGGCCCGCGCACTGACCATCTTGGCGCACGTCTGGCGCGCCAGCGATCGCATCAGTCGGGCCGTGGAAGCCTGCGAGCAGGCGGTGGCACTGGTCGGTTTGCAGGGCGACGCGGCGACCGAGTTCAAGGCGGTCCTGCCCGAGCTACATCGCCGCGGGGACCAGACGGGGTGGGCTCGCTACGCCAGAGCCCTACAGGAGTACGCTGATCGCGGAGAGGACCCGCCGGACGTCCTGGCCAGCGCATACCTGGAGGCCGGGCGCGTCATGGGAGAGAAGGTCCAAGATGAGGTGGCCGCTCTCAAACTGCTCCAGCGCGGGCTCAGCGTGGATCCCAAGTCGGCAGGCATTCGTATCGAGCTGGTGGCCCGCTTGCGGCATGCTGGCAAGCTCGACGACGCCCTGACCCAGTTGCGTGACCTGATCGCACTCGACGTCACTCGCGCCCAGAGCTGGCGCGACATCTGCGAGGTGCTCACCGCCCAGCAGCGCCCGGCCGAAGCGCAGGTGGCGATGGCGCCCTTGGTCGTGTTGGCCCAGGCCAACGATTACGAGCGCGCCACGCTCGAGTCACGTCAGCGGCGCTTCTCGGCAGTCCCTCCCCGCGCGTTCGGAACCGCGGAGTTTCGGCGCATCGATCTCCTCCCGCCGGGGGATGCCACCGTGCCGCTGCTGGCTGCAGTGGCTGAGGGTGTCGGAAAGCTCCATCCACCCGATTTCACCCGCTATGGGCTGAGTGTGCGCGACAAGATCGGGCCCCGGACTGGGCATCCGGTCCGGGCGATCGCCGACCGAGTCGCGGCCATCTTTGAGGTCGACGACTTCCAGTTCTTCGTCCAGAACGTGCACTCCGGAGGGATCAACATCGAGCCGAGCGATCCGGTGAGCCTGATTGCACCGGCGTACCTCGCCAACATGCCGGAGTCGGCGCAGATTTTTCTGCTGGGCCGGGCCCTGGCTCTGGTGGCGCGCGGCCTGCACCCAGTCGAAGTGTTGTCTCCACAGGAGCTGGAGCTGGTGCTGGCTGCCGCCGTCGAGCAGGTCATTCCGGGTTTCGGGGCGGGCCGTGCGGATGAGTCCTTCTTCAACGACTACTCCAAGCGTCTGTACAAGTCGCTCTCGCGTCGGAATCGCCGCATGGTGGAAGAGGTGGCGTCCGGTTACTCGGCCTCGCCGCCCAGCGACTACAAGGAGTGGGCCGAGACGGTCCGCTTGAGCGCAGCGCGTGCTGCGGTGCTGCTCGCAGAGGATCTTTCGGCCTGCGTGACGCTCGCGCGTCAGATCGAGGGTGACCTCGCCGGTCTTCAGGGCGAGGCGCTCGAGTACGGGATGAAAGAGATGCGCGACCTGATGTGCTTCTGGGTGAGCGAAGGGGCGTTCAGCGTGCGGGCCCGGCTGGGTCTGATGTGAAGCGGGTGTGGGCCGGGCTTCAGCCTCTCCTCTCGAGCTTGGCCCACGAATCTCGCAACCCCACCGCTCGATTGAAGACCAGATGCCCGTCTCGGGAGTCGGGGTCGACGCAGAAGTAGCCGTGGCGCAAGAACTGGAAGTGCTGGCCGATGCGCGCCTCTTGCAGGCTCGGCTCGACGATGGAGTCCGTCAACTCTTCCAGTGATCTCGGGTTGAGATTCCGGAGCGCGTCTCCACCTTCAGCCGGGTCTTCCGTGGAAAAGAGATGATCGTAGAGACGCACGGCGGCGCGGATTCCGTGTACTGCGCTCACCCAGTGGAGCGTCCCGCGCACCTTGCGCCCGTCCGGGGCCTCACCGCCGCGCGACTCGGGGTCGTGCGTGCACTCGAGCTCCACCACCGCACCGGTGCGTTCGTCGCGAACGACGCGCTGGCAGGTGACGAGGTACGCATGCTTCAGTCGGACCTCCATGCCCGGTGCCAGCCGGAACCACTTCTTGGGTGGGTCGTCGCGGTAATCGTTCGCTTCCACGTACAGCTCCCGGGTGAACGGAACCTGGCGCGTTCCGGCCGCCGGATCTTCCGGGTTGTTGACCGCCGGGAGCTGTTCGGTCTGTCCCTCCGGGTAGTCGGTGATGGTGATCTTGAGGGGGCGCAGTACCGCCATCACCCGGGGCGCCCGGGCATTCAGGTTCTCGCGAAGACAGTGCTCCAGAAGCGCGATTTCGACCGTGCTGTCCTTCTTGGCTACCCCGATGCGATCGCAGAAGTCGCGGATGGCTTCGGGAGTGTATCCGCGCCGCCGCAGGCCGGAGAGTGTGGGCATGCGCGGGTCGTCCCAGCCGTTGACGTGGCCGTCTTGCACGAGCTCGAGCAGCCTGCGCTTGCTCATCACGGTGTGAGTGAGCTCGAGCCGAGCAAATTCGATTTGTTGCGGCGCGTAGATGCCGAGCTCCCGGATGAACCAGTCGTACAGCGGCCGGTGCGCCTCGAACTCCAGGGTGCAGATGGAGTGCGTGATTTGTTCCAGCGAGTCGGACTGTCCGTGGGCAAAGTCGTACATCGGATAAATACACCATTTATCTCCGGTTCTATGATGCTTTTCATGCAAAATTCGGTATATTACAGGATCGCGTAAAAGCATATTAGGTGA
>CAZSVU010000074.1:0-424 GCA_964610275.1 uncultured Polyangiaceae bacterium | reverse complement strand
GTGGGCAAAGTCGTACATCGGATAGATGCACCAGTCGTCCCCGGTACGGTGGTGGGTCGCACGGCGGATCCGGTAGATCGCGGGGTCCCGCAAGTTCAGGTTGCCGGCGCTCATGTCGATTTTCGCCCGCAGCGTCCTGGACCCATCGGGAAACTCGCCAGCGCGCATGCGCCGAAACAGATCGAGGTTCTCCGCCGCTGATCGGGCGCGGTAGGGGCTCTCGCGTCCGGATTCAGTGAGTGTCCCCCGGTACTCTCGGATCTGCTCGGCGTCGAGGTCGCAGACGTACGCCTTGCCGCGCTCGATCAGGCGTTCGGCGTAGTCGTAGAGCTCTTGGTAGTAGTCGGACGCGTAGAACTCGCGGTCGCCCCAGTCGAAGCCGAGCCACCTGACGTCCTGCTTGATCGACTCGACGTAGCGCACT
>CAZSVU010000073.1:25843-28317 GCA_964610275.1 uncultured Polyangiaceae bacterium | reverse complement strand
CCCGAGCCGATGGGCGCTCCGCCCGAGCCGATGGGCGCTCCGCCCGAGCCGATGGGCGCTCCGCCCGAGCCGACGGGCACTCCGCCCGCACCAGGGCCTGCCCCGCCGGTGGTCCCGATGGCTCCGCCCATGCCGTAGGAGGTCTCGCCCCCGGGCGCCCCCGTGTCGCTGGAAGAGTCATCCCCGCAGGCAACTGCCAAGAACGATAGACCGACCAGGTAGGATAAAGTTCTCATAATTGGTGGCTCCCTATCAGCCAACGATCCCCGTAGTTTTCCTATATTCCCGATGAGGCGCGCGCTGATCGCGCGCCCGACGCCCATCGAATCGGTGGCCTCACATCGCGGTTGATTTCCTCCCCCTCTGGCGAGGAAGCGGCTGCCTTATAGCCGGTCCCCGCCGGGAGTGTGCCTGCAAAAATCCGCGCCGACACGGTATCCGAAACGGTACAGCCGAGTTTGGAGCAGGCTTTCCCGCCCGGGAGCCGCCAAAAATGAGCAGTCTCGGGTCGAGTCAACCGCGTCTGCCGCTGACGCTCGGGCGGCTCGGTTCGACGTCTCGCGGTCTGTTCTACAGCCTGGCTGGCTGGCGCCACGCATGCGCGTCGCCCTGCACCGAACCTCACCGCGCGAGAGCGCTCGACCGAACCCCGCAGCCCGGAGAAGCGACACCGCGTCGGCCTGGCAGAGGACGACGATTGCGACTGCTGAGACACAGCACTAGTGCCCTGTCTCGGAAGTGACAATCCATGAACGCGCCGCACCGCGTGATTGTGGGACTCCCAGGTGGCTGTCGAGACAGGGCACATGACGCACCGAAGGTGCCGCATGAAAGACAGGGTGCTCTGGCTAGATCGCAGCGGAGCTGTCCTCCGCCGGGCCGCCACCCTCGCGTTCGGCCCGGCGGAGGACAACGATTGCGACTTGTGAGACACAGCACTAGTTGCCGACGAACGTCGTAACGCTCGTGCCGGGGAGCGAAGCAGTGAAGGTACCGTTGCTCACGGTGACGGGGCTCTGCGGGGCAAGGTCGTCGTTCGCTGACGTCAAGTGCGGGGTCAGCGAGGAAGGTGCGGTCCCGCCGGCAATGGTGATCGGCACGTCGACCGACGAGGTGTTCTCGTTGATGGCCACGATGACGACGTTGCCCTGGCCCGAGAAGGCCGTGAGAAGGACATCCGTGGGGATCTCTCCGGTGATCTCCACCCGCGTGTAACCCGGCCGAACGAACCTGGTGAAGTTGCCATACGTGTAGAAGCGTTTGGTGATGTTTCCGTTGAGCAGCAAACCTTCGTTGGTGCTACTGCCGTTCTCCCACCACCAAAGCCAGGCATTCGCCTCGCCGACCGTGAGCGCGCTGTGAACCCATCTAGCGACCGCGACGCCGTTTTCGATGTGGTCGCTCGGCCCCTGTTCGGGCCACCACTTCACGCCGGACATCTCAGTCTGCCAAACGGGTTTCCTGTCGGGCACATCAGCCGGCCATGGCTCACCCGTCTGCGCCTCGTACTGGTGAGTCCCCAGAATGTCGAGGAGGGCCCATGCCTCTGGATCGGCATAGAGAGCATGGCCGTAGTTGTATCCATCGAAGTCGGTGCAGTTGGTCGCCGGAATGCCGCAGTTCAGTGGGTCTGAACTCGGGAGGCCCCCTGGCTCTGTACAGCAGGGTGTGTCGTTGGTCCAGACGTGGACCCATAGCGAGGCTTCAGGCCCTAGGATCCGGACCGGCGGATTCAAGGCGCGCAGCTTCGGCCCTACTACTTTGAGGAAGTCCACATACTGCTGGCCCGTGTAGATCGTCGTCGGGTAGTTGCCATTGCAGGGCTCCTGCATGCCACACGAGGCAAAATCAGTCTCGTTCTGAGGCGACATGGCGTACAGATCGATGCCGGTATTCTGCCTCACCACGCCAGGGAACGCAGCGATCGTATCTCCCCACTCGTCGTAGTATTCCGGCAGTAGGTATCCACCGTCGTTCACGGTACCGTCGCTCTTCATGTAGCCGGGCGGGCTCCAGAGCGTTCCGATGAACTTGTCGGCGCCATAGGATGCCGCCATCTGCATGTCGCCCCAGATGTTGTTGCTCAACTGGTCGCCATTGTCACCCATGCCGATGCGCACGATGGTCAGGCCGAGCCCCGTGTTCGGGTCGAACAATCGCTCCGCGCGATCGTTCGTGAGCGAGTTCCCCCAAGTGATGTTGATGCCGAACCCATCTATCTCCTGCAGCGTCTGAGCGAGTTGCACCGTCACCTCCGTCGAGGTCGTTCCGCCTGTGCCCTCGCCGCCCGTGCCCTCGCCGCCCGTGCCCTCGCCGGCATAGCCTGCGTCGCCGCCGACACCCTGGTCGCCGCCGATGCCCGAGCCGCCGACGCCCGGGTCAATACCACCGACGCCCGAACCGCCCGAGCCGACGACGACGTTGCCACCGACGCCCGAGCCGCCCGAGCCGACGACGACGTTGCCACCGACGCC
>CAZSVU010000073.1:0-25743 GCA_964610275.1 uncultured Polyangiaceae bacterium | reverse complement strand
CGTTGCCACCGACGCCCGAGCCGCCCGAGCCGACGACGACGTTGCCACCGACGCCCGAGCCGCCGACGCCACTCACGGAGCCGCCGACGCCACTCGCTGTGCCGCCGACGCCGCCGCCCCCAGCCAACCCATCGCTTCCCGCCGGGGTGTCTTCGCTCCCGCAGCTCCAGACTCCAAACGCGACACCAAGAAAAAGCATTCTCGCGAGCTTCGTGCGCACAGCGACCTCCTGACTGGACTTTCCCCCAACGACTCCCGATGCTGGTCGTTCCGAACACCGACACCGGCGGCGGAAGCGTGCGGCGATTCTAACCTTCGGTAGTGCCCGTTGTGGGGGGGAGAAATATCGCCCCCTTCTGCGTATTCCGGACTGACCCGATGAGCGCCTTCGTTCGCACCGGATCGTTTTTTGGCACCTGCTGGTGGACGTATCACTCGACGAGCCCAACGGGTCAGATGCTGGATGTGCTGCAGAACCTTCGGCGCGTTCCCGGCACGCGGACCGACTCAATTGGCTGTGACGGGCCCCATGTGACCCTATCCAGCTACGGTGTGTCGGGTGGTTACCAGACCTACAGTTGGGTGCAGTTCCTGGAGTGCTTCGCCGTCCCGATCCTGGATGACTCGTTCAAGCATTTGCTGGCGACGTTGCCGCACTGCACGTCCCTGGAAGAGACGCTCGAAGAGGGAACCTCACCCGAGTTGGCGCCGACCCTCGACGCGAATGGCTGGGGAGCGCCCGTCCGAACGCAGACCCAGGTGTTCTTCGCGGTGGACGTTTCGGAGGGAGAATCGCGCCTCATCGCCTTTGAGCGGTGCAGCGGGTTGCAGGTCGAGGTCAGCAGCGCGGATGGGCTCGTTGCACAATTCGTTCCCGTGGAGGAGACGGACTGTCCCGAGATCGAGTTGACCGACTCCCCGCGTCACCTGATCGCGGTACGCCCCGCCGGAGGCGCCTCCGCGCCTTCGGGTTGGTCCATGTGGAAGAAGCAGATACGCCATGGCGCGACCCGACGGCCCGATATCGTCTCAGCGGGTGCCCGTGCGGGTCGTGTTGGCGGCGTGAGGTAGTGCGGCCCAGCGGCCTGGTGGCCGGGCATCGGGATCTGGGTTCCGGAGGGGCTGGTGGGCAATGCCGGGCGCGGGCTGGAAGGCCTGCCTGACGCGCGGCCGTTCTTCGTCGAAACGCACGGGTCGAAGTCGCCTTCCGGCGCATTGGACTGATCGAAGTCGCCTTCCGGCGCATTGTACTGGTCAGCGTGACACCCGCCCCGAGCCAGGCCTGGGTCCGGCGGAAGAGCCACCAGGTCACGCCCCGGGGCAAGAACCCTCGTTTGGAGTCGACCGTGCAGAACCGTTTGGTTTCGAGCACGCAAACCGCAGCCCCGGCAGACCGGTACGCTGTGGGAGCGTCGCTCCGAACCGCTCGAAGTCCGGCGTCATCGCCGGGGTCTCGAGAGTCGGAATCCCGCGGTGCCGCAAGCTCGCCACCAGTTTTTGAAATCAGCGCCCCAGTGCGGCCGGAAGCACCCTCGCACCGCAACGGAGGGAAAGTCGTGAGCCCAAGAATTTCAGCTTCGCGCCGCCGTTCGCGGGCGCTTCACTGGGTGGTGTCGCCGTCCGTTGCCGTCGTAGTCCTCCTCGCGCCGTCACTCGTGGACGCTCAGGTCGAGGTGGGTCGCGTTGACATTTCGGCCGCGGGTACCGGCGCCCGAATGCTTCTCGGCGACATCACGGGCGACGGTCGGCTGGACTTCGTGATGATGCAAGGTGACAGCATGGCTGACGATCGATACGTCGGGCATCAGGTCAACGCGTTGACCGCCTACGACTTCGAGGGCAACCTGCTGTGGCAGGTGGGGGATCCTGCCGCAGGCTCGGCAACGGGCAGCGACATTCCTGCTCAGATTTACGACATCGACCAGGATGGCGAGAACGAAGTCCTGGCGTGCATGAACAACAGCGTCGTATCCGGCAGGCTTGTCATCCTGGACGGGCGCACGGGTGAGATCGAACGGACGCTCGACTACCCATCACCCGACGCACACGACACGATCATCATCGCGAACTTCTCTGGCAACGAGCGTCCCAGCGACATCGTGCTCAAGGATCGCTACAGCAATCTCTGGGCAATGGACAGCGATTGGAATGTCCTCTTCCAGCACACGGGCAACATTGGCCACTATCCATGGCCGGCCGACTACGATTACGATGGTCGCGAAGAGCTCATGGCCGGCTTCGAGTACCTCGAGAGCAATGGCACTCAGCTCTGGGCGGCGGATCAAGAAGGGCACGCGGACTGCATCTGGGTGGGTGATATCGACCAGGACCCGAGCAATGGTCGCGAGATCGCTCTCGGCGGTGCCGATATCACGGTCTACAACGCGAACGGGGAGCTGATCGCACGCGAAGACATGCCCGTCGAGCCTCAGAATATCGCCATCGGGGACTTCCGCCCGGACCTGCCAGGTCTCGAGATCGCTGGTCAAGACCGGCGGGATCGCGGGACTCCGGGGGAGGAGGCCATCTTCTGCTGGTCTCCCATGCAGTCGCAAATGCTCTTCTACAACACCAGATCAGGGTGGGGAAGCATCGCCAACATGGTGCACGACTGGGACGGTCTGGGTTCCGACTTCATTTCCATCTGGCGGGGCCCCAGCCCGCCCACCCTCTTCGATGGCGAGGGCAACGAGGCGGTCTCGTTCGCCGAAGGGTATCTCATGAACGCGGACATTGACGGTGATGGCACACAGGAGGTCATCACGTTCACCGAGCGGAGCGCCATCCTCTACTCTCACGATCCCATCGACCTCATAGCGGCGAAGTCGGGTGTTCCCCGCCCGCAATCGAAGATGCAGTACAATTTCACCCGCTACTGGGGAGGGGAGTACCCGCCCGACGATCTCGTTGCAGGTACCGGTGGCGCGCCAGCTACGGGCGGTAGCGGTGGCGTTGGCGGTGTGAGCGCGGGGGCAGGCGGCGTAGCGGGCAGCGGCACGGGCAGCGGGGGTTGGGTGGCTGGCGGTTCTGCAGGAATGAGCACGGGCGGGGCGTCCAACTCGGGTGGCTCGCCTGCTACGGGCGGGATGTCAGCAACCGGCGGCACCCTCGCTACGGGTGGCGCTGCGGGCGCCGGCGGTTCGGTCGCCACGGGCGGGACGTCAGCAACCGGCGGCACCCTCGCCACGGGTGGCGCTGCGGGCACCGGCGGTTCGGTCGCCACGGGCGGTGTTCCTACCACTGGTGGGGCCTTTGCCACGGGTGGTGTTCCTGCCAGCGGTGGGGCATCCGTTGGGACTGGGGGACTCGGAGCAGGCTCTGGAGGCACTCTGACGGGAAGCGGAGGCGTTGGCGAACCAACGACCTCGGGTGGCAGCAACTCTACCAGTTCGGCTGGCGGAAGCGCTGATGGCTTCGCGGGCTTCGGAACGCAGGAGGCCACTGTCACGGGGAGTGGCTCCGAGGACGAACCGGGCTGTGGTTGTCATGCCGTCGGAGCGACGCGCAACCGCATCATGTCGTTTGGCCCCGCGCTCATGGTGCTGCTTGGCCTGTTCTCCCGATGGCGTCGGCGGAGGGCGGTGTTCGCCCAGTCGGAATAGGTGCGGCAAGTCCGCGGACAAACCTGCTGAGCCAGGAAACATACAGTCAACGTGGAGGACCGAAAGCCCTGGGTGCCGTCACGTACGTGATCGCTCGAGCGAGCGGTTCGCCACCGCGGGAAGCCTGGCGAAGCAGGCTGGCGCCGACACGCTCCAGAACGTAATCTACGTGGATAGGCGTGGTCCCCTGGACAGGGGACGGGATCCGATAACTGCGATGTTGGCCAAGCCGGCCAGCGGCGCTTCGGCAATCGAGGAACAGGCTACGTCGGCAAGTCGACATTCATGACGCCGCTACTGCTGGGCACGGCCGGGAGGAATCCATGCGAAATGGCTGGGTGAGGCACGGACTGGTTCTGCTCGGTGGTGTCGCGTTCGCCGCGGCGTGTGGGGGCAGCGAGGGCAAGCATGGAGTCGCGTGCGACGACTCTGGTGTCAGTGAGCGCTGCGTCTGCTCAGGTCAGTCGGAAGACGGCACCAGGACCTGCCAGGATGACGGGTACTGGAGCGATTGCGACTGCGACTTGCCGTACGTCGAAGCGGGCACCGGTGGCGCCGGCAGTGGCGGAACAGGCACCGGGGGCAATCTCGGCAGCGGCGGCGCAGGCATCGGGGGCGGCCTCGGCGTTGGCGGCATGGGCATCGGCGGCGACCTCGGCAGTGGAGGCGCGGGCACAGGGGGCGATCTCGGCAGTGGCGGCACGGGCACCGGCGGCGACCTCGGCAGCGGCGGCACGGGCACCGGCGGCGACCTGGGCAGTGGCGGCACGGGCACCGGCGGCGACCAGGGTGTGGGCGGCGACCAGGGTGTGGGCGGCGACCAGGGTGTGGGTGGCGACCAGGGTGTGGGCGGCGACCAGGGTGTGGGCGGCGACCAGGGTGTGGGTGGCGATCAAGGTATCGGCGGCGACCCGGGTGTCGGTGGCGACCCGGGTGTGGGCGGCGACCCGGGTGTGGGCGGCGACGCAGGCTCTGCCGGGCAGGGCACGGGCGGCGACGTTGGGACGGGAGGGAGTGGCCCGACGGACGTCGTTCCGAGCGCGGGCTGCGGCTCGCCTGCCGGGCTGACGAGCGGCCGCGCGAGCATCGACGTCAACGGCAAGACGCGCGAGTACATTCTCGCAGTGCCGGACAACTACGACCCGAACCAACCCTACCGGCTGGTTTTTGGCTGGCACCCGTGGGGTGGGTCGGCGCAGCAGACTGCGAGCATGGGCTACTTTGGGATCCAGAGCCCGAGCAACGGCCAAGCGATCCTCGTCGCGCCCGAGGGTCAGGACTACCAAGACAACGGACTCGGCTGGGGGAACGAGAACGGTGAGGACATCGATTTTTACCATGCAATGCTGGATCTCTTCCGGTCCGAGCTCTGCATCGACGAAAACAGGATCTTCTCCACCGGGTTCAGCTTCGGCGCCATGTTCACGTTCACGCTCGCCTGTACGGAGGCCAGCATGCTGCGGGCCGCTGCGCCTCAGGCCGGCAACACGTTCACCAGCGGCGGCTGCGAAAACAGCACGCGGTCGGTGGCGATGATGTCTTTCATTGGCACCGACGACACCCTGCTCGACGGGCACCGGCAAGCCGTTCAGAATTTCGTCCAGCGCAACGGATGCTCCTCGCAGACTACGACGGCAACGCCGAGCTGGTGCGACGGCCTCGGCTCGACCTACCTGCCGTGCACGTGCGTCGAGTACCAGGACTGCGACGCGGGCTACCCCGTGGTGGAGTGCGAGTACACAGGTGGGCACATGTTCGCGCCCGATTCCGGCGCTACGCTCTGGGAGTTCTTCTCGCAGTTCTGATCGAGACCTCGAACGGTCCCGCTACTGGTTGAGCTCGAGGTACCGAGCGATCTCTTGTGCTCGAACACGACGTTTTCGTGGATGGTGTTCACGATTTGCGCCAGGCACATCCACTTCGAGTCCAGCACGACGTTGTAGGCGACGGTGATGTCTCGGATGGTCCCCGGATTCTCGGTCGGGTTGAATCCAGGATCTCCGGTGCCCTCGCACGACTCGAAGAGTCCCACCGTACTGGCGGCTCCCTATCAGCCAACCAACCCCGAAGCTGCCCCATATTCCCGCGGAGCCGAGCGCTGATCGCGCGCACGATGTCTATTGAATCGGAGGCTCAATCATGAGTGATTTCCTCCACTTCTGATGAGGAAGCGGAGGCATCATGACCGGTCCCCAACGGGAATGTGCCCGTTGGAGCCTGCGCCGACCAAGCACGCCCAAGTGGGGCTGCCGAGTCTGGGGCAGCTCTTCTGCCTGGATTGGCCCCTGTCGAGCACGGTAGGTACGAACGGGATGCGATTCACACCACGATTCGGCTACCTGCTTGGCCTCGTCGCTGTCGTTGCGTGCCTGCGACCGCCCGCTCCCGCGCCGAGCTCTACGACCCCGGCGCCCGCGCCGGCCGGCTCCCCCGTCTATCCGGACGCGGACCGTCCGCTCGACGCGCGCGTCCGCGACCTCGTGGGGCGCCTGACGCTTGCGGAAAAGGCATCGCTCCTCGTCGACAAGGCCCCCGCAATCGAGCGTCTCGGAATTCCCAAGTACGATGCCTGGAACGAAGCGCTGCACGGTGTCGCCTGGCGCGACGGAGTTACCGTATTCCCGCAAGCGATCGGGCTCGCGAGCACGTGGGATCCCGATCTCATGCACCGAGTGGCTACCGCCATCTCAACCGAAGCCCGGGCGCTCTACAACCAGGGAAGCTTCGGGCTCACGCTCTGGAGCCCGGTCATCAACATTGCGCGTGACCCACGCTGGGGTCGCACGCAAGAGGGCTATGGTGAAGACCCCTTCCTCGTTTCGCGCATGGCTGTGGCGTACGTGAAGGGCATTCAAGGCGATCATCCCTTCTACCTTCGCGCGGTGGCGACGCCCAAGCACTACGCGCTCAACAACGTCGAAGCAACCCGGTTTACCGGCTCGTCGGACGCCCCCGTGGAGCTCATCCGCGACTATTACCTTCCCCATTTTCGAGCTGCGGTCGTGGAAGGGGGCGCCCAGAGCATCATGTGCGCGTACAACCGCGTGAACGGGGTCCCCGCGTGCGAAAACCGCTGGCTCCTCGACACCGTGCTGCGAAAGGAGTGGGGGTTTGGTGGCTTCGTCGTGTCCGACTGCGGCGCGATCACCGCGATGGTCTGGGGTCATCACGTCAAACAATCCGACGAGGAAGCCGCCGTCGCTGGCCTGCGCGCTGGCTGCGATCTCGAGTGCGGCAAGGCCTACGCCGAACAAGTCGCGCGTGCGGTGGAGCGCGGCGTTCTCTCTGAAGCCGAGGTGGATCGCGCGCTCGGCCGCGTGCTTGCCGCGCGATTTCGACTCGGCATGTTCGATCCGCCGGAGCGAAATCCCTACGCATCCATCCCGATGACCGTCGTTGACGGTCCAGAGCACCGCGCTCTCGCGCTCGACGCCGCGCGCGAGTCGCTCGTCCTCCTCAAGAACGATGGTATTTTGCCTTTCGACCCGCGCCAGACCAAGAAGCTTGCCGTGATCGGTCCGGCAGCGGACGTGTTTCTTCACGGCAGCGCCGGCTACCACGGCACGAACCAACATCTGGTCACGCCCCGCGACGGAATCGTGCGGCGCGCGGGCAGCGCGACGACCGTTTCGTTCGTGGCTGGCACGGCGCTGCCGAGCGGCGCGGGCGTCCCGACGACCGCTGTGCCCGAAAGTCTACTGCGCGCTCCCGACGGACAACCTGGGCTGCGCGGTGAGTACTACGCCAACCGCACCCTCTCCAACGCGCCCGCGTTGAGTCGAATCGATTCCAGCCTCGACTTCTCCTGGGGCAACGGTTCTCCCGCGACCAGCCTGCCGTCCGACGACTTCTCGGTCCGATGGACCGGAAAACTGGTACCGAATGCGACCGGCCACTATCTGCTATCGATAACGGGCGACGACGGTTATCGCCTGTGGCTCGATGGCAAGCGCATCGTCGAGGACTGGACCGATCACGCCCCTAGAGCTCGGGGCGCGGTCATGACGCTCGAAGCGGGCCGCTCCTACGACATCGTGCTCGAGTACTACGAGCGCGGCGGCGGTGCGGAGCTTCGTTTCTCGTATGCATTCATCGAAAATGGCACTGCTGACGCCGTCAAGGCGGCGCGCGAATCCGATGCCGTGGTCTTCTTCGCGGGCGTCGATGCACTTGCGGCCGACGAGGAGAAGGACTTCCCCTCGCTCTCCCTTCCCGACAATCAGTCGAAGCTGCTCGAGGCCGTGCTCAGGGCCAATCCGCGAACGGTACTCGTCCTCTTGACGGGCAACCCGCTCGTGCTCACACCTCGCGAGAAGAGCACACCGGCCATCCTCCAGGCCTGGTACGCGGGCCAAGAGACAGGGACCGCGATCGCCGAAGTCCTTTTCGGCGACACCAATCCTTCCGGAAAGCTACCCATCACGTTCTACGGATCGCTCGCGGACCTTCCGCCGATGGAGGACTACGACGTCCGCAAAGGGCGTACGTACATGTATCTTTCGAACGAGCCCGCCTTTCCCTTCGGGCACGGCCTTTCCTACACCGAGTTCAAGTTCGACCACCTTTCGCTGCTCCCGAGCCCGGTGCGGCAGGACGGCACGATCCGCATCGAGTTCGACATCACGAACGCTGGAGCTCGGCCAGGCGCCGAAGTCGCCCAGGTCTACGTGCGACCGCCCCGTGGCCCCAAGCAGGTGCTGCGTGCCTTCCGGCGTGTGGACCTCGACGCCGGCAAAGAGGCGCACGTCTCGATCGAGCTCGCAGTCGACGCTCTCTCGCACTACGACGCAGCGTCCGGGCGCGACGTCGTGGATCCGGGCCACTACGAGCTCATGATCGGCACGTCCTCGGCCGATATCCGCCAGAGGGCCAGGTTCGACGTCCAGCCTCATTGAGACCCTGTCCCGGTAGGTAGTCCCCGGCGCTAGATGCGCCGGGAACTGGCGCAGCGGTTCTGGGGTGGGGCCCCCCGCATGGGGCGGGGTCTGGGGAACACCCCGAAGGTGCAGTAGGAATCTGGTTCGAGCACGACTGCTGCCTTCTGAGGTCTTGCGAACCCTCACCCTGCTGGGTGCTCGCAAGACCGTTCGACGATCGCGCTCGCCGATTCAGGGATTCAACGCCTGGTCGACGTTCTCCAGGGTTACGATGTTGATGGGCGAATAGATCTGGCGTGCGATCCTCTCTTCCTTGATGAGGCTGCGAAGGATCGTCCGCAGGAGAATCCGGCCCATTTCCCGCGGACTGGTGCTGAGGGTCGCCGTCAGCTCTCCTTCCTTGATCGACTGGAGAGCCCCCCCTGTTCCGTCGAGCCCGACGATGAAGATGCGGCCCAGCTTGCCCTGGGCCTTCGCGGCCGTGACCGCACCCAGAGCCATCGCGTCGCTGACCGCGAAAATAGCGTCGAGATCCCCATGCCGGCGGAGGATCTTCTCCGTCGCTTTGCGGGCCAGGCTCGGCATCCAGTCGGCCTGCTCCGAGGCGACGATGGCCATTTCCGGAAACGCCTTCAGCGCCTTCTTGAAGCCGGCCACCCTCAGGCGGTTGGTCGGCTCCGGAAGGCCTTCTAAAACAGCCAGGCGGCCGCGGCCTCTCAGCAATCTCGCCAGATAACTTCCCACGGTCTTCCCGGCTTCCTGCTGGTCGTACCCGACATACGAGCGGATGTCGCGATCGCCGATCTTCTCGGGCACGTTGAAGAAGAACACAGGAATGTTCGCCCGGTGGAGGATCTGCAGATCCCGCACGGCAGTCGGGGACTGCGAACAGACCGCTATCGCATCGGGCTTGTCGCGGACAAACTGTCGGAACAAGGTTTTGAGCGCCGGGTAGTCCGACTCGTGCTCAGGGGCGCGGACCGACAATTCGATCCGCTTGATCTCCTTGACCACGTCCTCCACTCCGGCCAGGACGTCCCCGTAGTAAGGGCTCGTGAACGCGGCCGGGCAGAACCCGACTTTGATGAGATCCGAGGAACTGGCCAGCGACAGGCAGGCCCGGTTGCGCCCGTCGGATTTGGCGAGGTAGAGCGCCTGGTCCGCCCGGTCGATGAGCTCAGCCTTGGTCTTCGCGTTGGCCGGGTAGGAGGCCACCCCGATGCTGATCGTCAACTGCAGACGCTCGCGGGCCCTGCGTCCCGGGAAACGATGAGCCATGACGGCTTTTCGCAGGCGCTCCGCCACCCGGAGCGCGTGGTCGTGATCGGCATGGGGCAGGACGACGGCGAACTCCTCGCCCCCGTACCGGGCCGGGACGTCGTAGGCCCGGATCGTCTTCTTGATGATCTGCGAGATCTCCTTCAGCGTCGAATCACCTCGAGGATGGCCGTATTTGTCGTTGAAGCGCTTGAAGTGATCGACGTCGATCATCAACAGGGAGACCTTGTACCTGAACCTCCGGGACTTCAGCAGTTCGTTGGACAGGTTCTCCTGGAAATACCGATGGTTGTAGAGCCCCGTCAACCCGTCCAGGTTCACGAATCCGGCGATGTCGTACGCCTTCTCCTTGTAGAACTTGTTCTCGACCAGGAGGGCGAGGAGAGAGGCGACGGAATCCAGCACCGTGAGCGAGGCTTTGTCGAATTGCCCCTGCTCCCGGCAGAAGGCCAGCGCACCGACGATCCGTTTGGATCTGACGACGTAGTACAGGAAAGCCGAGCTGATCCCGCTTTGCCGGGACTCGGCCTCCGTGAAGATGAGGACGACCCCGTTGTTCTTGGCCGGTAGGCTTGGGAATCCTGGCCGGTCGCCGAAATCGGGGACGGAAGGAAGGATGACGCTCAGGCCGCGACGTTGCTTCGCCGAGAGGCCACACTGTTCGGTGATCCGGAACGCATGGTCCTGATCATTGAACAGGAGCGCGACGACGGCGTCGGATCCGAGAACCGGCTGGAGCAGCCGAAGCGCTTTCTTCAGGGCCTCGTCGTGGTCGGCCGCGGAAGAAACTAGATCTCGGGCATGCTTGATCAGACGCCCGCTTCCCGTCGGAACGCGCCGCTTCACGGGAGCCGGATGTCCTTTGGGCACGTGATGATGCTACACGACCTCGCTGTTCCACGTCAAAGCGGAGGCCGGCGCGGCAGGGGTGGATCCCGCAGTGCCCGACAACCCATCGCAGTAACTCACGCCGCTTCGCGATGAAGGACGCGGCGGAGGTGCGGCTCGTTCAGAATGGACCCCGGTGATTCGACAGATGTATCCGGCAGTCTCGGTGCCGGGCGAGGTGAGAATCGCGGCCCAAATCAGCGAGCGCGATTCTCGCGCCGGTCTTCGGAGCCCCCCTCCGGGTGTCCGGGTGAGCGAGGTAGCCGTCACAGCCACGTCCGGCGCAATCGTCCTTCGCTCGAGTGCGACCTGCGCTTTCACTCGGACGCAACCAGTCCGAGTCAGTGCCGCCGCCACCTCGCGCGATCAAGGGTGTCGTAAGTACTTTTCCAGCTCCTCGAGTTGGCGTTGTACGGGCATCGCCTCGAGCGCGTCCACGCGGTCGACCTCGCCCACTCTGGCCAGAGAGACGTAGATGGAGGAGAGGGCGTGGCGCCGTTCCTTTTTGGGCTCGAGAGCGTGAGCGATGGCGAAGCGATCCTCGTCGCGCCCGAGGGTCAGAACTACCAAGACAACGGACTCGGTTGGGGGAACGAGAACGGTGAGGACATCGATTTACACCACGCGATGGTGGATCTTTTCGGCTCCGAGCTCTGCATCGACGAGAACCGGATCTTCGCTACCGGGTTCAGCTTCGGCGCTGTGTTCTCGTTCACGCTCGCCTGTACGGAGAACAGCATGCTGCGAGCCATTGCGCCTCAGGCTGGCGAACAGCTCGGTCTGAGACCGGGCCACGGAAGGGTCGCATGGGGATGATTTGCGCGTTGGACAACACGGTGATCGTCCGGGTCAACGCGGTTCTGACCTGATGGCCTCGTGGCCGGGACGGCGCCCAGTGGCTCGTCGGTCGTGATCGCCTTCTCGCTCGGAGCCGCCTTCGCATGCCGCCCCGCGATACCAGGGGTCAGCCACTACTGTACTTGTCCCCCGTCAGTGATGGTCCAACCGCGTTCGAGCAGCGCGTTCCTGGCCTTGGCACCAGCTCGGCCTGCGCGGGGGTGAACAATGCCCGGGCACCAGGAGGCCGATCTCGGCGGGGCTCGATGCAGGGAGCAACCGGCGGGAGGACCGAAGGCGCAGGTGGCATCGCTCGTAGTGACCGTTGGGAGCGAGGGCTGGCGTCTGGGTCGACAGGGCCCGGGAGGTCCGGCTCGCTCAACACAAGAGGGCGCCGAGCCAGGTCGGAGTCACGATTGCGCTCCACCAGCTTTGAACCCCGCCGACCGCGAGGGAGCCACTCTGAACGGATAAATCCCGGTCTCTCGCTCGTAGATTCCGCTGACAAGGGGGTTCCCGCGTACCGTGAGTTGACGCCCATGCGGTCCAGATCTACCTAGAGTCGGCTCTCTTGGGTCAGTCGGGACACCTGGCGGATCTAGCGTCCATGAGCAGCGCTCACGAGGAGGAACGATGAAGAAGCTCTACATTCCGTTGGCTCTGATTCTCGGTGGTGTGGTGACCATGGCACCCACGCGTCGCCAGGAGCATTTTGGCGACTACATCGGCGCGTACAACTTCGCGGTTGTGATCGAAGGCGTGGAAGCAGGCGCGTTCAACGCGGTTTCGGGGCTCGAAACGTACACCGAGATCATCGAGTGGCAGGATGGGGACGACAACACCATCCGCAAGCGTCCTGGTCGTGAGGGCATCTCGAATGTGGTGCTCACGAAAGGCTACATGGCCACGACCGTGCTGAGCGACTGGTTCGAGGCTCTTCGTCAAGGGCAGTACAATCGCAAGAGCGTGTCCGTGATCCTGCTTGACGATACCGGCCAAGTTGACAACGGCGAGATCAAGCGCTGGAACCTTTTCGAGTGCTTCCCGGCGCGCTGGGGCACGACTGAGTTCTCCGGCGACCGGAGTGAGGCTCTCGAGGAGTACGTCGAGATCGCCTGCGAGTGGCTCGAAGAAGCCTGAGAGTCTGCGGCCGATCCTTGAACTCGAGCGCACGGTCGGGTCTTCGCGCGCGTTTCGCTACCCTGTGGAGCGCGCGCGGAAGACTGAGCGCGAAAGCGCGACTGGTGGCGATCGTCAGTGTCGTGGTCTTCGCAGCGGACCGACTGAGCAAGGAGCTCGTTTGGAACTACGTGCCGATGGGGGAACGCGGGGCCGTTCGGCTCTTGCGAGGCGTTCTGTACGCGCGGGCCAACAGGAATCAGGCCGGTTTTCTGGACGCCCTCGAGGGGGCACAGGCTCCAGCCTCGACCTGGGTCTTTCTCGGCGGATCCTTGCTTTTCGCGCTGTTCGTCGGCTGGTTGATCCATAGGTCGCGGCAAAGCGGCGAAGCCCAGGCCCTGAGCCTGGTGTTGGCTGGCGTGCTCGGCAACGGATTCGACCGCGCAGTTCACGGGCACGTGATAGACTGCGCCCTCTTGGTGACACCGGTGCGAGTGTCGTTCAACGTCGCCGACCTCGCCATCTTCGTGGGCATCGTGTGGACCATCGGTTACCATCTGAGATCGCCACGCAAACCGGTCGAGAACAGCGAGTCCTGAAGGGCCGGTTTATCTGGGGGTTTCTGGCCGTGCTGGCTCTCCTGGGCAGTTGGCTCTCGTATGCCACGTTGGTCGGGTCTTCCGAAGATCGACCGGCACCGTCTGCACTGCGAGCATCGAGGCCGGGGACGCAGATTGAACGCCCGCGCCGGCCCCGTCGTGCACGGGAGCGGCCTGGCGAGCTTGCCGAGGCGCCAGGTGCGCTCAAGGCATCGCCCGCGCCCGCCCCCACCGGCTCTGAACCACCGCACGAGGGGAAGGCAGCCCAGCGCGCGGTCGCTCCGCCCCCGAATCCCAAGGGTCCGCGTGTCTGGCACGGGGCCCGGATCGTTCATCCGCGCGAGGGCAAGGGTTACTCCCGAACGAGCGTGCGCGCGTGGAAAGCCGCAGGCAGCCAGGGCCCCTCGCCGCTCCAGATCCGCGTCTGGGGTCCGTCGCTGCTGGATGAAAAGCTCGCCTCCCCGAACCCGCCCGGCCGCGTGAGTCCGAGCGAGTCCTCGATGCTCCGCTCACGGCCGAGCCGAACGGTGATCTCCCTGGGCATCCATTGTGGACCCACGACGGTCCGGCGGTGGAGACCTATGACCGCAGCGGCACGGTCCACCGCCTCTTTCTCGATCACAACGAGCACCTCTACTATCGCTCCCCTGACGGTCACGAGTTCCCCATCGACGTCCTGCACCGCGTCGTGGTCTTCAACCTCCGCGTGGATCTCGCGGGGCAGGTGCACGTTGCCTGGTATGAGAGGGACGCCCGTCAGCTGAACTACGTGTGGCTGGTGCCCACCGATAGTGGTGGGTACGCGCCGTTCTACCGCGCCTTTCTGGCCAAGCCGGACGAGCCGAGCTTCATCGAAATCATCCCGATGCCGGACCACATCAAGGTGGTCTTCGGAACTGCGGATCAGAGCGAGTACGTGCGGATCAGCACCGCCGACCCGACCGTTCACATGCGCGGCCATTGACCTGGTTCGCTGCGAGCGAGCCGCGGCTTCAGGTCCTTCACTCGACCAGCGTGAGGGATAGATCGTAGACGAAGGCGCCGAGGCCGAGATTGCTCCCGTGGCCCGCATAGTCCGTGACCACGAGCGCGTACTCGTCCGTGTCTGGATGGACAGCACCTGGAGCAGTCTCGAACTCGAGGTGTTGGGTGCACCCGTCCGACGGATCGTCATCGTTCACACCTTCGGCGGTCCAGGCCACGCCTTCCAGCAAATCGAGCTGCCAGACATGGCCACAGAAGGCGTCGTTGTGCGCGTCGAACTCCACCAGGTAGCTCTGGTGCTCCGGGTCCACGAAGCGGTAATAGTGAAGGTCGCCGGCCCGCTCGAGTTCCATCCCGGTTCGGCTGTCGTTCGTGTGATCCCCTCCGAGCGCGAGCTCGATGAATTCGACCTCGCCGATGACCCGGAAGCTCATCTCATAGCGGTGATTGGGGCCGCCCTCGGGTCCCGCGCCAGCTACGTTGCGCGCGTCGTCCACTGCCACCAGCCACGATTCCTCATC
Source organism: uncultured Polyangiaceae bacterium (assembly GCA_964610275.1). GTDB lineage: Bacteria > Myxococcota_A > Polyangia > Polyangiales > Polyangiaceae > JAFGBI01. The sequence goes on along the minus strand of CAZSVU010000073.1, from coordinate 11,038 downwards.
CAGGACCGGTGCGGCGATCACGGTTCGGGCAGCAGACCCATTTTCGGAAGCGTCGTCGTTTTGAGTGAGCCAACCGTTCAACGGGGCCATGGGAATCAGCACGGGATCGTAGGTCGACACGTACGGGTCTAGCTCCGAGTCAGCCGTCGGCTCGACCAGGATCTCGAGCAGCGTGCGTGGCCGGATCCGCACCCGCACCATGTCGAGGTCGTAGCCCCAGCCGCTGGAGTGGTCCTCCCCGTCGATGGTGCCGATGAGACTCGAGCGGCGCTCGCCGTTGACCGTGAACCGGGTCTCACCCTCGGTCGCGGTGATCTGCACCTCGAACGGCGCGTCGCGGTAAGGAACCCCGCAACCTTCATAGCAGTCCGGCAAGTCGCCATACGTGGACTCGTCGAATGGTCCGATCTCGTCGTTGGGGTCGGTGGGCTCGGGCTCTTCACACCGATCGTCCACGCAGTGGAGGCCCGGGTCGCAGGCTCCCCCCGTGGTGCAGGGGCAGCCGTCCGAGCCGACCGGGCAGTCATCGGCATCATGTTCCGTTTCGGAAGGGTCGCTTTCGGAGTTCACCTTGGCACAGGCCAGACCCAGAAGGCCCAGCATCAGCAGACCAAGATGCGTGGCGCGCAAGCGAGGCACGACAGCCACTAGTGCTCTGTCCCAGAAGTCGCAATCGTTGTCCTCCGCCGGGCCGAACGCGGGGGTGGCGGCCCGGCGGAGGACAGCTCTGCTGCGATCTGGACAGAGCACCTGGTCTTTCTTGCGGCACCTTCGGTGCCGATGTGCCCTGTCCCGACAGCCACCTGGGAGACCCACGAAAACGCGGTGCAGCGGGTTCATGGATTGCTACTTCCGAGACAGGGCACTAGTTCAACCTCGATACGCGAAGATCGTACGTGAATTCGCCAAGACCCGAGTTGCTGCCAAGGCCGCTGGCATCAGTCACGACGAACACGTACCGGTCCGAATCCGGATCGTAGATGAGCGGGTTGGTCGTCCATTCCACCACCGATGAACAAGGGGCCTCGGCCGTCACCCCACTGCTGACCCAACTCATCGCGGCTTCTGGATCGATCTGCCACGTGTGAGCGCAGAACTGCGGATTGCTGGCTGTGAGGCGTACCAGATACGAAAGGTGGGACGCATCGACAAACGAGTAGTAGTGGATGTCACCGGCCTCGTCCAACGCACCGGACCAGTCGGCAACGCCGTCGGTCAACACGAGCTCTTGCGGTACGGTCGGGCCGAAGGTCCTGAAGCGGAGCACGTAGTCGTATGTGCTGCCACCGACCTGGTATTCGCCAGAGAATGCGCGCGAGTCCTCGACCAAGACAAACCACTCGCGCGGCTGATCGGTCGGAGCGGCCAGAGTCGTTCGAGCCGCCCGGTCACCCTCGGCCCGGTCGTCGTTGACGGTCATCATTCCGTACGCAGGCTCGTCGAGCCAGGGATCCAGCGTCGTCAGATACGGATCGAGGCATGACTCTGGCCCGGCCGGGTCCACCGTGATCTCCACGGCCGTGCCCGCTGGAACCAGTACGCGCATCAGGTCACGGTCCGCCTCGTACGGGGAGTGGTCATCGTCATCCAGCAGCCCAAGAAGTCCGTCGTAGCGCACGCCGGCCACCTCGACCGCTCCGCCGCCGTCCGCGTCCGGGAGCACGACGTCGAACGGCTGGCGCACGTAGCGGGAGGGACAGGCCGACACACAGTCTGGCCAGTCGCCGACCGACGGCTCGACATAGAAGTCACCTTCAATCGGGTCTCCCTCGCCGGTGGCCAGGCAATCGGCGGGGCGGGTCGGTTCCATTGAGCCGCCGATACCCTCAGCGGTGGCTCCGGCGGCCCCGCCTCCCCCACCAGCACCGCCGACCGCACCACTGTCCGGCGGGGCAGAATCCGCGCCTGCGTCGGTCGGGTCCCGATCGGCTCTGCCACCGGAGCTGTCGTGCTCCAGGCCGGCAGCGCCCGCTGCCCCGTCCTCTACGCAGAGGCCGGACCGGCACACGAGCCCCTCGTTGCAGCCGCCTCCTTCGGTGCAAGCACAGCGCTCTTGGCCAATGTCGCAGTCGTCGTCGCCATCGGAGCCGCCGCCATTCGATGGCACGTTGACGGTCGTGCATGCGGCTACACAGGCGGAGCCCGCCAGGAGCCGTGCCCACGAGGGACGAAGCCCGAACATCGCGTCGACGCTAGCACGGATTAGGCGAGAACGCAGCCGTTGCGTCGCCAAGAAGCGCTTCCCACCGCACCGGTGGGCGTGACACGGCCGGCCTTTGGCCGTGCGACGACCGTCGCGACGCCGAATTGCTGACCTCTTTGCTCGACGCAGCCTCCGGGCGGCCTGCCTGCTGGCACCACCCATGGAAACAGACTCGCACCTGCAAGGCGCGCATCAAACCTGGTGCGTCACAGTCAGAGCTTGAGGGTGCGTGCCTTGCGCTCGACAAGGTGCTGCACCAGGGACGGGATGTCACTGGCGCGCTCCAGCAGCGGCGGAATCGCGATCGGGAACACATTGAGTCGAAACCAGAGGTCCTCCCCGAACGATCCCGCGCGCACGTTCTTCTGGAGATTCTGGTGGTCCGAAGGAAACGAAGCGACCCAATGGCCACACTGCCACTTGGTACTCGAGGGACAGAGCCCGGGAGAGACGCGATGCGAAACGCAAGAACAGGTGGCCGCTCGGGTGTCCGGGTGAGCGAGGTAGCCGTCACAGCCACGTCCGGCGCAATCGTCCTTCGCTCGAGTGCGACCTGCGCTTTCACTCGGACGCAACCAGTCCGAGTCAGTGCCGCCGCCACCTCGCGCGATCAAGGGTGTCGTAAGTACTTTTCCAGCTCCTCGAGTTGGCGTTGTACGGGCATCGCCTCGAGCGCGTCCACGCGGTCGACCTCGCCCACTCTGGCCAGAGAGACGTAGATGGAGGAGAGGGCGTGGCGCCGTTCCTTGCGTAGGCGACGCTTGTCGGCCCGCGCCTCCGGAGTCCGACCGGCGCTGGCGCGCTGGAACTCGTCGTTCTTGACACGCAGAAGGGCCACGAGCTCGGCGAGCCGGTGGCGCTCTTCAGCGGGCGTGGGGTCCGCGAGCACTGAGCGGAAGCGCTGGCGATAGTCGCGAAAATGCCTCGCGATGCTCTCTGCCACCGGCAGCTGGATTCCGGCCACCGCGGCGAGCTCGTCGGGTTTCGCGTTCAAGAAAGCGTCCAACCGATTCAACCCGGCCGCATAGAGCTTGTCGATGGTGTACCTGTGCACGCCGGGGACCTGCAGGAGCAGCAGTTGGAGCAACATGGCCTCGCGCCCCGACCCGAGTTTGAAAGCGCTCGGCAGGATTACCATCATGCGCTCGTACGCGGCGAGCAGCTGCTCTCTGGCTTCGCCCTGGACGACGCCGCCCGGCGCAGACTTGGCCACAGCCAGAGACGCGGCAAACTGTCGGAGCGCCGGGGAAAGGTCTTGGACGTCGAGCTTCTGGCACATATCAAGCATTGACTGCACGGTCGGCTCGCAGAGGCCCACCCAGCTGGCAGCGACCTCGAACCGACGGAGCTCCAGCATCAGGTCACGCACCTGCGCCATGTGGTGCACGGCCATCTCTTGGAACAAGTTGCGGAGCTCCGCCAGCTCCTGCTCCGTCGTCACCGAATCGACCGCAGGCTCGGCCTGGGTCTGTCCGGGCGGTTCGCTCCGCCTGCGCACTGCATCGAAAACCGCCTCGAACTCGGCAAGGAGATCCCAGTCGTCCTCCTCCCCCTCTGCCAGGCCTGCCACGTCGGGCGGGGGAAGCGCCTCTGGCGGGGTTGACTCCTCCGGCGGCGCGACGGTCGGTGGTGCGAGTTCGCGCGGTTTCCGGCCGCGCGGAGGGAACTCCGAGTCCAACTCGAGCGGCGGAAGCGGCTCGCGCTTTGGCCGTGGCGCCTTTGACGACGCGTGCGGGCGCGAGAGCTTCGGCGGCGCCGCCCGACGAGCCTTCTTCGCAACCGGGGACGCCCCGCTCTCGGCGGATGCTCTTCGGGACCTTTTGGTTCCGGACTCATCCGCCGATTCGGCGTCGTCCTTGCTCACCCGCGAGGAAGTTCCCATGGCCTGGATGACTCTGCACGGCACAGCACCGGCCGTGGCGGAGCATCCTACCATGGGGAGGCTCCCGGCGCCGTTCTACATCTACGGGGCAAGCTGTGGTCAGCAGCGCGCCAGCCGAGACGGGCAGGGCTGCTAGGCGGATGCCGCTTCGAGCACCAGCGCGCTGGAGGCTGCTGCGAGTGCCGAGGGTGCTTGGCGCGCCGACTCACGGGCCCCAGAACCAGGCAGGTGACCTCGACGCCGGGAAACAGGCTCGCCGACCACACGGAGCACCGCTTCGCCGGGAGTCCCTCCGGCACCTTTTCCGTGGCGGGGGCATCACCATGACGCCTCGGCCCGACGGCACCGACACAGGGGAGCGTCCGGACTGGGTAGCGAGTTCCTCGTGGAGTTGGATCCCGCAATCAGCGAGATCGCGCAGTCACTGCGCTCATGGCAGCTCACCCGCAGCCGCCGGTGACGGCCTTGGCCTTCTTGAGCTTGACCTTGTGCTCGAACGCGATGCTCGGAGCGGGGACAGGCGCGCTGCCCGCCGTCGAGCGCGCCTGGGCCTCGTCCGTCATGTCCAGCCAGCAATCGGTGGGGATCTGCTTGTAGGCCACCTCCGGGTAGGCCGTGTTGCAGCAGTCGCCCACCGCGCGCAGGTAGGTGAAGGCGCGCTGATCGTCCTGGTGCTCGCCTCCCCGCTCGCGCAGCAGGCAGGGGGGCGGCACGAAGATGTGGTGCCAGTTGTTGATGCCGCCCTCGACGATGTACGTGTTCGGCAATCGCTGAGCCACCAGCAGGCGCCAGGCCTGAGTGGCGGCCGTTTCGTCCCAGGACACCGTGAAGAAGACCGTGTTGTCCGGCAGCCCTGCCAGCTGCTCGACCTGGCGCGGGTCGGCCAGCTGCGTCAGGGAGAGGTTGCGCGAGCCCTTGAGGTGGAACAGGTTGAAGTCGGACTCGGCGCGCACGTCGAGCACCACGGTGAAGAGGTTGGTGTCGCGCGTGATTTCCGCGACCTCGTAGGGGTGGACGTAGACGGACCGATTCGCGAGCCTCGCCCCTGCCTCGGGCGAGATCCGGGCCCAGCGCTCTTCGGCGGTGGGCTCACCCAGCACGGCCGCGACGAGCGCGCCCAGTGCCAATAGGCCTACCCCGCTCCAACCCAGGACGGAGCGCGGCAGCAAGCGCATCTCGCGCGACGCCCCCGATGTACCGAACTTGGCCTCCGAGAGTTCGGCCAGCGCGAAGGAGCCGAGCCCGACCCCGACGACCGCCAGGAGGATCTCGCCAGTGCTCACCCCGAAGACCTCCGGGAGGGTCAGGTGCCCGTGGTTGCTGGACAGCCAGAAATCCTGCACCAGCGGCAGGGTCTCGCCGAACAAGAAGATCCCGATGGCGACACCGACTAGGAAGATGATCCCGTCGAGCTTGAGGGTGGCTGCAGCGACCACCGAGGTGCCCGGGCAGAAGCCACCAATCATGAAACCCACACCCATCAGCAGCCCGCCGACCACACCCGGCCAGAGGAAGGTGGGATTGACCCAAACCAGGGTCATGTCGATGAGGCCCAGGCTGCTGAACAGACCAAGCAGGACGGCTGCCGAAATGACCGCGCCGAACATGACCTTCAGCACGGTCATGTCGCGAAGGTAGAACTGCCCCGTCAGCTTGCGCGAGTCACCGAAGCCCGCCATCTCCAGCGCTCCGCCGAAGCCGACCCCGATCAGCAGCGACACGACGTAGACGGTCCAGGCGGACCACCCGTGCACGCTCGCCAAAGGGCCCATCACGGCTTCGCCTCGTTCCACAGTCGACGGACGAACCAGGCCGTGGCGTAGCCGCCGGCGAAGAAGGCCATCAGGAAGGCCCAGCTGCCGGCGGACAGGACCGCCCCGCCGCTGAGCCCCTGGCCGGAGGTGCAGCCGCGCGCCATGCGCGCACCCCAACCCATGACGACACCCCCGATCAAGGCCAGCACCAGGCGCGTGCGGGTCGAGATCCGCGGTCCCTTGCGCACCTCCAGTTTCACGCGTCGAAACACCTTTCCGGACGCGAAGCCACCGATCAGGACACCCACGACCATCGGCACCAGGGGGTTGGCCAGCGGGTTACGACTGCCGCCAGCGGTCTGAGCGAAGTAGGTGTTCCGGTCGATGTGCTCCGGCGCAATCCGAGCTGCCACGGCCAGCTCCAGATTGTTGATCCCGCCCGAGGCCCCCAGTCCACCCCCGGTGAGCCAAAAAGCCATGAACAGCACCAGGCCGAGCATGGCTCCGGCCAGGTAGGGGTTGACGTAATGGTCGCCGCCGAGCCTCATGATTCTGCTCCTTCGGTCTCGGGTTGCGTGCCCGTCGGGCCCTCCTCGATTCCCCAACCCGTCACCATTGCCTTGAGGTTCGAGGTTGGGGTGTGTCCGGTGGTGGTGAGGTAGACGTGAACCACCACGAAGGTCAGGAACAACCACGAGCCGAGGTTGTGCAGGGGCGCGATCACGGACAGGCCGCCCGCTCCCTGCATCGACCCGGGATCGGTGCCCGCCACCCATAGCAGGATCCCTGTGACCATCTGGAATGGCAGCAGCAGATTCAGCAGTCCGGCGTAGGTGAGCTGCTGCAGCGGATTGAGCTTCTGCGCGCGACGCTTGGCGAAGGGATGGGAGGCGCCTACGAAGATCCCCTTCAGGTAGTAGCGGACCTGCACCCGGAGGCGCTGCGCGAGCCCCGCACCACTGGGCACGAATTGCCGCACTTCTCCCGTCACCACGTGCACCAGGATGCTCAAGAAGGCGGTGATGAGCAGCACCGTCGCAAAAAGATTGTGGGCGAAGACCGCCGAACGCATGCCGAACAGCCAGTGTTCCTGGGGATAGTGGATGCTCAGCCCGCTCAGCAGCAACGCGATGACGCTCAGCGCCATGGTCCAGTGCCAGAGCCGCTCCGCGGCGTAGTACATGTAGACGGGTGCGCGCGGGCGCTCGGTTGGGTCGAGCCCGCGGCGACGTGTAGCGACCCAGCGCGCCACACTGTGGACGGCTACTCCCGAGGCGGCCAGGCAAAACAGCCAGAAGCCTGCCAGATCGCTCCACGGACGGCGGCTGTGCCCGAGCACATAGTGCCCGGGTGGCTCCTCGTTGCCGGCCAGCCGCAGCACTCCGTCGGTCTCGGTCACGTACCTGCCGCCCAGCAGCGTCGACGCGCCCTGGGTGAGCGACGGCACGACCCCTCCGGGCCAGGGTCCCGTCGCGAGTTCCACCGGGGCGTTGAGGCGCGAAGCGGCGCTGTGGCAGCTCGTGCATTCCTGGACGACCCATCGCCCCGCCACCATGCCATGTCGGACGGGAACGAAATCGATGCTGGCGGCGATGCGCGGGGAGCGTACGCCGAGCGCCGCGAGACGCTCGCGGATGACCGCCACCTTCGCTGCCGAGTCCAGCACCAACTCCCGTGGTGCGAGGACATGGTCGCCGTCGGCGTCAAGACGATCCACCACCTCGGGCCAGTAGCCCCCGTCCTCGTTCAAGAACGCCAGCCGAACGAGAGCGTCGGACACTGGAGCGGCCGGTTCGTTCGCAACCCACTGCCAGGTCGTGACCGGGTTGTAGGGCGCAAGCTGGTCGAAACCATCGTGCCGCTCGTGCAGCAACACCGGGGAGTAGCCCTGGTAGAACCAGGTGTTGGGGTAGTCTCCATGGTCGGTGTCGACGCCGCGCAATTTCATCCGTGGGCCGCCGGCGGCGGTCACCACGGTCCGGTCCTGCCACTCGAGTGCTGGCCCGTGCAGCGTTTGAGCGTGGCAGGCCTGGCACGACAGCGTGGCCAGGTGCCGCTTGGGGTAGGGCAGGTCATGATGAGCAGGCCCGGGATCGTGGCAGGCGGTGCAGCTCGCCACGGCCAGCCGGTGGTCGGGCTGGTGGAGATAGACGGACAGGGCGAGGACACGCGGGTCGCGAATCAGGTGGCTCGGCTCGGCCCGGGTAGCGAGATCCGCCCGAGCCGGATCGTTGGCAGGAAAATGGCACGACGTGCACTGCATGCCCCGTTCGGCGTGCACATCCCACGGGTAGGCGAGTTGCTGCTTGTGCTCGAGATCGAGGAAGGAGGACGACCGGGTTTGCGGTGAGAAGACCTCGCCGGTCAGCAGGCTCTGAGCATAGGGACCCGGGATCTCGCCGAACTCCAGTTCGGGGAGGATCTCGAGGAAGGCTCGGTCCTCGTGCACGAGACCGTGACACTGGCCGCAGATTTCGTTTCCGGGCGGCGTCGGACCGCGGGTGAGCCGACCGACCGCGTCGAAATCCTGCGGCTCGAACGACTCGGGGTCTCCGCCCAGGTGGCAGTCGAGACAGTCGATTTCCACTCCGTGCTGCCGATGCGTGTTGTAAGTCAGGATGTAGTCCACATCGTGACATCCGTCACAGGAGCGCTCGGCATCAGCTCGGGCCACGTCCTCACCGACCGGCACGTCCTGGTCATCCCGAAGCGTGACGGCGGGGTGTATCGTGTCGGCGCTGCGCGCCGGCACGGCCAGAGCGGTGCTGACCAGCGCGCCGGTGAGCACCCCGACCCAGACAGCGGTGGCCTTCATCGCCGCACCCCCTGGGCCATGGGATCCGCCGGATAGCCGAGCGCCTGCCAGTCCATCCGCCCAGTCGCGCCATGGCAGTCCACGCAATGCAGGGCTCGGTCTCGGCGCTGCACCATGTGATTGATCGGCCAGTACATCTCCGTCTCCACGAACCCGTAGTGCCCGCTGTAGGGGATGCCACTGAACCGACTGCCCAGCCGCGCCGCCTGGTCCCAGTTGAAGTCATGCCAGTAGCCGCCGTCACCGGAGGTCACCGGCACGATCAGGGTTCGATGCTGGGTGTCGAAGATCTGCTTGCCGCGGTGCACCTTGAACGGCCAGATCTTCGCTCCCGGTCCGCGGGGTCCGCCCCGGGGACGGTTGAGTTGCACCGGTCCTGCATCGGGGATCCGGTCGCCGGCGAGGTAGCGACCCGCGGTGCCGTCGAACCAGTAGTACTCGGGGACGACATGGGTCTCGTAGCGGAACTCTCCTTTGATCTTCAAGTAGTGGTGAATGTCATCCTTGCGCGCATCGTCACCAGCCTTCGACCAATCCCACCACATCTTCGTCGGGATGCGGTTGGCGAACGTCGGGATGTGGCAACTTTGACAGGCGATGCGCTCGGTGTGGGTGTCCAGGCGCGCGTCGTCGTGCGGCTGCTGGTTGTGGCAGTCGGTGCAGGCGATGCCGTTATCGTGGTTGGTGCTGACCGCGATGAGCTTGCCCCGGATGTCGTGCCCGCTCCCGCCGTGGCAGTCGATGCACGTCATGCCCGCGCGCCCCATGTGTACGTCGTCGGTTTCGTCGGGGTTTTCCAGCGTCGCGTCGATGTCCCCGTGCTTCACTGCCAGGCCACCGCCGCCATAGGTGTGGCATGAGCTGCAGGCAGCTCGCGTGGGGCTGCCCACGCTCTGGGCGACCACGAGCAGGTCCACGTCCTCGCGGGGCTCTCCGGCCTGGGTCTTGGCATACGTGCCCGAGTGGTCGTGACAGACCAGGCAATCCATGTGCGACAGGTCGTCGAAGTCGAAGTGCTCGTCCCGCCACCCGTAGCCAGCGTGGCATTTGGTGCAGGCCGCCCAGTTGCCCTGGATGGAGATGCAGAAATTGTTGATGAGGTTCTGCTTGCCCATGCGCAGGCGCCGCTCCGTGCCCGGAACCTGCTCCTCATCACCCAACCACTCCCAATGAGGCGTATCGCGCATTTCGCGAGCCTCCCGCTCGTGGCACTCGAGACAAGCAGCGGTGACGTCTTCCCCTTTGGCGAAGGGCGCGGTGAAGAACGGCGCGTGATCCAGGTGCGGACGAGGGTCGGGCCGACGGGGCCCGCGCTGTCCGGCCCGGCTGGCAGTTGCCCACCAAGCGAGCGCCCCGACCACCACGGCGGCAGTCAAGCTAGCCGCAATGAGCTTCCTGGCGAGATCACGTTGCTTCATGGGTTTCATGGGGTGGAGGCGTCGCGGCGTCGCGGCCCGCAGTCACCCGCACCGGAGTCAGCGTCTCCCGGGACTGCACGGGCGGTCATCCACCCCTTCCCAGCGCCGGTGACTTCAATGCACGTTGCAGCGGTCGAGGCATTCGAACTCAGCCCGTATCCAGCGTGCTTTCCGAGTCGCTTGCGATGTCGGATGGCAAGACGTCAGAGACCAGAGCGCCGTGTGCGTCCACGATGCCAAGATGCTCGAACCGCGTTCGCGCCGACTGGATGCGCTCCGCCGCCAGACGCATGACACGACGCTCCCTCGTCTGTTCATCCTGCTCAGGCTCCAGATCCAGATCCACCACGGGCGCGCTCGGGAACGGCGACACATTCGTTGTGGGCTGGCCACTCACGAGCCGAGCATGCCCCACTTGTCCGCGTTGCGCCAGAAAGGACGTTGTGCGCCGTGTCCTGCCAAACAACCCAAAAGCCGCAGGGAAGTCGGCCCGTCCTGGCGTCCTCGTCCGTCACATGATCGTTCAGGACTGCAGAATGCGCGGACCCACGGATCGACGCTGGAGGAGGCGGCCAAGAACGCGCGACAGGTGTTGGAGATGCTCATCGAGAGCGCCTTGCGCCATGGGGAACGGATTCCGCCTCCAGCACGCAGGCTGTCCGGGAATCTGCGACTGCGGCTTCCGGCATCTCTGCACGGTCGCATGGCGCGCGAGGGCGACCAGGCTGAGATCTGCATCGACTCACTCGGAGTCCTGAAAGGTCGACTGTCGGGACGCACTCTGGCGCTGGTCGTCCAGTGGGCGGTCCCACGCCAGCCCGAGCTTCGAAGCAACTGGGACCGGTTGCATTCGAGGCAGTTGCCAGAGAGCATCGCCGCACTGGAGTAGAAGTCGATGATTCCGCAGGTCGATCCACCCTTGCTCGGAGTTCGGGCCGGCCGGGGTGAAGAAGATGGAGCAAGGTC
>CAZSVU010000072.1:18291-28715 GCA_964610275.1 uncultured Polyangiaceae bacterium | reverse complement strand
CAACTATCGCTACTTGCACTCGCGACTCACCGAGGAGTTCAAGCGCGCGGAGAGGTATCACGATCCGTTGGCGTGCCTCGAGTTGGACTTGGATCGACTCCAGCTCCTCAATGACGCAATGGGGCGTGAGGCAGGCGACCGCGTTCTCAAGGAAGTGGCGGAAGTGGTGCGCCAGACCGTGCGCGACGTGGACGTGGTGGCACGCTTCGGTGGTGACGAGTTTCTGGTCATCCTGCCGGCGACGCACTTGGCGGGATCGGTGTCGGTGGCCGAGCGGGTTTGGCGTGAAGTGAAGGACAGCGGTATGCTTTCCTTCCCAACCGCGCGGGTGAGCCTGACGCTGTCGATTGGAGTTGCGCTGTACCCTTCGCGGGACGTGCGGGCGAAGGATGCGCTGCTGCGGGCCGCCGACGAGGCGTTGCGCCAAGCCAAGCGGGACGGGGGAGACCGGATCTGCGTCTACCAACAGCGTGGACACCTGTTCACTCCGGTTTTCGGTAGTGGCGGGCTCGATCCGGGGACGGGCGGGGAGCGAGGAACGCCGTGACGTTCTCGGCTAGAGGCTCCAGTGGATCGATCCCGGCGGTGAGCACGGACGAGGTGCCGCCGAGAGTGCTCGTGGTGGACGACGAACCGGCGTTGCGCAGGAGCTTGGCGCGCTTCCTGACGAGTCGCGGGATGAGCGTGACCACCGCCGAGGACGGCAGGGCGGCCATGGACGTCCTGCAGCGCGAGGAGGTGGACGTCGCCCTGATCGACCTGATGATGCCCAACGTGGGGGGGCTCGAGGTGCTGGAGTACGTCAAGGCGAACCTGGCTGGCGTGCAGGTGGTCATCATGACGGCGTTCGGCGACGTGGAAACGGCGGTCAAGGCAGTGCGTGCTGGCGCGTACCATTTCCTGACCAAGCCCTTCCGGTCCAACGACGAGGTTGCGGTGACCGTGGCTAAGGCGGCCGAGCATCGGCGCCTGGCCGATCGCGCCGCCAAGTTGGCGCTCAGGCTCCAGCATCTGGAGAAATTCGGCGAGCTGATCGGCAATTCGCGGCCGATGCGCGAGGTGTATCGCCTCGCGATGGGCGTGGCCCCGACCTCCTCGACGGTCTTGATCCTGGGAGAAAGCGGCACCGGCAAAGAGCTGACAGCTCGTGCGATCCACCAACATTCACCCCGGACCGAGGGCCCCTTCGTGCCGGTGAACTGCTCGGCGATTCCGGTGGATCTGGTCGAGAGCGAGCTGTTCGGCCACGAGCGGGGGGCCTTCACGGGCGCCACCAGCGCGCGGGAAGGGCTGTTCGCCGCGGCCCATCGGGGCACACTCTTTCTGGACGAGATCGGAGATCTCCCGCCGATGGCCCAGGTGAAGCTTCTGCGCGTGCTGCAGGAAGGTGAGACCAAGCGTGTGGGATCGGATCAGACCCGAACCGTCGACGTCAGAGTGATCGCGGCCACCAACGTCGACCTGCGGGATCGCATGGACCAGGGCAAGTTTCGCGAGGACCTGTTCTATCGCCTGAACGTGGTGTCCATCACGTTGCCGCCGCTGCGCGAGCGGCGGGAGGACGTGCCGCTCTTGGGCTACCACTTCCTCCAGAAGTACGCCGCCCGAGCCGGGAGAAAGGTCCGAGAGTTCTCGCCGGACGCGCTGCGCGTCATGCAGCAGCAGCGCTGGCCGGGAAACGTGCGCGAATTGGAGAATGCCGTCGAGTACGCGGTGGTGTTCTGCCGGGGCGAGATCGTCACCCCGACCGATCTGCCGTTCGAGCGGCCGTCGTGGGCCCCGGTGCCGACGGAGCCTTCCGATGCGGGGGAGGTCAAGCTACCTGCTGGCCTCGCCGACCTTTCGTACCGAGACGCCAAGCAGCGTGCGCTGGGCGCCTTCGACAACGCGTACTTCACGGCAGTGCTGGAGCGGACTGGGGGAAACGTGTCCCAGGCCGCGCGGGAGGCGGGACTCGATCGGTCCAACTTCAGGCGGGCGGCGAAACGGGCCGGAGTGCGGAGTCGGGCGTTGGGGAATCGCGATTGAGGCTGCCGTGTCGATGATTTGCTAGGCTCGGCCCGATGCGACGAACGGCCCAGCGTTCGGAGAATGGCAGGCGACGCCTGGTCGCGGCGCTGGTGGTGTGCTGCTGCCTGCTGCCCGCTGGCGCAGGGGCACAATCGGGCGGTCCGGGCGCGACGGCGTCGGTGCCCAGCACCCGCGTGCACACCCGTCGCGTCTACACGTTGCGGCGCTGCCTGGCGCTGGCGGAGCGCAACTACCCCAAGGTCCACGAAGCGCGGGCACGGCTGTCGCAGAAGCAGGCCAAAGTCCTCGAGGCGCAGACCGCGCCGTTCAGCAACTTCACGGCCACCGGCGGATTGGTGCTGGCCCCGACCGTGCGCGGCACGAGCGTCTACAGTCCGAACACCGACGTAGCGCTGACTTCCAACATGGCGCTGGCGTGGCAGGTCGGCGTCGAGGGGGCGATCCCGCTCTGGACTTTCGGCAAGATCAGCAACCTGTGGGACGCAGCCGAGGCGAACGTCAGCGTCGGGCAGCACGCAGTCAAGAAGGAGAAGAACGACGTCAAGCTGGCCGTGCGTCGGGCCTTCTACGGCGCACAGCTGGCGCGCGATGCCCTGACGCTGCTGCACGAAGCGACGAAGCGCATCGACAAGTACTTGGACCGACTGGCCCAGCGCGTGGAGCAAGGGGAAGGCGACGAGATCGAGCTCTTGAAGCTGCGCATGCATCGGGCGGAGCTGGATGCCCGGGAGAGCGAGGCTCGACGGCAAGAACGGGTGGCCATGGGCGGCTTGCGGTTCCTCACCGGGGTTCGCGGCAACTTCGACATCCCCGACGAACCGCTGGAAAAGGTCTCGCACACGCTGGGCCCGCTGCCGCGCTATCTCGCGGCGGCGCGTCTGTTTCGACCCGAAGTGAACATGGCACGCGCGGGAGTGCTCGCGCGGCGCGCGCAGTTGCGCCTGGAGCGTGCACGCTACTACCCCGACCTCGGCCTGGGGGTGAGCGCCAAGTGGGCACGAGCGGCCGAGGTCGAGGACCAACGCAATCCCTACGTTCGTGACAACGCCAACTACCTGTCCTACGGCGCCGGACTCGTGCTCCGCTGGAAGTTGGACTTCCTGCCCACTTCCGCCCGTGTCGCCCACGCGCACGCCCAATTGGAGGAGATGCGCGCCACCGAGCGTCTCGCCTTGGGGGGGGTGGGGGTCGAGGTGGAACAGGCGTTTGCCGAGGCCGAGGACGCCGCCCGAAGGCTGGACGCCTACACTCGCGCCACGCACTACGCCAAGCAGTGGCTGGTGAAAGTCCAGCAAGGGATCGACGTGGGAGCCTTCGAGGACGAGGACATCGTCGACCCCGCCAAGGAGTACGCGATGAAGCGCTTCGCGCAGATGTCCGCAACCTTCGACTACAACATAGCCATGGCCCGCCTAGCCCTCGCCACCGGCTGGGACGCGGTGCTGGCAGAGTAGACGAGCCCCTGCTACCCGAAGAACGGCTTCGAGCGCGTGTCGATCAGATCGAGCTTCTTCTCGATGCTCAACAGGCCGTTCAACAGGGCCTCTCTGACCATGGACACGATGATGGGCAGCGCGCCCTTCAGCGCTTCGTAGTAGCGCTGTCGCTCGGTCGAGTGAATGATGGCGGGTGGGTGCCCCGCTCTGAGGAGGAGCAGGTTCATCAGCAGCCGCGCGACCTTGCCGCTGTCTTGAGGGAAGGGGAACACGCGCAGGAGGTCGTAGTGTGCCCGGGCCGCGATCCGGACGGGGTCCTTGATCTTCTTCGGCTCGGGGCCATTGATCCAGTCGACCACCTGCCGGACCTTGTAGGCGATCTTGTCCGGGGACGCATACTCATGGAAGTACAGCCGATGCTGCGGGATGTCCTTCCGGTAGCGCACGCTCTTGAGGTCGCCCTCTTCGGGGTGGAGCGTGAGATAAAGCCGCTTGATGGTATCGACCGAGATCGGGATGCGCTTCTTGTCGGCGAGCTCACGCACGGAATCGATGGCGGCCTTGTGGCGTCTGATCTCCTCGCACACGGGCTGCAGGCTGGAGTCGGGCACCACCGAGATGTTGGGATCGATTGCGGTCTTGAGCTCCTGGAAGGTGTAGACGACGCCCTCCAGCGCGCTGTCGTGGTAGATCCACGACATGTCCAGGTTCTCTTGGTAGGCGCGCTGGAACTCGGTGTCGGTCTCCTGCAGGCGTGAGACGATGACGGTGTAGCGTTCGTCGATTCCGCTCGGAGGTGGGGGAGGCGGAGCGGGGGCTGGCGAGCGGTACTCCGGTAGCGGCTGCCCTGGCGTCGGCTCCGCGTTGATCATTTCGGCGAACTCGGGCGGACCTTCTGCGCTCGGCGCTGGTGGCGGGGTCGCGCCGGCGGCCGCTGGAGCAGGTGTCGCGGGCGGCTGCTGGATAGCGAAGCGGCCCGTTGGCTGGACGATGGTGCCGTCGACGCGCCGCGTGGTGCCGGACTGATCCGGAATGGAGTCGGGATGGTAGACGCGGGTGGTCGAGCCTCTCCCCCCGCCGCCAAAGCGACTCGAGCGCTTGGTCGCCCTCGCCACGCGACCTTCGAGCGCGCGTCGGGCCGCTTCGCGCTCGGCGCGCAAGCGTTCGCGTTCGGTCGCCTTGGCTTTACGGTACGCTTCGCGCTCAGCTTCCTTCTTGGCGCGCTCCTCCTCCTTCTTGCGACGTGCATCTTCTCGCTGCTGCTCTTTCTCCTCTTGGATGCGGCGGCGCTCCTCTTCACGGGCGCGACGGCGCTCCTCGCGTTCCTGCTCTTTCTGGGCGCGAATGCGCGCTCGCTCGGCTTCGCGCTCGAGGCGTCGTTCCTCGCGCTCCTTCTCCTTGCGGGCCTGGACGCGTGCTCGCTCCAGTTCCTTTGCCTTGCGCTCAGCCGCGCGCTGCTTCTCCGTCCGAGCCTTTTCGGCTTCGCGTTGCTTGAGGAGGCGCGCGTGTTCCTTCTCCTTGCGCTTGCGCTCTCGTTCGCGCTCTCGTTCCTTGACGGCCTGCTCGCGAGCTTTCTCGCGTGCAGCCTGCTCGCGAGCTTTCAGCCGGCGAGCCTTTTCGCGCTCACGCTCCCGGGCCAGTTGCTCTTTTTCTTTCTCTCGAAGCGCGCGCTCGCGCTCCCGCTCCTTGGCGGCCTGGGCCTTCTCGCGTTCCCGCTCCTTGCGCTCGCGTTCCCGCGCGCGCTCTTTGGCGGCGCGCTCGCGCTCTCTTTCGCTCTCCCGCGCTGCGCGCTCCTTTTCCTTCTGACGCCTTGCGCGCTCCTTCTCTTTTTCCCGGCGCACGCGATCCTGCGCCGGCTGCTTGGCTACGCGCGGTCGAGTGCGCGTGGCCGTCGCGCGCGCCACACGGCGTGCTCGCTTCGCTTGGGCCCGGGCCGCGGTCTTCTTCTGCGGTTTGGTCTTGGCCCGCGCTTTGGTCTTGGCCAAGCGCTTGGCGGCACCGCGCTTGACGGCACCGCGCTTGACGGCACGGCCTTTGACGGCACGGCCCTTGACGGCACGGCCCTTGACGGCACGGCCCTTGGCGGCACGGCCCTTGGCGGCAGCCGGCGTCTTTGCCGATCGAGCAGGGGCTTTCTTGGCCGGCCGACTGGCGGTTGCGGCCTTCTTGGGAGCCTTCTTGGGAGCCTTCTTGGCTGTCTTCTTGGCTGCCTTCTTGGCGGTGCGCGCACTCGTCTTGGCGGCCTTGCTGGGTTTGGGCTTTGTCGACTTCTTGGGCGTGGCCGCACGCGCGAGCTTGCGCTTTCCGGCCGGTCGGGGGCGAGCCGCAGTCTTGCGAGTGGGCCGCGGCGGCTTTCGGCGCGACGCGCCGGACTTCTTCTTGGTCGCCTTCTTCCTGGTTCGCGCAGCCATGGCTGAAAACAGTTCCTCGTCCGCCGGGTTTGGCCGGTGATCCGGCGCCCCCATTTGTCGACACATTCGACGCCCGAACCCGAAGCCGGGTCAAATTTTGCAATGCAAGCTAGCCGTGCGCAGCGCGTCTCGTCAAGCGACCTCGCACGGGGCGCGCCGATCGCACCCGCTTACACCCCCAATTCATGCGTCGTCAAAGGAATACTCAAACATCTCGCTGTTTTGGAGCTTGTCAGTCCGGGCGGTGAGTACCTCGCATCCGCCGGGCACCACGAGCACCGTGTGCTCAAACTGTGCCGAAAGCGATCGGTCAGCCGTCACGGCTGTCCAATCGTCTTCCAGGATCTCGATACGCCAGTCGCCGAGATTGATCATCGGCTCAACGGTGAACGTCATGCCAGAGCGCAAGCGAATACCACGACCGCGTGTGCCGACATGACTCACCTTGGGCTCGTCGTGGAACATCCTGCCGATTCCATGCCCGACGAAGTCACGGACCACGGAGCATCGTCGAGCCTCGGCGAATTCTTGAATGGCTGCACCGACATCACCCAGACGGCCTCCCGGCCGCACCTCCGCGATGCCGAGCTCGAGACACCGGCGCGCGACTTCGGTGACGTGCATTGCCTCGGGGCTTGGCTCACCCACATAGAATGTGGCTGAAGTATCGCCATGGAACCCATCGAAGATATGAGTGATGTCGACGTTGATGATGTCACCGCCGTGCAGGACGCGCGAGTCGGGGATGCCATGGCAGACGACCTCGTTGATCGAGGTGCAAACGCTCTTCGGGAAGCCCCGGTAGTTGAGTGGAGCCGGAATTGCACCTCGCTCGACCGTGTCCGCGTGCACGAACGCGTCGATATCGTTCGTCGTGAGACCGGGCCGAATGATCTCGGCCACACGCGAGAGCGTCTCGGCCGCCATGCGCCCCACCACCCGCATCTTCGCGATTTCCTGGGGATTCTTCAGCTCGACTGAGCCACCTCGAAACTGCATCGGCGTGGTCCGGCGCTCAGGAGTCGAGCTCTTCCATGATGCGCGCTTCCGCAATCGCTTTGCGAACTTCATTGCTATCGGCTTCCAGGCGCCAATGCGTCGTGGCACTGCCATCGACATTGTACCGTCTGTACAAGAAGATGAACTGCTTCCCAACCAACTCGGCGTCGGCGCCGTGCACGAACGGGAACGACGGGCTGTCGGAAGACACCGTGACCGGGATGGGCTCCGCCTGCTCAGGGCCGTGGAGCGGCGCCCCATTGGGGACCAGCACCAACTGGTAGACCTGGTCGTCGCCCCGTGTGTCGCTCGTCACGGTGGAGATCTTCACCGGGACAATCCCGTCCGCCCGGACGCTACGCTCGGACAGCTTCAGCTGCTGGTCGGGCCCGGTTTCGTCCACGTCGTCGCCGAACGCGTTGCCGGTGATGGTGTCGTCGAACAGAGCCGCCTCGGTGGCGCTGAATGCCGGCAGGTCGTCGACGTCGACCGCCGCTTCGGCCTGCTGGGGTGGCGAGCATCCGCAGAGCCCCAAGAGTGCTGCGGCGGTCAGAGTGGCGACGGCGCGCGTCCAGGCCGCCGAGCGGAGCAGGTGTGGGAGATTCATCTGGGGTTCGGGGGATTCGGCTCCGACGGTGACGACGCAATGCGTCATGGCGGCTGCGCTCAGCGTGCGCAACGTACCGGGAACCGAGGGTTTCGCCAACCACTGGGTTGACGGGAACCGCTCGCCGGGCGAGTGAAGGGAGGGACGCGTCGGTGCACGCGGACAAGCGTGCCGCCGGCCCGGTTCGCAGGCAAGGATTTCGAGAGGATAGCGATGAAGCTCAGAACGTTCCTGGTCCTTGGTGCCGTTGGTTTGGCCTCGGCCTCGCTGGTATTGGAGACCGCGGATGCGGCTCCCTTCAATCCGGCGAGCCCGCTCGCACAGAAGAAGAAGAAGGCCAAGAAGGCGAAGGCTGGAAAGATCGCCAAGACCATCCAGCTTGCACCCAGAGGGCTGAAGTGGGGACTCAGCAACCACCAGATCGCGAACATCTACGACAAGCACTTCGATGCCGCGTACGGCGAAATGCTTGCGCGCGCGCCGCTGGGACCGCAAACGCAAGCGCTCAACTCCGAGTTGGAGGACAGGAAAGACCTGATTCGACGCAGCGTGATCGGATTCGGCGAGCAGCAAACCGGAGTCGACGCGACGCCGCTCAAGGGTGAGTACTCCTACCGAAACCGCGAGAGCATGAGCAAGGTCACGCTCGTGGGTGGAACCACCCGGTACTTCTTCTTCTTCGGCGATAGCCTGTGGAAGGTGTACGACGAACACAAGCTGAAGGGTGGAGGTCCCCTGGGCGCGACCTTCTCGGCTGCGGTGGAAGTCCTGACCGAAAAGTTC
Organism: uncultured Polyangiaceae bacterium; assembly: GCA_964610275.1. Lineage (GTDB taxonomy): Bacteria > Myxococcota_A > Polyangia > Polyangiales > Polyangiaceae > JAFGBI01. Next base: position 20,448 of record CAZSVU010000072.1, on the reverse strand, counting down.
GAGTCCCCGCCCAAGACGCTCGAGGCCGACTACGACCGTGGACGCAACTTCGAAGAAGCGCAATGGACTGACGGGACCACCCTGATTCGAGTCGTGAATCGGGAGCACGAGCAGATCGTCGCCGTGGTGTACGTGGACGAGAGCGTGCAGAAGAAGCTGCCGACGATGCGTAAGAACCGCCCCCGCAAGGAGGGCATCGACCGGGCAGTGGACGAGGCCACGAGTCCCGCGTCGCCGAACGCAGACAAGAAGAAGTAGTAGCCGGCGCGCCCCGGCCGTGGCGCCAAAGGGCTGTGCGGCGAGGCGCGATGGGTCGAGCCGCTATTCCGAGGTGAGGTGCTGAGCACCGTGGGGGATCAGTGCCCCCGCCGTGACCGTGATCTGCACCCCCGGAGCCACCGCCCGGATGGCAGGCTCGATGATGCGGCGAGTGGTGAGGGTATTGCCCGGGCAGCCCGCGTACCGGCCCCCCAGATGCAGCTCCACGCCGTCGTCCTCGGCTCGGACGAGGTAAACCTCTCCGCCGTCTGCCCGGATGAGAGGGGCCAGAATCTCGCGGAGTACCCGCAGTATTTCCTCGCGTGTAGAGGCCACGGCCGACCCGAACGTACCACGGCGCTTGACCAAACCGCGATACCTCCTCTAGGTTCCCGGCCCCCGAGTGGCCTGGCGCGGGGCCAAGCGGGTGCTACCTTCACTCGGGTCTGGGCACCCACCGCATCGACAGAGGAACATCAATGGCCGTTCACATCCGCCTTGCCCGACACGGCTCCAAGAAGAACCCGTTTTATCGCATCGTCGTTTCCGACCAGCGGAGCCGGCGCGACGGACGATTCATCGAGAACATCGGAACGTACGATCCCTGCAGGGACCCCGCGAAGCTAATCGTCGACCGGCGACGTCTCGACTACTGGCAGGGTCAGGGAGCCCAAGCCTCGGATACCCTGAGCCGCCTGCTGAAGAAGCACGCCGCCGCGGCCGAAGCATCCGCTGGCTGAGTGCCGACGTCGCGGGATTGCGCGTGGCAGTCGGGATTCCGGCCGCCGGCTTCGACGTTGACATTTCCGCCCCAAGGGTAACCAAACGGTCTCACCATGGCTTTGAAGGAACTCATCACGACCATCGCTCGGGCCCTCGTCGACGAGCCCGATAGTGTCGAGGTCAGCGAGATCGAGGGCGATCACAACTCGCTGATCGAGTTGAAGGTCGCCAAGACCGACATTGGCAAGGTCATCGGCAAGGACGGTCGCACCGCCCAATCCATGCGCACCATCCTGACCGCAGCGTCCACCAAGCTCGGTCGCCGCGCTCACCTCGACATCGTCGATTGAGACGCAACCGGCCCGTGTACGTCGAAGTCGGCCGGGTGGCGAAGCCCCATGGCGTGAAGGGCGAGTTGAAAGTGCGGTTGCACTGGGCCGAGAGCGACACCCTGCTCACGATGCCCCGGGTGGTGTTGCGGTTCGAGCCCAATCGGGAGCGGGAGCCCAATGCGGAGCGGGAGCCCAACGCGGAGCGGGAATATGTCGTGGAGCGAGCACGCCGCAGCCACAAGCACGTGCTGCTGAAGCTCGAGGGGATCGACGACTGCGACGCTGCCGAGCAGCTCAGAGCGGCCACGGTGCTGGCACGGCGCGACGCCATGCCTGCCCTCGGTCCCGGGGAGTACTACCTGTGCGATCTGGTGGGCGCGCGCGTCGATTCCCCCGTTGGGACGCTCGGTGAAGTCGTCGAAGTGCGTACCTTCCCGACCGTGGACGTGATCGTGATACGGAAGAGCGATGGCACGCTCGTGGAGCAGCCGCTGGCCGATCCCTGGCTCGAGAGCGTGGACGTGGCGACCGGTACGGTCCAGCTAGCCAGCACCGACGGGCTGATCGAGTGAGGGGAAAACGTGCGGATCGCCATCGTGACCCTGTTTCCGGAGCTGTTCGAGCCGTTTGCTCGAGTGAGCTTCGTGGGCAAGGCCATCGAAAGCGGGCGCTTGACGCTACATCTCGAACCGCTCCGCGAGCACGGACTGGGCAAGCACAGAAGTGTGGACGACACCCCCTACGGTGGCGGATCGGGCATGGTGATGCGTCCTGACTGCATCGTGTCGGCGCTGGAACGGGTGGACCGAGTCTTGGGGCAAGCAGTCTTGGGGCAAGCAGACTT
>CAZSVU010000072.1:0-18191 GCA_964610275.1 uncultured Polyangiaceae bacterium | reverse complement strand
GGGGCGAGCAGACTTGGGGCGAGCAGACTTGGGGCGAGCAGACTTGGGGCGAGCAGACTTGGGGCGAGCACAGCCGGCGCACCGCGTGCTCCTCACCCCACAGGGGGCCCCCTTCACCCAGGACGGGGCAGCTGACCTGGCTCGGCGCGGGGCAGTGAGCCTGGTGTGCGGTCGCTACGAAGGCTTCGACGAACGCGTGCGGCATTTCGCGGATGCCGAGCTGTCCATCGGCGACTTCGTGCTCACCGGCGGAGAGGTGGCCGCCATGGCCGTGCTGGAGGCGGTGGTGCGCCTGATCCCGGGCGTGCTCGGCAACTCCGACTCCCCACGGGAGGAGTCCTTCAGCTCGGAGTGCGCGGGCCTCTTGGAGTATCCCCAGTACACCCGTCCCGCCGAGTTTCGCGGTCACGACGTCCCCGACGTGCTGCGGAGCGGGGACCACGCACGGATCGCGGACTGGCGGCGAGAGCAATCGCTTGCCCGTACTCGGCAGCGCCGCCCCGACCTGCTGCCGCCCGGACCCCGCAGAAAGAGCTCGGACGACCCATGAGACGGATCGCTGCCGCACTGCTGCACCACCCCGTCCTCGACCGCGGCGGGGATGTGGTCACCACGGCGATCACCAATCTGGATCTCCATGACCTGGCACGCAGCGCGCACTGCTACGGCCTCAGCGACCTGTTCGTGGTTCACCCCATCGCGGCGCAGCGAGAGCTCGCGCTGCGCGTGCGCACGCACTGGACGGAGGGCAGCGGAGCACGCCGGATCCCCGATCGGAAGCCGGCGCTTCAGCTGTTGCGCATCGTGGAGCACCTGGAGCACGTCGTCTCCGCGCTGGGAGGACCGGACGCGGTGGAGTTGTGGACCACGAGTGCGCGGGCTGGCGACCGCGCCATCCTGTCCTTTGACGAGGCGAGGCAGCGTCTGGGGGCTGCGGGTCCCACGGTACTGTTGGTGTTCGGCACCGGGTGGGGGCTGGCTCCGGCCGTCGACCAGCAGTCGCGGTTTCGGCTGGCGCCGATCGAGTCCCCGCGAAGCGATGGCTTCAATCACTTGAGCGTGCGCGCCGCCGCCGCCATCGCGTTCGACCGCCTGCTCGGAGACCGTCCGCTCGGAGCGCGATCCCCATGCTAGCCGAGTCCCGCGCCGCGCTACTGACACGCCTGGGGCTCGACTCGGGTGGTCCGCTGTGGCGGGGACTGGCCTACGTCGGCTCACGCTATGGCCCCGGACCGTGGCTTCGGTACAGCCCACCGGTGTTTGGATTGGCGGTCGCCGCGGCGCAGCCGGAAAGCCGGCGCCAGGTGCGAGAGAACCTGCGCCGGGTCCTGGGGCCGCGCCTGCGCGTCGAGGAAGACCTCGACGTGGCTCGGACCTTCACCAACTATGCTCACTGCCTGGCCGAAGCCCTGGCCACGGGGCGTCGGGAGGCGGACGACCCGCGTTGCCTGATGTTGGGACGCGACCGACTGAGGGAGGTGTGCGCCACCGAATCCGGGTTCCTGGTGGCCACGGCACACGTGGGAGCCTGGGACTCGGCGGCGCGGATGTTGGCCCGCGACACGGATCGCTCCGTCAAGGTCATCATGGAGGCCGAGGCGGACCGTCGGGCTCAGCGTCTGCACGATCACGCCCGCAGCGCGGGCGGAGTCGACGTGGCGCGCGTGAGGCATCCACTCGATGTGCTGCCTCTGCTCCGGCACCTCGAGAACGGAGGGGTGGTGGCGGTCCAACTCGACCGCGTGCCGGCCGACATGCGCGCCTTCACGACTTCGGTCTTTGGGCGACCCTTCAAGGTCCCACAGGGGCCGTTCCGCTTGGCCGCTGCCAGCGGATGCCCGATTTTGCCGGTGTTCGCCGCTCGGATTGGGCACTTCGAGTACGAGCTTCACGTGGGTCCAGTGCTTCGTCTCCCGCGGCGCGCGGACGAGCAGACCATGGTTCGGGCCGCCGAGACCGTGTGCCAAGAGATGGAACGCTTCATCCGCATCTACCCGACACAGTGGTTTCACTTCGACCACGCCAACGACTCGTGAGGACCTCATGCTGTTGCGTATTGGACAGAGCAGACTGCGGGGCGACATCTCACGCTACGCGCGCAGTTTCGACCTGCTGGAGGTGCGCGCCGAGCCCGGCACGCTGCCCAAGGCGCGGCGCTTGCGCGAGTGGCGCGCCGAGGTTCCGGCAGAGTTCGTCTTCAGCGTGCGCTTGCCGAGCGCCGTCGGAGAGCTCAGAACCGACGGCGAATTCGAAACGGCGCTGCGGTACGCACTGCGTGCAGCCGACGCGCTAGCAGCGGGTTGGCTGCTGCTGAGCACTCCTGCATCGGTCACGCCGGGAGCGAGGACTCGCCGGCGGCTCTCAGAGCTCACCGAGAGCCTGCCCCGGGACGGCGTGCGGTGGGCGTGGGAGCCCGCTGGTTTGTGGGAGGCCGGGGCAGCGGAGCGCGTGGCCAACGAGACGGGCCTGCACCTGGTGCGCGACCTGCTGCGCAGCGATCCGCCTTCCGGGGATACGCTCTACACCCGGCTGCGTGGCCTGGGCGTCGCGCGCTTCGGGGTCGGCGCTGCAGAACGTCTCGCCGAAACCCTGGCCGAGCGCCAGGAGGCCTACGTCGTGGTGGACGCCAGCGGCGCGCAGCGGGGAGCGGTGGCGCTGCGCCGTGCCGTGGCCGAGATCACGGGGGCGGATACGGACGCCTTTGCATTCGACGAGACGGACGGCTAGGGGAGGGGCCCCAGCGGGAGTCTCCATCCCAAGCGGATGCGCCCAACCGAATCACACTGCTCATGAGCACTCGAGCCGCCGCCATCGCGAATGACCGGATTGCCGAGGAGGCCGCCCGCGACTTTCTCGCCCAGGGAGGCTCTGCCGTAGGCGCTGCGCTCTGCGGCTTTTTTACTTCCGCCGGCGGGTTTGCCGGTGTGCTGCTGGGCCCCGTTTCCGTGCTGGTGGCGGGCGTGGGCGCTGGCGTGCGCGTCTTCGATGGCCGCCTCCGCCAGCCCGGTGTCGGGCGCAAGCGTCCGCGAGGGGTGCGCGCCGAAGAGTCCGTGCCGGATGCGGCCCGAGTGGGGATACCGGTCGGAGTGGCAGCCGCCCTCGTGGCGCACGCGTACGACGGCAGCCAGAAGCTGGGCAGCGTGCTAAAGCCCGGGATCCGCCAGGCGACGCGCAGTGGCGCGGACTCACGTGCGGCTCTGCTCGGGCGCATCCGGGCGGTTGGGGCGGCCGCGCTCACCGAAGGGGAGTTCGTGCGGGCGATGCTCAGGGTGGCGGGCCCCAGCCAAGGCGGGATGCTCACCCCGGCGGACTTCAGTGCGGTTCCCGACATCGATCAGGACGCGGCGGCTCGGATGCTGGGCGACACTGAGGTGCGGGAGCCGGGTTGGGCCATGGATGAGCGCGAGCCGGTTGCCGGATCCGATCTGGGAATCGGCTATGCCGTGTGCGCCGTGGACGTGCGGGGAGTGTTTGCGGCGATCTGCTACCGGCGGGTGACGGACGGGTTCCCCCTCGAGGAGCTCGAGCTCGAGGCTCCGCTGGGCGCGGTGCCGGTGGAGCGCGGCGTCCCTCGCGTGTCCCCTGGGGAGCGCCTTCCGACTCCGGCGCCGATTGCAGTCGTGTGTGACGCGGCCGGGGCACCGGTCGAGGTGATCGCAGCGCCTGCTGCGCGGCGCCTCGAGCCGGAGCACCTCGACACCCCACCGCTTCGACTGCGGCGCGCCGCCGACGAGCGGGTGGTGCACGCCGTGCGCAACTGACCGCACGGCTCCGCACCACTGGTGGGAGCACGGGGTCCAACTGCGGACGCGCTCAAATCGTGTAGCCGTGTCGCTTCGCGAACTCGACCAGGCCGATCTTGTCGACCGTGCGCAAATCGCTGGTGGTGAGCTTGAGCGTCACGTGTCGACCGAGCTCGGGAACCCACAGGCGCCGACGCTGCACGTTCACCTTCTGCCAGCGCACGGTCCTGATGTGGGAGTGCGAGACGTTTCGCGCCCGCATCCGCCGCTTTCCGGTAATCTCGCTTCTAGCCATCTCGGGGGCGCGGAACCTAGCTCACTTGTCGAGCACGTTCAACCGCTTGCTGGTGGTTTGGGCAGTATTTGGGCTAGCGGGCCGGTTTGGGCTCATCCGCGTGGGTGTGCGCGCCGGTGGGCTGCGCGCACGTGGTCGCGACTCACGTGGGTGTAAATCTCGGTGGTCGAGACGTCGGCGTGTCCCAACATCGCCTGCACGCTTCGGAGGTCGGCCCCGCCTGCCAGCAGGTGGGTGGCGAACGAATGGCGAAGCTGGTGCGGGTGCACCGAGCCGCTGATGCCCGCTGCCCGGGCATACCTGCGAACGATCTTCCAGAAAGCCTGGCGTGTCATGGGCCCGCCTCGCGGCGACGGGAAGAGTGTGGGGTCGAGGCGTTTGGTCGGCTTCGAGCGACGCGTCTGCAGATACGCGTCCAGGTGGTAGAGCGCGATCTCACCGAGGGGAACCAGGCGGCGCTTTTCCCCCTTGCCCAGTGCGGCCACCACTCCGGCGGCGGTGTCCACGTCACCGAGCTTCAAGCCTATGAGCTCGCTCACCCGCAGGCCTGCGGCGTAGGTCATGCTGAGCATGGCTCGGTCGCGCAGACCGCGCAGGCGGGTGGCGTCGGGTGCTTCGATGAGTCGCACCACGTCATGCTCGCCCAGCGTTCGAGGCAAGCGGCGCCCGGAGCGGGGACGCGCTGCCAGAGCGGTCGGATCGGCATCGAGCGCACCCTCGCGCGCCAGGAAACGTACCAGGCCGCGGGCCGAAGACAGGTGTCGCGCCGTGCTGCGAGGCCCGAGGCCGGACCTGGCCAGGGAGGCGAGCCATTCCGTCACCAGCCCCAAGTCCAAATCCGCGACGAGCGTCCGTTGGCGCTCGAGCGCGAATTCGAGCAGCTTCCCCAGATCGCGGGCGTACGCCTCCAGAGTGTGGCGCGAAAGGCCGCGTTCCACGCGCGCGTGGTCCAGGAACAGGTCGACGGCCATGTCGAGCCTCACCCTGGCACCCTACGGCCTGAGGCTGCCCCGGGCCAAGAGCAGGTGGCCCAGCGCAGGTGGCCCAGCGCAGGTGGCCCAGCGCAGGTGGCCCAGCCTATCCGGCCGCCGCGACCATGGCGCGCAGCAGCGGCTCGGGGTCGTCGCAGCGCATCAGCGCTTCGCCAACGAGGGCCGCGTGCGCGGGGGTGTTCGCGATCCTGACCACGTCACCAGCCGTGCGCAGCCCGGACAAGTGGACGGACGTGACCGAGCTGGGGAGGCGGGCCAGCACCCGCGCTGCGCGATCGGGGTCCATCTTCAGGGTATCCAGATCGCGGGCGTTCACGCCCACGAGGGTTGCGCCGGCGCCGAGAGCCGCCTCCGACTCGTCCTCGTTGGTGACTTCCACGAAGGGCTCGAGGTTCCGGTCTCGACACGCCGCCACCAGCTCGCCGAGCTCGCCCGTGGAGACGCAGCGCACGATGATCAGGGCCGCCGAAGCGCCCCAGGCCCGGGCGGCATCGAACTGCCATGCGTCGATGACGAAGTCCTTGCACAAGAGGGGCAGCGAGCACGCCCGCGCCGCCTCCCCCAGATGTGCGTAGTCGCCATCGAAGAACTCACGATCGCACAGCACGCTGACCAATCGGGCGCCACCGCGTTCGTAGGCGGCCGCACGCTCGCCGACCGAGAGCTCAGTGGACAGCGTTCCGGCGGACGGCGACCGACGCTTGATCTCGGCCATCAGCCGCAAGGGCTCACCGGCTTCGCGCCGCAGGCTGAGCGTCCGCAGCGGAGGGGGCTCCGGCAACGGACGCTGGCGCAGGCGCGCGATTTCGGCACGCTTGGCGGCGAGGATGCGCTCGAGCAGGCTCATGGTCGGCTACCTGCTGGCCTGCGCCAGCTCGCGCCACCGCTCCAGAGTGCGCAGCGCTGCCCCCGAGGCGAGCGTTTGGCGTGCGTGCTCGAGCGCCGCCTTCGGCTCCAGGCTTTCGGCCACCACCAGCGCAGCGGCAGCATTCAGCAGGAACGCATCGGTGGCAGGGTGCGCCTGGCCGGAGAGCACTTGCGTCAGGGTCTCGGCATTCGTTGCTGCGTCGCCGCCGGTGATCGCTCCTGCGGGGCTGGGGGTCAGCCCGAACGTCTCTGGCGTGACGGTCCGCTCTCGAATCTCACCCCCGCTGAGCTCAGTGACCCGCGTCGGGCCAAATGGACTGACCTCGTCGAGCCCATCGGTCCCGCGGACCACCCAGGCGCGCTGCGTTCCCAGCTCGCGCAGCGTCTTGGCGAACGTTTCGCGCAGGGCGTCGTCGTACGCCCCCACCAACTGGTGAGTGACGCGAGCGGGGCTGGCCAGAGGTCCCAGGCAGTTGAAGATGGTTCGCACGCCGAGCTCCTTGCGTGCCACCACGGCATGCCGCATTGCCGGGTGATGCGCGGGCGCCATCAAGAACGCGATGTTCACTTCTCGCAGAATCGACGCCGCGCGGTTCGGCGGGACGTCGAGCGGGATGCCGAGAGCCTCGAGCACGTCGGCGCTGCCGGCCTGGCTCGATACGGCCCGGTTGCCGTGCTTGGCCACCGGCGTGCCCGCGGCAGCGGCGATGATGGCGGCGCCGGTCGACAAGTTGAGGGTCCCTTGGCCGTCGCCGCCCGTGCCGCAGGTGTCGAGCAAGCGTTCGAGGCCGTGATCGACGGGCACCATGGCAGCCCGCATCGCCTGGGCTGCTGCGGCGATGACGTCGGGTGGCTCGCCCTGCAGCCTGAGCGCCACCACGAATCCCGCCACCTGGACCGGGGTCCACTGTCCAGCCAGGATGGCGTCGAACACTCGGCGCACGGATGCGGCACTGATGCCATCGGGGCCCGACAGCTCCGTGAAGACGTCGGCAAAACGCAGGTCGTCGCTCATAGTGCCTCCAGCCAGTTCTGGATGAGCTGCATGCCGTGCTCGGTGAGAATGGACTCGGGGTGGAACTGCACCCCCTCGATCGCCTGGGTGCGATGCCGGATCCCCATGATCTCGCCTTCCGGCGTCCTGGCCGTCACCTCGAGACAGTCGGGCAGGGTGTCGGGGTCGACGATGAGCGAGTGGTAGCGCGTGGCCTCGAACGGGGAGGGCAGCAGCGCATAGATCTTGCGCCCGTCATGCTCGATGCTCGAGGTCTTGCCGTGCATGAGCCGGGCCGCCCGGACCACCGTGCCGCCGAACGCCTGTGCGATCGATTGGTGTCCGAGGCAGACCCCGAGGATGGGACACCTACCCTGCAGCAGTCGGATGACGTCCAACGTCACGCCGGCGTCGTCCGGAGTACCGGGCCCGGGGGACAACAACACCCCGTCCGGGTCCGCTTCGGCGACGGCGTCCGGTGTGGTGCCGTCGTTGAGTCGCACGTCGCACCGGGCGCCCAGCGTCTCGACGTACTGCACCAGATTGTAGGTGAACGAGTCGTAGTTATCGACGACCACGACACGCTTGGGCACGGGACCGGTCCTTTCTGCTCGCTCGGCTCCCCCTCGGGGGCGAGGTTGGCGAGGCGCATGCTGAAACGATGAGTCCCGGCCTGCAAGTCCATCGGCGTGACGTCAGACTTTCGGGCCGGCGGTCGGATGGGATCACGCTCGCCGAGCTAGTAGCCGTGCTCGCGGAAGAACTTCTCAATCCTCAGATTGACGAGCTCGGGCTGCTCCAAGATTGCGTAGTGGGTGGCCCCGCGGATGACGAGCAGCTGGCAGTTGGGGATACGGCGGGCGATCCGTTCGGCCACCTTCTGGGAGGTGAAGATGTCGCGCTCCCCCACCAGCACCAGGGTGGGCACGGCGACGGACTCCAGGATGTGTGAGGCGTCGTGTTCCTCGATCTGGCGCAACGTGGCCAGGTAGATGTCGAGATCGAGCGAACCGAAGTCCATGGCGAGATCTCGGAACAGCTCGTCGTCCGTGCTTTCTCCCACCAGTCCGAGGCGCTTCAACCAGAGAGCGGTCTCGGGCCAGCCGGTGGCACGCCTGAGCAGAGCCGAGCCCATGGAGTGCACCCGGCTCGCCTGCTTGAAGATGGCCGGGGCGACCCGGGTGGCCAGGGGTATGGCAATGCTCTCGAGCGGTCTGCCGTAGGTGCCGTTGATCAGCACCAGGTGGGAGACGGTTTCGGGATGGCGCGCGTAGAGCTCCAGGATGACCTGCACCCCCATGCTCCAACCCATGAAGGCGGCTCGCCGTACCCCGAGCGAGGTGAGCACCCGCAGCAGATCGCCGACGTGCGACGGGACGTCGAGGTGCGGCGGATCCCCCGGGGGACGGGATGACGCATACAGGCCGCGGTAGTCCCAGCTGATGATCCGGTACCGGTCCCGGAGGTAGTCCACCTGGTGGCACCAAGCTGCGAGCGGTCCGCCGAGCCCGTTCGCGATGACCAAGGGCAGGCCCGTCCCGCCCGTGTCGTGGACGGCCAGCGTGGTCCCATCGTTGGCCTGAACCTCGATCGTATCGACTGCTAGTCGCGTCATCCCCGGCCAACCATCTAGCCCGGGGACCGGCTTCGCGTCCAGAGCGGTGCCTCGGTCAGCACCAAGCGGCGGCACCGCGGGCGTGTCGCGGGCGTGTCGCGGGCGTGTCCAACGAGTCGGAGCTGCCGGGATGTCACGCCGACCGGCCGGAACAGTTCAATCTTGCCGGGAGGTGGATGGACCGCTAGTGTCCCCGTCCGCCGCCAGAGGCCGGGCGCCCCGCGCACCGCCGAACCCCCTGGCCGCGAAGATCGCGATGGCTGAAGACAAGAAGCGCAAGATCGACCTGAAGGCTCGGCTCGGCAAGAAGACCGTCAAGGGTGGACCCTCGGTTCCGCCACCCGTCGGCATTCCCAGGCCCGTCGGGATCCCGGCGCCCACGTTCGGGACTCAGCCGCCCAGAGCGGCCCCGAAGGTCGACGCGAGCGACCCCTACGCGGCCATCTCGGCGGCGGATGCTCCGGAGAAGCAGGAGCAGACGCTCAAGGTCGAGATGAGCCAGGAGGTCGTCCAGGCTCAGAAGAAGGGCAAGGCGAGAATCCTCATGCTGGCCATCGCCATGGCGGCCATCGGCGGCCTCATGGGTTTCACCATCGGCGGACGCATCGAATCCAACAAGGGTGCAAAGGCCGCGGTCGAAGGCGCTCAGCAGTTGGCCAAAGAGGTCGAAGAGGCAAACCGCGTCGTGAACGAGCTCGCCGAGACCCTCGCCACGGCCAAGTCGGCGCTGGGGAGCAACAAGTACCCCGAGGAGGCGGTCAAGGCGCTCGGCGGCGTCCACATTCCGTTCGAGGGCGCCAACCTCTTCGGCAAGGGCATCGGTCGCTACAATCAGAAGACCCAGAGCCTCCTGCTCAAGTACACCTCGGCGGCAGAAGCCGCCAACAGCCAGAAGGACACCCTGCAGCGAATCCTCGGCGCCAAGAAGACTGTGATGGACTACCTGTCACAGAAGGAGAACCCCAAGGTACGCTGGAGCGTGTACGTGGTGGGCGGCGAGTTCGGTCCCTGGGCGGTCATGCAACCCTTGCCCAAGCCTTTCTTGGTGAAGAGCGACGCGAAGACCAAGGACAAGGACGGCAAGGAACAGAAATACGCCTGGCCGGAGGAGTTCAAGATCAAGGAAGAGGGCAAGGAGCACACCCTCAAGCGGTACACGCGCGGTGATCCCACCGGCAGCGAGCCCAAGATCATTCCGGTCGACCCCACCACCCACGATTCCGTGTGCCCTTCCGACGTCCTCGGCAAGCTGGTGCGTGAGGTGAGTCTGCTCGAGGTCGTGTTGCGTGGCGATCAGACGCCCGGCCACGAGAAGCAGGGGTTGATCGAGCTCGGCGAGGCCCTCAGCGAGGCACTCCGGAAGATCGGGCGTCCGTAGGCGCTACGCCGCCGCTGGCGGGGACCTTGCCATACGCGATGCCCTGCGGGTCGGCGCAGATACAGGTGTAGCCGCGTAGCAGTAGGGCGGTGCAGCGCGACGCGAGATGGATCCGTGGCGGCTGCTCGCGGTGCCAGAGCCGCCCCCACCCCTTGGGTTTGGCCTGCGCGGCGTCGCAGACGGCCAGCCAGGTGCCGGGTGACGAAGCGGTGGGCTCGGGCAGTTGATCGGCCACCTCCGACAGCGGTCCCAGGCCGTCGCTGGGCCAAGTCTCGGGCAGCGTCAACACCAGGGGTTGGCAGTCGTCGTCGGGTGCCAGCGGTGGTCGCGGGCTCGGTACCTCGGTCATGGTTCACGCTGCCGGCGCACGGGACGACGGACCAGCCGCCGATTCAGGGGCAGGGGCGGCGAGGACGACCTCGACCTTGGCCACTCTCCGGTCGTCGGCTTCCCGAACGATGAATTGCAGATCTTCTTCTTCCAGAGTGGCGCCGACACCCGGCACGCGTCCGAGACGAGTCACGATGAAGCCGCCCAGGGAGTTGTAGTCGTTGTGCTCGGGGAGGTCCGTGCCCAGGTAGCGGCTGAGATCGAGGATGGGGATCGCGGCATCGACCAGCAAGCGGCCGTCTCCGAGATCGACGATGGGCGCTTCGTCGACGTCGTACTCGTCGCGAATGTCGCCGACGATCTCCTCGAGCAAGTCTTCCAAGGTGACGATTCCGCTGACTCCACCGAACTCGTCGATGACGATGGCCAGGTGCTGGCGCCCGGCACGCATGTCACGAAGCACACTCGAAGCCGATTGGCGTTCGGGTACGAATACCACCGGCTTGCGCATCACTTCCTCCAAGCGCAGCGCGGCCAGGTCGTGGGTCGCGACGTAGGTGAGGAGATCCTTGACGTGCAGTTGTCCCACGACGTTGTCGATGCTCTCGCGGTAGACCGGGAACCGGGAGTGTCCGGCCTCCAGTGCGCGCTGGAGCAAGTCCTTTCCGGCGATGCCGAGCTCGAATGCCCGCACGCGGGTGCGGGGGACCATCACGTCGCCGGTGGTCAGGTCCCCGAAGTCGAGAACGTTGCGGATCATCTCGGACTGGTCGTGAGCGAGCGTCCCCTGTTGCTCGCCCTCGGTGACCAGGTGTTCGACCTCGCTTTCGGTCATCTCGGCCGACAGCGGCTTGTCCGCGGCCACGGACCGGCCAATCCACATGCCGATCCAGGTGAGCGGTGTGGCGATGGGAGCCATGAGCAGCTCCACCGGGCGCAGCAACCTGAGCAGCAGCGGTGCGGCCCGTCGGGCCGACCGCTCGGCGATGGCCATGGCCGCTTCGGCCGGCAGCGCATAGGCCAGTAGGGCGCACAGGGCAGCGGCCACCAGCCTCCCGCTGCCGAGGCTCAGGGGAAGTGCCCGTCCGAAAAGGAGCGCGCTCGCGCCGATCCCGAGCGCGCGCACCAGCAGCCAACGGGCCTCGATGGCGTCACCGTGCTCGAGATATCGATTCAGGGCTGCGCGAGCCTTGCCCCGCAGCGCGCTGCGCAGCGTCGCCTTGCGAGCACCGGGCAGCGCGGTCATGGCAGCATTGGCCGCCGCAAACAGCGCCGCGCCCAGTGCCGGCAGCGCAGCGACGAGGAGTTGTTCTGTGAGCTGTAGTGCCGTTGAATCCAACGCGGTGACAGGAAGGCGCTAGCGGCGCCTGCCCACCCTCTGGGTAAAAGTTACCGGACGGCCGAGTGGGTGCGCAAGCCAGGTCGCCTCGGGCGCCGGGCCGGGCGACGAGTCAACAGCGGAAACCACGAATGACCACGTAGATTCCGGGCTCGCGCTCCATGCCGAGCGCCACGAGCTCGTCTCGCTCGTCCAGCCAGGCGACGGTCGGCGTGGTGCTCGCCGCGGCTGCGGGCTCGACGTCACGAGTCCCCTCGGACGCGTCCACGAAGTGCTCCCGGCTGAGGATCTGCCCGTGGCGAGCCCGCTCAACCCCCGCGCTGCTGAGCCGCTCGCAAGGGAAATGTCGCCGCACGGTCTCGCCCAGTGGGACCAGTGCAGGGGGCGTGGGGGGTGGCCAGACGACCGCACGATCGAGAGTGAACGCCCCGCTCGCCGTGCGGCGAAGCTCGGCGAGATGGGCAGGGACCCCGAGTCGCTCGCCGAGATCTCGGGCCAAAGCGCGGACGTAGTAGCCCTTGGACACGAGCAACTGCAGGTGAGCGTGCGCGGGCGACCACTCCAGCAACTCCAGCTGGGCGACGCGCACGCTGCGAGGCTCCAGGTGGACGGCTTCGCCGCGGCGGCTGAGGCGATGGGCCCGCCGCCCTCCCACGCGCAGGGCGCTGAAGGCCGGTGGCAGCTGGCTCGTGCGCTGGCGCTCCTCGCTCAGCGCCTGCTCCAGACGTGGCGCAGAGAGCCAGTCGGAGCCCAACTCCACCTGCCTCCGCACGCGCCCCTCCGCGTCCAGCGTGTCCGTTTCTGCTCCGAAGCTCACGGTTGCCCGGTACGCCTTGTCGTGGCTGGTCAAATACCCACTGAGCTTCGTGGCTTCACCGAACAGCAGGACCATCACTCCGGTGGCCAAGGGATCGAGTGTCCCGGCGTGTCCCACCTGTCGCGTGCCGAAGAGGCGACGCGCCCCGGACACGATGTCGTGACTCGTCGGCCCCCGCGGCTTGTCGACGATGAGGACTCCGTGCGGCCCACTCATCCCAGCCATACGCTGGAACGAGACCCCACAGTCTCGTCGAGCATGCGCTGAATGCTCGCTCTCACCCGTTCGGTCAGGCGCCCCACCAGCACGTGGTCATCGGCCGCCTCGCGACCGTACTCAGCCAGGGAAACCGGTTCGCCGAAAGTGATCCGCCACTTGGTTGGAGCCGGGACGAGCCCCAGTGGCCCAAACAGCGGAAACGTCGGCGTGATCGGAATGTAGGGTAGACCCAGCACCCGAGCGAGGTACTCCGCTCGCGCCAACATGGGGCCGGTTTCCTCGGCTCCCACGATGGCACACGGGACGATCGGCGTGCCGGTGCGCAGACACAGCCGAATGAACCCACCCCGCCCGAAGCGTTGCAGTCGGTAGCGCTCCTTGAAGAGCTTGCCGATCCCCTTCACGCCTTCGGGGAAGGCCGCCACCACGTTCTCCTCTGCGAGCAGGCGCTCGGCGTTCTCCTGGCAGGCGCGCACCGCGCCGATCCGGGTGATGAACGAGCCGGCAAAAGGCAGATAGTAGAGATAGTCCTCGGCCAACCAGCGCAGCGGGCGATGGGCAGGATGCTCCTGCCGCAGGGCCATGCGCAGCATGACGCCGTCGAGCGGAATGGTGCCGGAGTGATTGGCGACGATCAGGCAGCGTCCCTCTTCGGGCACTCGATCGGCGCCCTCGACCGCGACCCGGAAGTAGCGCTGGTAGAGAAACTGCGCGATCGGCAGGAACCGCTGCTCGTAGGTGGGGTCGTAGCCAAACTCGTCCACGTCCTCGGAGCGGTTGCGCATCCCGACGCGGCCCCACTGCCGGAGGTAGTAGTCGCTCGAGAACAACTCGCGCGCGGCCTCCACCACGGTTCCGTCGTCGGACCCGGGGCGTTCCAGCGAGGGCAGGGGAGCGGCCAAGCGCTCGACGACCTCTCGGGCGGCCGTGCCGACCTGCTCGCGAATCGACGGTGGGACCTCGTCAGCCGGATCCCCGCCGAACCCGGCGCCTCGAATCATCTTGTCCAGGCGGGCCTCCAGCGATCGGATCTGGTCGGCGAGATCCGGCGAGGATGCGCCGTCGTCGACTGCGGCAGCGCTGCCATCCGCAGGCGGGGTAGGCTCCCGCTCCTGGCGTTCGCGCTCCCGCATCTGCGGCGTCACCATCAGCGAGCCGACGCCGAGTGCGAGCGACGACTCGTCGACACCCGTCGGATCCGACGACAGGGTCCAGCGAGCGTCCGAGTGGAGTCGTTCCCCCACGGCGCGCTTGGTGGGAGAGGACAGTGCCGGAGCGCTCGAGCGCAGGCTGCGAGGCTTGGCCCGCTGCGGACCCCCGAGCGGACTCTTGCGCGAACCCGGTTTCTGGTTCCGACCGACCTGGTGCTGTCGACGTCTCAGCTTCACTCCGATGTCTCCGAAAGTAGCTTGGCGTCACGTAGATGTTGCGCGTTGGCGTACTCCACCAGCGCTTCGCGCGACGTGTAGGCGGGGGCGAACCCCAGAACCTCGAGGGCGCGCGCACCGTCTGCCACGCACAGGTACTGCAGGTAGTCGAGAAAGGCGGGGGGAGCCTCCGCCAACTGGGCGACCCAGAGGGCACCGATGGCCGAGTTGGCCAGCGGGCGTGGCAACGGGGCTGCGATGCGGCCCGCCAGCTTGATGACCGTGCTGAGCGGCAGCACGCCATCGCCCACGATGTTGAAGGTCCCCGAAACGTCCCGGTCGACGGCGAGCTTGAAGGCCGCCACCGCGTCTGCCTCGTGCAAGAACTGCCAGAGTGGGTCGAACCCCATCACCGTCGGGACCAAGCGGTGGCTCAGGTACCGAGTCAGGAAGTTGTGCACCGTGGGCCCCACGATGGCGGCCGTGCGGAGCACGGTGACCGTGCGGCCCTTGCCGGGCATGCCGAAGCGACGCACGTCGTGTTCGGCTTCGATCTTGTCGGCGAAGAAGGACTCCCTGCGACGCGCGCGCAGCGGGTGCTCCTCGGTGAGGAAATTCGGATTGGTCGGGTGGGCTCCGTAGAGCAAGGTCTGGCTCCACAGGACCAGCTTGCGCACCCGAGCCCGACGACAAGCGTTCAACGCATGCATCGTGCCGACGCTTTCCAGCTCGTGAGACCACGCGGTGGAGTGCGTCGGGGTGGACAGGAAGGCGAGGTGAACCAGCGTGTCGACTCGCTCCTCGGCGAAGACTTCACTCATCCGCGCTTCAGCCGTGGACTGCGTGAGGTCGAGCTCGAGCATGCGCGTCTTGGCGCCTGCGGTGGACGGTGGTTCCACGTCGAGCGAGAGGATGCGGCTCACTCGATCGTCCTCTTCGAGCAGCCCGATCAGGTTGCGTCCCAGGAATGACGCGGCACCCGTCAACGCCACGACACGCCGTGTACGGCCGGTTGCGCCAACACGCTCTTCCGTTCCGTCCAACGCGGGATCCCGCGGTTCGTGCTCTGCCACCTTGCTCATTTCAGTAGGACCGTAACCGAAGCCAAGTGGAGAATCGCAAAAAATCCAGGGGCCGCAAGAACCGCGCCCGGTTTCGAGCGCGCGCTGGGGGCTCGCACCCCCGCGCGTGCGACGCCAGAAAAGCCCCGTCATTCCCCCTAGTGGCGCTGTGATCTGGGCGTCCGCTGCGGTATGATTTGAATATGGAAGGAGTGCGCTTGGCGCCCGGCCAGCGAATCGGCCCGTATGAGCTGGGGGATCGGTTGGGTGCTGGCGGTATGGCAGAGGTCTATATCGCGCGCCGCGCCGGCCCACGCGGGTTCGAGAAGAAGTTCGCGATCAAGCGCATCCTGCCGCAGCTGACGAGCGACCCGCGTTTCGTTGCCATGTTCTGCGATGAGGCGCGCATCTGTGCTGCGTTGACTCATCCCAACATCGTGCAGGTCGTCGATTTCGGCGAGCACGATGGGCAGCTCTTCATGGCCATGGAGTATGTGGAGGGCATCTCCTGCGCGCGGCTGTTGCGAGCCGTGGCCGCTCGCGGTCAGCATTTTCCAGTCGGCGCTGCGCTGTTCGTCGCGCACGAAGTGCTGCGAGCACTGCGCTTCGCGCACGAAGCGCGAGACGACCACGGCCGGCCACTGCGCATCGTGCATCGAGACGTATCTCCGGGGAACATCCTCCTCGGTCGGGCCGGCGAGGTGAAGCTCACGGACTTCGGGATCGTGCTCAGCAGCTTCGTCGACCGCCGCACCTACCCCGGTGAGCTCAAGGGGAAGATGGGATACATGTCGCCCGAGCAAGTCATCGGCGACGATGTCGACCAGCGGAGCGATCTCTTCTCGCTCGGGATCGTGCTGGCGGAGATGTTCCTCACGCGCCCACTCTTCCATGGCAAGGGTGAGATGGAGATGCTCACCCGCATGTACGAGGCGGACCTGAGCGCCCTGCACGACGCCGGGTCACTGCTGCCGCGGGAGGTCTTGGGCTTGTTGCTCAAGGCGCTCGCGCGGGACAAGTGTGAGCGGTTCCAGAGTGCGATCGAGTTCAGCGAGAGCGTCCAGGCGGTGGCCGCTCGACTCGGTGCGGGGCTCAACGAGACCGAGCTCTTGCCCTGGCTGCACGAGCTCGGCGTGCTGCCTGGGAGCGGGACCCGTCCAGCGCTGCGCGAGCCCCGACCGAAGCTCGTGTTGGCCGAGACGGGTCGCAAACGCCCGCCGCCGGTGCGCCCGCGCCCGCGCCCGCGCCCGCCGGTGCGGCCTCGCCCGCCGGTGCGAGTGGTGCAAGAGCCCAACATCCCGTCGGACATGCCACCCGCGGGTTGTCCGGTGGGATCACGCTACCAGGTGGTGGTGGGCAAGAACACCGTGGTGGGGCCGCTCTCCCTGCCACAGTTGCTCGAGCTGGGGGCCACGGGGCGACTGGACGGCGCAGCCCAGATCCGCGAAGAAGGCGGGCTGTTCCGGCCCGCGGCCGAGCTCACGGTGCTCGCACACCTGCTCGGGCGGCCTGCGTATCGATTCAGGGAGGCGGCGCGAGTGCACGCGCTGTGGCGGCGGCCGCTGTGCCGGCGTTGGCTGCCCGTGGCGTTGTTCGAGGTGGCGCGCCGGCGTGAAACCGGCTTGCTCATCGCACGACGGGGTCGGCACCAGAAGCGTATCTACTTCCGCCAAGGCGCACCGGAGTTCGTGGCTTCGACGGATCGCGAGGAGTTGCTCGGGCTGCGTCTGGTGCGGTCGGAGGCAGTGACCGAGCAAGAGGTGAACGATGCCCTGATCGTCGGTGCGCGAAACGGGCGTCGTTTGGGCGATGTCTTGCTGGGCGCCGGTCGCCTGAGCCCGCAAGCACTGCTGCGAGCGTTGAGCGAGCAACTGTTGGATCGCATGGCGGAGCTCGCGACTTGGAGCAATGGAGATCTCGCCTGGGTCCCCGCGGCCGAGCCCGACGAACGCGGGGTGCGGCACCGAGCCAGCGGCGTGGCGATCATCGCGCGTGCACTACACGCGGGCTACGACGACGGGGAGGTCGCGAGCCTGCTCGGCGAAGTCAGGAGCGCGCGGCTCAGCGGCGGGGCCGTGCGTCTGAGCGTCAGTGACCTCGCGCTGAGCCCGGCTCAGCTGCGTGCGTTGGACCTGGCGCCGGACGTCGAATCGCTGAATGCGTTGGTGAGCACCCTGAAGCGCGACGCGCAGATCAGCGTTGCCGACACGCTCCGCGGCGTCTTCGTCGGCCTGAGCTGCGGGCTGCTCTGCACTCCGGGCTGGCCCTAGACAGCCACGCTTCAGGTGATCGGCCTGAGATCGCGGGCGGGGGAGATGGCCTCCCAGGCCGCCGCCACACGGAAGAGCGTTTCTTCCGCGAAGTGTGGGGCGAGCAGTTGCAGGCCGGTGGGGAGCTGGGGCCGGTCGGGGCGCTCGGGAGTGGGCGCGCAGGGCACGCTGAGTCCCGGAATGCCGGCCAAGCTCGCCGGCAGCGTGTAGATGTCTCCGAGATACATGGCGAGGGGATCTTCGACCCGCTCGCCCAGCTTGAATGCCGGCGTGGGACTGATCGGGGTGGCCAGTACATCCACCTCCTCGAACGCTCGCTCGAAGTCACGCTTGATCAGCGTGCGAACCTGCTGGGCCTTGCGGTAGTAGGCGTCGTAGTAGCCGGCGCTGAGCACGTAGGTGCCGAGCAGGATGCGGCGCTTGACCTCGGCGCCGAACCCGGCGTCGCGGGTGGCGCCGTACATGGCCTGCAGATCCGCGTGGGGCGGCTCGATGCGCAGCCCAAACCGCACCCCGTCGAACCGAGCCAGGTTACTGGAAGCTTCGGCGGTGGCCACGATGTAGTACGTCGCCACGCCGTAGCGCGTGTGCGGCAGGGTCACGGGGCGCACCTCGCACCCTGCCGCCTCCAGGGCCGCGATGGCACCGCGCACGCTGGTTTCGACCTCCGGGTCGAGGCCCTGCCCGAAGTACTCCTCCGGCACCCCGAGGCGCAGACCCTGAAGACCGCGCTCGCAGGCCGCCTCGTAGTCGGGGACGGGTTGGGTAGCGCAGGTGGAGTCGTTCGGGTCGTGGCCCGCGACCACTCGGAGCAAGCGTGCCGCGCTGCGGACGTCGCGGGCGAAGGGCCCGATCTGGTCGAGCGAGGAGGCGAACGCGACCAGCCCATAGCGCGAGACGCGCC